>JAEYNH010000144.1 GCA_023412655.1 Pseudomonadota bacterium | reverse complement strand
GCGGGGCGAGTATCGCCCGCGGCGATCGGGCGCGCCCCTTTCCATTTCTCCGCACCCCACGCGCTTCGCGCCGGGACGGAGGCGGACTAGATAAGGATGATGAGCGAAGCGGCGACCAGTCCCGAAGCCAGCGGCAATGCGAAGCCCTATTCCGTCTCGGAACTGGCCTTCGCCCTGAAGCGCACGCTGGAAGACGCCTACGGCTTCGTGCGGCTGCGCGGCGAGCTGTCCAAGGTCACCCATCACGCCAACGGCCACGTCTATCTGACGCTGAAGGACGATAAGGCCGCCATCGACGGGGTGGTCTGGAAGGGCAGCGTCCGCAATCTCTCGATCCGCCCCGAGCAGGGGCTGGAGGTGGTGGTCACCGGCAAGGTCACCTCCTATCCGCAGGGCTCCCGCTATCAGATCGTCATCGAGACCATGGAGGCGGCCGGCATCGGCGCCCTGCTGGCCCAGCTCGAGCGGCTGAAGGCCAGGCTGAACGCCGAGGGGCTGTTCGCGCCCGAGCGGAAGAAGCGCATTCCCGAGATGCCCGCGGTGGTCGGTGTGATCACCAGCCCGACCGGGGCGGTGATCCGCGACATCCTGCACCGCATCCGCGACCGCTGGCCGTGCCATGTGGTGGTCTGGCCAGTGGTGGTGCAGGGCGATGCGGCGGCCGGCCAGGTGAGCGCCGCCATCCGCGGCTTCTGCGCCTTGGAGCCCGGCGGACTGATCCCCCGGCCCGACGTGCTGATTGTGGCCCGGGGCGGCGGTTCGGTAGAGGACCTCTGGCCGTTCAACGACGAGGGTCTCGCCCGCACCGTGGCCGGCTGCAGCATCCCGCTGATCAGCGCGGTGGGGCACGAGACCGACACCACCCTGATCGACTTCGTCTCGGACCGCCGGGCCCCGACGCCCACGGCCGCCGCCGAAATGGCGACGCCGGTGCTGACCGAACTGAAGGGTCTGGTCCTGGACTACGGCGCGCGGATGCAGCGCTGCGGCGGCCGCATGGTCGAGGACCGTCGCAACCGCGTGCAGCACGCGGACCGGGCCTTGAAGCGGGCGTCCGATCTCGTGGAACTGGCGGCCCAGCGGTTCGACATCGTCTCGGGGCGGCTGGGCGCGGGCCTGGCGCGCAACGCCGCCGCCCACGAGCGCGACCTGGTCCGCGTGGCCTCTCGGCTCTCGCCCCTGCTGCTGAAGCGGCCGCAGGCGGTGCAGAAGGACCGGCTGGAAGCCCTGGCCGCGCGGCTGCGGCCGTGCATGGCCCGGCGGCTGGAACGGCTTTCGGAACGGCTGGACAGCCTCGGCAAGCTCTACGCCAGCGTCGATCCCGATCGGCCGCTGCAGCGCGGCTTCGCGCGGGTGATCCGGGCCGACGGCAGCCTGGTGCATGCCGGCGCGGCCCTGGCGAGCGGCGAGGAGGTGTCGATCAAGTTCGGCGACAGCGTCACCCGCCGAGCGGTGATCGACGGGGCGGACGCAAGCCCCGCAACGCCTTCGCCGCCGAAGCCCGCGGCGAGAAAGCCGAAGCCCGCCCCGGGGCCAGCCGGGGGACCGGAACAAGGCGACCTGTTCTGAGCCGCGCCGAAGGACTAAATAGGCGACCATGAACGCCCACGACCCCGCCGGCGGCGACATCGCCAAGCTCCACTACGGCGACGGCGACTTCGCCGTCCTGAAGCCCGGCCGCTATGTGATCTGCGCCGTCACCGGCCAGAAGGTGCCGCTGGAGGCGCTCCGCTACTGGAGCGCCGAACTCCAGGAGGCCTACGCCGGTCCGGGGGAAGCCCTGCAGCGCTGGCGCGAAACCCACACCTGACGCCCTGGGCGCGGCCCGCCCCGCCGTGACGCCTCAGCGCCGGTACGCCTCGGCCGGCCAGCGCCGGTGGACCCAGAACCAGTCGTGGGGCCGGGCGCGGATACGGCTCTCGATGAAGGCGTTGACCCGCTGCACGCCGGCGGCGATGTCGGCCTCGCGATCGCCGGTGTCCTCCAGGCGGATCGGCTCATGCACGATCACCTTGAAGCGCGCGCCGGGACCGGTGCGCTCGACGCTGAGCGGCTGCAGGGGCGCCCCGAAGCGCAGGGCGAAGGTGGACGGGCCGGGCGCCGTGTGGGCCATCACCCCGAACAGCGGCGCCGCCACCCCGCCGTTGAACTTCTGGTCGTTCATCAGGGCCACGGACTCGCCTCGGGCCATCGCCCGCATCATCTCCCGCGCGCCCTCCAGGCCCTTGGGCGCGAACAGGCGGACCCCGTAGCGGAAGCGGTTCCGGCGCACCCGGGCGTCCACATACGGGTTGTTCATGGCCCGATAGCTGATCTGGCACGGCACCCCGGCGGCGATGATCGCGCCGGCCATGATCTCGAAGTTCGAGAAATGGCCCGAGATGAACACCACCGGCCCGCCGCCCTGGGCGATCTGCGCCAGGCGCTCGCCGTTCTGGACCGCCACCCTGGAGGGGTCGGCCATGATGCGGTCCATGATGGGAAACTCGGCGATCCAGCGCCCCAGTTCTTCCCACTGGGCCCGCATGAGTGATGCGATCTCGGCGTCGGAGGCTTCCGGGAAGGCGATCCGCAGGTTGCGCTCGGCGGTGCGGCGGGCGCCGGTCAGCGGGCCCAGGGTGCGGAACAGCCAGGCCCCGAAGCTGGAAACCGTATCGATCGGAAACAGGCGCGCGAACCCGGCGACCGCATCGAAGGCCAGGGCCTCCAGCCGCCAGGCCGTGTCTTGGGCGAAGGTGGGCGTGTCGGCCATCGCCCCCCAATAGTGGCCCGCGACTTGCCGGGAAAGGCCGCAAGGGTCCCGAAGCGAGACAGGGGACGCGGACACACGGGCCTGATCCATGGACGCCATCGATCTTCACCTCGGCCGGAGGCTCCGGCGACGACGGAAGCTGCTCGGCCTGACGCAGCAGGAGCTGGCGGCCGCGTGCGGCGTGCGCTTCCAGCAGATCCAGAAGTACGAGTGCGCCGCCAACCGCATGTCGGCGGCCCGCCTGTGGCAGCTGGCCGAGATCCTGCGGACGCCGGTCGGCTATTTCTACGAAGGCCTGGGCGGGGCGATCGAGGCGGAGAGCCGCGAGGAGTCCGACCTCCTGACCCGCAAGGAAACCCAGGAGCTGATCCGCGCCTACTACCGCCTGGGCGAGCGGCCGCGCCGTCGCCTGCTCGACCTCGCCAAGGCCATGAGCGGAGAGATCGGGACCGAGGTCGACGACGACGCGCACACTTAAGATCGGGGCGGAGACAGGCTAAAGCGGGGCATGCCGCTCGCTTCCGATACGCTCGCCGAACTCGACGCCTTCCTGCTCGAGCTCAACCACGCCGCCGCCGACGCCATCCTGCCGCTGTTCCGGGCCGACCACGGCCTCGTGGACAAGGGAGTCGCCGGCGCCCACGGCTACCGCGCCTTCGACCCGGTCACCGAGGCGGACCGGGGCGCGGAGCGCGCCATCCGGGCGCTGATCGCCGAGCGCTACCCGGAGCACGGCGTGATCGGCGAGGAGTACGGCGCCGACCGGCCCGATGCGGAGTTCGTCTGGGTGCTGGACCCGGTGGACGGGACCCGGGCGTTCATCGCCGGCCTGCCGCTGTGGTGCGTGCTGATCGGCCTGCGGCATGAGGGCCGGCCGGTGCTGGGGTCGATCGCCCAGCCCTACCTCGGCGAAATCTATGCGGGTTCGGCCGCCGGCTCGCGCCTGATCTCGGCGGCGGGCGAGCGGCCGCTCAGAGTCCGCCCCTGCCCTCGCCTGACCGACGCCATCATCGCCACCACCGACCCGGAAGCCTGTTTCAACGGCGCCGAGCTCGGGGCCTGGACCCAGGTTCGCGCCGCCGCGCGCCTGGCCCGGCTGGGCTGCGACGCCTACGCCTATGCCATGGTGGCGGCAGGAACCATGGACATGGTGATCGAAGCCGGGCTCCAGGCGTGGGACATCGACGCCGCCATCCCCGTGATCGAGGGGGCAGGCGGACTGGTCACCGACTGGCGTGGCCGGCCGGTGGGGCCGAACGGCGGGCAGATCGTCATCGCCGGCGACCGGGCGTGCCTCGACGAGGCGCTGGTCGCCCTGAAGCGCTCGGCGCGCTGACGGACCTCTCCCGCGCGGCGGGAGAGGTCGCGGGCGTCAGGCCTTGGCCGGAGCCTTCTTCGCCGCAGCCTTCGCCGGGGCCTTCTTGGCGGCCGTCGCCTTGGGCGTGGCGGGCGGCTTGGCGGCAGCCTTCGAGGCCGTCGGCGCCTTGGCCGCCGCGGGCTTGGCCGCAGCCTTCGGAGCGGCAGCCTTGGCCTTCGGAGCCGCGGGGGCCTTCTTGGCCGCGGGCTTGGCGGCAGCCTTCGGAGCCGCCTTGGGGGCCGCCTTGGGGGCCGCCTTCGGAGCCGCGGCCTTGGCCGCCGCAGGCTTCTTGGCGGCGGGCGCCTTGGCCGTCGAGGACTTCGCCGCAGCCTTGGGA
>JAEYNH010000200.1 GCA_023412655.1 Pseudomonadota bacterium | reverse complement strand
GAGGCCGCCATGCCCATCGCCACTGTCGAGACGTCGTTGTCGATGTACTGCATGGTGTCGTAGATCGCCATGCCGGAGTAGACCGAGCCACCCGGCGAGTTGATCCAGAGGAAGATGTCGCGGTCCGGGTCCTCCGCGGCGAGCAGCAGGAGCTGCGCGCAGATGCGGTTGGCCACCTGGTCGTTCACCTCGCTGCCGAGGAAGATGATCCGTTCCTTGAGCAACCGGTTGTAGACCGAGTCGTCGAGGTTGCCAATGGAGTCGCCACCGCGGGCCTCGTTCACCCGGAGCGACTTCTTGGGGATGTGCATGTCGGTCATGGCAGCCCTTCGCTCTCCGTACCGTCCTACCCGACACTAACCGCTCAGCCGGGAGGCGTACTCCCGGTCGGGGCACTGTTCGCTCTCAGCGCAGTCACCCGCACGGCGTACCCCGGAAAGGGTTTCGGCCGCCACCCCGCGCCCCGCGCGGGGCCGCGGCCCCCCCCCCCCCCCACCACCGCGTCGGCCAGCCGGTAGACAGCTTCACCCGCCTCGCGCTCGCCTTCGATGATCACCAGTCCGGCCGCTGTGTGGGCGAGCAGCTCGCGCAGGAACTGCGCCCGCTCCCCCGGCTCGCGCCGGCGCAGCGCCCGAGCGACAACGCGGGCCGCGTCGGGCGGACTGGTCACGACGGCATCGCCGGATAACCGCCCGCCGCCATCACCGCCGCCACATGTCCGGCATGGTTGGCGAACCGCGGCTGCGCCTCGCCACGCCGGACGCCGGCGCGAAACATCTTCTCGTGCCTGCGTCCGATGCTGTCGCACAGACCCAGTTCACTCGTGGCGCGCCAGGCGGGAGCGCCGCCGCGGCGCAGGTTGGCATAGGCCAGTCCGGCCCAGGGATGTCGCTCGTTCATGCCTTCTGTATATTACATACACCTGGATTGCGCAAAGATTTTCTGCAGGTTATCTACAGCGCCGTCAGATCGAAGGGTTGATGGACGCAAACGATGGACGGACGCGCCGAGCGCCTGCGTCAGGCCCGCCTCGACAGGGGCTTTGAAACGGCGGCCGCGGCCGCCGATGCCTTCGGCTGGAGCCGCAACACCTATGCATCCAATGAGAACGGCAACGCGCCGTTTTCCTATCGGCGCGCCAAGGAATATGCCGCCGCCTTCGGCGTCAGGCCCGAGTGGCTGTACGACGCCGCCGGTCCGATGGCGGCGGCCGCAGAGCCGGGATTCGTCCAGGTGATCGGCAGGGTCGGCGCAAATCCCGACGGGGTGGTCCTCTTCGCCACGGGGCAGGATCCGGCGGAGCTGGCGCCGATACCGCCCGGCGGCACCGACAAGGCGGCCGCCCTCAAGGTG
This sequence comes from Pseudomonadota bacterium, assembly GCA_023412655.1. Lineage (GTDB taxonomy): Bacteria > Pseudomonadota > Alphaproteobacteria > Caulobacterales > Caulobacteraceae > Phenylobacterium. Next base: position 16,043 of record JAEYNH010000200.1, on the reverse strand, counting down.
GTCGGTCACTCAATGCGCGGCGTGGCGGATGATGGCGCCCTCATCTACTTCGAGGACCAGCGCACGCCGCCGACGCCGGACATGCTGGGCCATGTGGTCGTCGTCGAAACCGACACTGACGAGGTCCTGGTCAAGCGGCTGCTGAGGGGTTCACGCGCCGGCCTCTACGACCTGGAGAGCGTCGCCGGCCCCATGAGGCACGATGCGCGCCTGCGGTGGGCGGCGCACATCACGGCCATCATTCCACCGTTCCAGGCGCGCCGGATCATCCGCGGCGCAGCTTAGATACAGAAAAATTTGGCGCCGAACTGTATTTTTGCTACAGTCTGGTCATGACCGAAGACGAGCGGCTTGAGCGCTTCCGCGCGGACGCCCATCAACGCGATCTCGTTGCTGTCCGCGGCGTCGCCTGGTCCGGGCTTGGCCCCCAGCCCTTCCGCCCTCGCAAGCCGGCAGCGCTCCGCGGCGACTCCGCCCGCAGGGCCGCGATGCAGGAGGCTTGGCGCGCCAGCGCCGCGGGTCGGACCCTGGTGGCCTTGGCCGAGGTTGAGCGCCAGGCCGAGGCGATCCGGGCCGCCCTTGCCCGCGATCCGAGCCAGGACCTTCACGCCAGGGGCCGCGCCCTCAGCGACGCCGCCCAGGATGTGCTCCGCGCCCTGGGCTAGACGCTTGTCAGCCGGGTTGTGGCAGGCCACCTGTGCGGCATGTGCAATGAGTTCAGCGCCCAGCGCTCCCTGGACGATCTCCTGCGCGAATTCGGCCTGCTGAACATACCGCTGGAGTGGGACGGGAGCCGCCCCAACCTGCAGCCGCGGCCGTCGGTGCGGCCGACCGACCCTGCACCAGTGATCGTTGGGGAGGATGGCGCGGCGCGCCTCAAGGAGTTCCGCTGGGGTTTCCCGAACCCCAAAGGCGGCCCGGTCATCAACTTCCGCTCAGAAGGCCGGCGGTTTCCCACCGGCCGCTGCCTCGTGCCGGTGGACGGCTTTTACGAGTTCACCGGAACCAGGGCGCCGAAGTCCAAATGGCTGTTCGAGGCCGCGGACGCAGCCATGCTGGGCGTCGCCGGCCTGGTCCGCGAGGACCGCTTCACCCTGCTGACCTGCGCACCCGGACCGGACATGGCCCCGTTTCACGATCGGCAGATCGTCATCCTACCTCGTTCCCAGTGGGCGGCCTGGCTGGGGCCGCCGGAGGAGCAGCCGGAGATCGAACCCCTGCCGGCCGGAAGCCTCAAGGTCACCCAGATTCGCTAGGGCTGCGCCGGCGGGTCCAGTTCCAGCCGGCCGACGCTGAGATCCTCCACGCGCAGGCGGTTGATCTGCAATTCGCCGATATGGGCTCGGCCCACCGACAGACGCCCGATGACGAAGGCGCCTACCGCCACCGCGCCCAGGGCGATGGCGCCCAGGGCGACAGCGCCAAGGGCAAGCGCGCCCGTGGCGGACGCCCCCGTTGCCGAAGCTCCGACCGCCGACGCGCCGACGGTCTCAGCCTTCTTCCGGACGACGGGAGCCGTTCCGCTCATAGGAGTGCGCTGCCTTACGGCAGGTCCTCGGCCAGGATGGCCATCTCGAACATGAACGAGCCGTCCTCGTCCTCATCCTGGAAGACCACGCCGATGAACTCCTCGCCGATATAGACTTCGCAGGAATCCTTCTGCTTGGGCCTCGGCACGAGGGTGATCCGCGCATTGGCGAAGGTCCCGCGCAGATGGCCTTCGATCTTGCGGATGGTCTTCTCGTCCACGCCCAACTCCTTAAGGTACGGCAAATCGGCGGCGAACCTACCGTCTCGCCGCGCCTTCGTGAACCTCAGATCACGTAGTCGTACACCGCATCCGCCAGGGTGTGGTCCATCCGTCGGGCCGGCTCGTCGCAGGTCGGGCAGTTCACGAGGCGCGCCGGCACGCCCGCGGCGGTGCATCCCGCCGGCACCGGCTTGAGCACCACCGAACCCGAGGCGATCTTGGCGTAGTCCCCGATTGTGATGTTCCCCAGAACCTTCGCCCCAGCGCCCAGCAGCACGCCACGCCCGACCTTTGGATGTCGGTCGCCGCGCTCGGCGCCGGTGCCGCCGAGCGTCACGCCCTGCAGCATGGAGACGTCGTCGCCGATCACCGCCGTCTCGCCGATAACGATGCCGGTGCCGTGGTCGATGAACACGCCCTTGCCGATCTGCGTGGCAGGGTTGATGTCTACCTGGAACAGCTCGCTGGAACGGCTCTGCAGGTAGAACGCCAGCGTCTCGCGCCCTTCCTTCCACAGCCAGTGGGCCACCCGATGCGTCTGTAACGCCAGGAACCCCTTGAAGAACAGGAACGGCTGGACATAGCCCCTGCACGCGGGATCGCGCTCGAACACCGCCTTGAGGTCGGCTTCCGCGATGTCCACGATCCCCGGATCGCTGGCGTAGGCTTCCTCGATGGTGTCGCGCAGGCTCATCGCCCGCAGCTCCTGGTCACCCAACTTGCGGGCAAGCTGATAGCTCAGGGCATCGCCCAGGCTGTCATGGTTCAGGATCACCGCGGCCAGCAGGCTGGCCAGCGCCGCCTCGTTCTTCGCGGCGGCATAGGCTTCGTTTCGCAGGGCGGCCCAAACGGGCGGCGGCGTGGCGGGGTTCACCACCTCCAGGTGGCTCATCGGTTCCTCCCGACCCATCAGGCTTCTCCCTCAGCCTAGCATGGCGCGCGCCAGCGCGGGCGCCAAAAGCCCTTCACGGGCCATATGGTAAGCGCGCAGCAGCATCGCCACCGTGAGCATGTCCGGCATGTGGCCGTCGAGGGCCGCCTCCAGGGCTTCGCGGAACGGCACGCGCTCCATGGCGAGCGCCTCGGTCTCATCGGCCTCGGGCCAGGTCCTCGCGGCGGAGAGGCCCGTCGCCACATAGCCGATGGCTTTCTCGTCGGTGATCGAGTTGGACAGTTGCGCCCGCAGCACCTCGATCCATTCCGCCGCCTCCAGTCCGGTCTCCTCGGCCAACTCGCGCTTGGCCGCCGCCAGCGGATCCTCGCCCATCGGGGCGCCGCCCTCCGGGATCTCCCAGCTGTAGTCGCCGTTCGGCAGCCGGCTCTGGCCAACTAGCGTGACCGTGCCGTCCTCGTGCAGGGGCAGCACGGCCATGGCGACGTTCTTGAAGGTCACCACCCCATACTGCGCCGGCCGCCCAGTCGGAGCGATCGCTGCATATTCGGTGACGGTGATCCACGGATTATCGTACACGGTCGTCCCTTCGCCGCGCGTCCAGGGCCTGCCATGTGTCTTCAACCACGCCGGCATGTCGTTCATTCGTCGCCTCGACTTGCGGAATGCGCGCGCCCCCCCATAAAGGGGTGGCCCCTTGTCGTTTCCTTAAACGCAAAGGCTTCGCCTTGAGTCCCGACCTGCCACCCGAACCTTCATTCGGGACCGCGATACCCGTCACGCCCGTACCCGAGGCGCTCCACTTCCTGGCGCGCCGCCGCTCGACGCCGGCGGTCACCCTCGAGGAGCCGGCGCCCTCGCCCGCGCAGCTTGAGGACCTGTTGCGCATCGCCGCGAGAGCGCCCGACCACGGCAAGCTGGCGCCCTGGCGCTTCATACTGCTGGAGGGAATCGACAAGGCCGCCTTCGCTGACCGGCTGGCTGATCTCGCACAAAGCCGAGGCGACTCAACCCAGGTAGCGAAGCTGGCCAAGCTGCGAAGACCGCCCCTGGCGATCGTCGTCGTGTCGCGCCTCGTTCCAAGCGCCATTCCGGAGTGGGAGCAGGTTCTGTCGGCCGGCGCGGTTGCCACCAATCTGCTCAACGCCACCTTGGCGATGGGCTATGGCGCCAACTGGATCACCGACTGGTACAGCTATGATGCTGCGGCGCTCTCCGCGCTCGGCCTGGCTGACAACGAGCGGGTGGCAGCGTTCATGATGATCGGAACACCGGGAGAACCGCCCCTTGAGCGGGAAAGGCCCGCGGTCGAGACCCTTGTCACCCGCTGGAAGGCCTGACGAGGCCCTCATCCACCGAGTTCAGCGCGCCTAGATACACAGCGGCCGGACGACGCGCCGCGCCGCCCGGCCTGAGGTGACACGCCCGAGGAGAGTTGGGCAAGTTCATCTATAGGCCTCTACGAGGCATTTGGGAAGCCCGAACAGGCTTTTGTCAGGCTTCACGCACCTTTTCGGTCGGCGAAGAGAGTAGGATCCGTGCAGCTGTCAAACTTGGACGTTTGCATCATCCGATGAAGATCAACTCGAACGAGCGCCAAGTTTCTTTATTGCCAAGCTATCATGACGATTGATTCAAATAAATCATCGTAGACGCCACGAACTTGCTCAACCGCGACCGCGATACGGGGCCACCCCTTGGTCGGGCAGCCAAACACCTTCCGGCGCATGTCCCGTTTGCCAGAAAACGTCGATCGGGATGCCCCCGCGCGGATACCAGTAGCCGCCGATACGCAGCCACTGCGGCGACAGCTCCGCCACTAGGCGCCGCCCGATCGCTACGGTGCAGTCCTCATGGAAAGCGCCGTGATTGCGGAATGAGGCGAGGTAGAGCTTGAGCGACTTGGATTCGACGAGCCACTCCGAGGGGACGTAGTCGATCACCAAGTGGGCGAAATCCGGCTGGCCGGTCACTGGGCAGAGCGAGGTGAACTCCGGCGCGGTGAAGCGGACGACGTAGGCCGCATCCCTATGGGGGTTAGGCACACGCTCGAGAATGGCGGCGTCGGGATTGTCGAAGCCCCGGACGTCGCGGCCCAGTTGGCTCAGGTGGGTCTCTTCCATGTCCGCGGCTTTAGCGGCTACTACGGCGCCGAACAACAAGGCCTAAGGGCGCATCTGGGAGTAGGACATGGCTGGGGATTTCGACGGTTTCGTGGTGGTGGTGACCGGCGCCTCTACCGGGCTCGGCCGCGCCATCGCGGTGGAAACCGCCCGGCAGGGGGCCCAAGTGGTGGTCGTCAACTACGCCCGCAGCCGCGAACAGGCGGAGGAGACCGCCGGCATGGTCCGCGCCCATGGCGCAGAAGCGGTGCTGGTGCAGGGTGATGTGGCGTCGGACGAAGACTGCCGGGCGATCGCCGCCGCGGTCGAGCCCTTCGGTCGCATCGACGCGCTGTTCAACAACGCCGGAGTCACCCGGTTTGCCGGCCATCACGACCTCGACGCCGTTTCCGGACAGGACTTCCTCGACCTGTACGCGGTCAACGTGGTCGGCGCCTATCAGATGGTACGCGCATGCCGCAGCCTGCTGGAAGCCGCCCAGCGCCCCGGCGCCGTGGTGAACACCGCCTCGATCGCCGGCGTCACCGGGATCGGCTCGTCCATTCCCTATGCCGCCTCGAAGGGCGCGATGAACACCATGACGCTCTCGCTTGCCCGGGCCCTGGCCCCGAAAATCCGCGTCAACGCCGTATGCCCCGGCTTCATCGACACGCCGTGGTTCGGCAAGGGGATGCCGGACACCGCCGTCGACAAAGTCCGCGCCAATGCCGAGGCCACCACGCCACTTCGCGTGGCATCCACGCCGGAAGACATCGCGGCCTCGGCCGTGTTCCTGGCTTCTCCAGCGTCGCGGCACGTCACCGGCGAAACGCTGCTGGTGGACGCAGGCATGCACCTGGGATTCGCACCGCTCGTCGCACGCTAGGCTGGCGGCGGCGATTCTGCCCTAAATTGCGGCGTCCGAACCGCGCGACGCACAAAGTTCGACCAGCACGCCCGCAGCGCAGGTCCAGAGGCGCCTACGCATTGATCTGCCCGGCCACGGATCAACGATGACCGAGCGCGGTTCGGCCACGGCCTGACCGGGACATAAAAGGGGATAGACAATGAATAAGCTCAAGGTGTCGCTGCTGGCGGCTGTCGGCTCGCTGGCGCTCACGGGGGTGGCTCACGCTCAGGACGAGGGTCCGGTGTCGCTGTCGTTCAACGTCGGCGCAGCGACTGACTACGTTTTCCGCGGCGTCAGCCAGACCGACGAAAATCCGCAGGTGTTCGGAGGCGTCGACGCCACCCTCGGCTCGATCGGCTACGCCGGCGTCTGGGCCTCCAATGTCGATTTCGGCGACTCGACTGACTTCGAGTTCGACCTCTACGCCGGCGTTCGGCCGACCGTGGGCGCCGTTTCCCTCGACCTGGGCGTCACCTACTACGGCTACGCGGACCAACCGTCGGGCGCGAACTGGGACTACTGGGAAGGCAAGATCGCCGCCTCCGTCCCGGCTGGCCCGGCGACCCTCGGCGCGGCCGTGTTCTACTCGCCCGAGTTCACCGGCAAGACCGGCGAGGCCTGGTACTATGAAGCGAACGCCACCGTGGCGATCCCGAACAGCAGGTTCAGCGTCTCGGGCGCCGTCGGCCATCAGACCGTCGACGAGGCCGGTGACTACACCACTTGGAACCTGGGCGTCGGCTTCGCCCTCACCGACAACATCGGCATCGACGTCCGCTACTGGGACACCGACGTGCATGAGTGGGGCAAGCTCTACGACAGTCGCGTCGTCGCTGGCCTGAAGCTCGCCTTCTGATCTTCGAGATCGAAGGATTTGGAAGCCGTCCCGGGACGCCGGGGCGGCTTTTCATTTGCGGATGAAGGCGCCACTTTCTAATGTTTTCGGCTTGATCCGGCGTCGCGTCACGCTATTCCAGCGCCGCGCCGCGGTTCCGCCACGTTTAACTGGTCGGTCGCATTCTGGCCCCTAATGTTGGCGAATCGGAAGGTAGCGGAGTGCGACGCATGGAGCGTGTGGCTTTCCGGGCCCAGACCGTCGTCGCGGACACGGCCCTTGCGGCGCTGGCGTTCGCCCTAGCCTTCCTCATAGCCCGCAGTCAGGCCGGCATCGATTTCGGCGATATCCCGGTCGGCGCCTTCGTCAAGTTTACCTGCCTCTACGGCGCGATCGCCGGCGGCTTCGCGGTCCTCTTCCGGCGCGAACTTTCGCCCTGGCGTTACGTCTCGATCCCGGACGCCCTCGTGCTCGCCCGGATCGCCCTGCTCACGGTGGGCGTTTTCCTGCTTGGCGTCTTCGTGCTGAACCGCGGCCTCGGCGTGCCGCGCTCGGCGCTGTTCATGGCCCCACTGTTCCAGATGGTGTTCTCCATGGGCGTGCGGATCGCCCGCCGGGCGCTGCATGAACGCGCCCTGGAGAGCTTCTCTCCGTTGAAGACGGTCTCGGACCGCCTGGCCCAGGCGCCAACCCTGCTGCTGATCGGCCCGCCATCGCTGGCCGACACCTATCTTCGCGACGTGGCCCGAAGCCATGACCGCACCTACACGCCGGTGGGTATCGTCACGACCGAGAAGCGCGACGTGGGCCAGCAGGTGCGCGGTGTCTGCATCCTCGACACCCTGGAGCGGCTCGACGAGGCCATGGCCGAGCTGCGGCGCTGGAACCGTTATCCCCGCGCGATCCTCTTCCTTGAGGAGCCCGCCCGGCTGAAGGGCCTGACGGCCGACCAGCTGGGTCGCCTCAAGAACGACGGCATCCGCCTGCTGCGCCTGCCTTCCATCGTCGAGTTGCCGCAACACGACAGCGTCACCCTGCTGCCGATGCGGGAAATCAACATCGAGGAGCTGCTGGCTCGCGATCCCATCGAACTGGACCGCGGCGCCATCGCCAAGCTGATCCGCGGGCGCCGTGTCCTGATTACCGGCGCCGGCGGTTCCATCGGGGCCGAGCTGTGTCGCCAGGTGGCCGCCTTCGACTGCGCCCACCTCACCCTGCTCGACATCGCCGAGACCTCCCTGTTCGAGATCGATCGCGAGATGCGCGAGACTTTCCCGCACCTCTCGCGCCGGGCGGTGCTGTGTGACGTGCGCCAGGCCAAGCCTCTGACGGCGGCCTTCAGGGAGGAGAAGCCGGACCTGGTGTTCCATGCTGCGGCTCTGAAGCACGTCTCCATGGTCGAGCATCACCCGTGCGAAGGCGTGCTGACCAATGTCATCGGCACCTGGAACGTCACCGAGGCCGCAAAGACCTGTGGCGCCGGCCAGATGGTGCTGATCTCCACCGACAAGGCCGTCGACCCCACCAATGTGATGGGCGCCACCAAGCGCATGGCCGAGGCTGTGATCCAGGCTCAGCAGTCTACCGGCAGGGGCACGCGCTTCTCGGCGGTCCGCTTCGGCAACGTGCTCGGGTCGGCGGGCTCCGTGGTGCCGATTTTCAAGTCGCAGATCGAACGGGGCGGCCCCGTGACGATCACCCACCCGGACATGGAACGGTTCTTCATGACCATTCCGGAGGCGGCCCAGCTCGTGCTCCACGCCACCGCCACCTCGGCTGAGGGCGAACGCCGCGATGCCCGGCTGTTCCTGCTCGAAATGGGCGAACCCGTACGGATCCTCGACCTTGCGCGCCAGATGATCGCGCTGTCGGGCCGCACGCCAGGCCGTGACATCGACATCGAGATCACCGGACTGCGTCCAGGCGAGAAGCTGACCGAGGCCCTTCTCGATGAGACCGAGAGCTCGATCCCCTGCGCGCCGAAGGTGCTGGAGGTGATCACCAACTCCGCACTACGGGTGACGCCGGGCCACTTGGCGCAGCTCGAAACCCTGGCCATCAGTGGTGACGTCGAGGCGGTTCGTGAGGCGCTCTTCGGCCTGGTGTCCCAGGTTCGGGGTGAGAAGCCAGGCACGGCTCCGAACCTGCGCGTGATCGCCGGCGGCTCGTAACGTCTCCGAGGCTTGGCGGGCAGCGCCGGCCCTTCCCCCTCTCAAGGTCGGATAGAGTACGCCATGGGATATGCCACAGGTCTGATCGGCCTCGCCGCGCCAATGGCCGCGGTCGCGGCCTTCGTCCGCTATGCCGGACGGGCCGAGCGTCGCCGCCGCCAACGGCTGAAGGCCGCGCAGGAGCCGATCGCCCCGCCCGTTCACGCCCCGGAGCGCAACAGCTTCGACGCTTGGCAGGCCAGCTTCTCGAACGAGGTCAGCAGCGGCGAGGCAGAGGCGACCCGCGAACCATCACCGTCAAGCGATAAGGCCTAAAACGCAAAAGGCCGCGGAAAAGCCGCGGCCTTCGCAACACTGCCGGCGTCCGGCCTATTCGGCTGCGACCACCTGGGGCGAGGCCGCCTCCAGGCGCTTCAGCAGCGCCTCGTACTCGGTCCACAGGCCCTTCGGCATGTGATCGCCGAACTTCTCGTAGAACTCAGGGATAAGCGCCGCTTCCTGCGCCCAGATGGCGGGATCGACGGTGAGCAGCAGTTCCAGTTGCTGGTCGCTCAACTGCAGGCCCGACAGGTCCAGGCTCTCCCGCGTCGGCACCCGGCCGATGGGCGTGTCCTTGGCCTCTGCGCGGCCCTCCAGACGCTCCACGATCCACTTCAGCACGCGCGAGTTGTCGCCGAAGCCCGGCCACACGAACTTGCCGCGCTCGTCCTTGCGGAACCAGTTCACGAAGTAGATCCGGGGCAGCTTGGCCTCGTCGGCCTTCTCGCCCATCGTCAGCCAGTGAGCGAAGTAGTCGCCCATGTTGTAGCCGCAGAAGGGCAGCATGGCGAACGGGTCGCGGCGCAATTCACCGATCTTGTTCTCGGCGGCGGCGGTGCCCTCCGAGGCTACGTTCGAAGCCATGAAGACGCCGTGACGCCAGTCGCGCGCCTCGGTCACCAGCGGCACGGCCGAGGCCCGGCGGCCGCCGAACAGGATGGCGGAGATCGGGACGCCAGCGGGATCTTCCCACTCGGACGCCACCACCGGGCACTGCGAAGCGGGCACCGTGAAGCGGGCGTTCGGATGTGCGGCCGGCTCGTCGCTGTCGGGGGTCCACGGCCGCCCCTTCCAGTCGGTCAGGCGGGCCGGCGCTTCCGGCGTCATGCCTTCCCACCAGACATCGCCGTCTTCGGTCAGCGCGACGTTGGTGAAGATGCAGTTGGAATGCAGCGCGTCGATGGCGTTCTTGTTGGTCTCCACGCCCGTGCCGGGCGCCACGCCGAAGAAACCAGCCTCGGGATTGACCGCATACAGGCGGCCATCGTCGCCGAAGCGCATCCAGCAGATGTCGTCCCCGATCGTCTCGGCCTTCCAGCCCGCCAGGGTGGGCTGGAGCATCGCCATGTTGGTCTTGCCGCAGGCGCTGGGGAAGGCGGCGGCGATGTAGCGGACCTGGCCTTCCGGCGAGGTCAGCTTCAGGATCAGCATGTGCTCGGCGAACCAGCCCTCATCACGCGCCATCACCGAGGCGATGCGCAGGGCAAAGCACTTCTTGCCGAGCAGGGCGTTGCCGCCATAGCCCGAGCCGTACGACCAGATCTCCCGCGTCTCGGGGAAGTGGACGATGTACTTGGTCTCGTTGCACGGCCACGGCACGTCCTTGGCGCCGTCGAGAAGCGGCATGCCTACCGAGTGCACGGCCGGTACGAAGAAGCCGTCTTCGCCGAGTTGGTCCAGGGCGGCCTGCCCCATGCGGGTCATGATCCGCATCGACACCGCCACATAGGCGGAATCGGTGATCTCGACGCCGATGGCGCTGATCTTCGAGCCGAGCGGCCCCATGCAGAACGGCACCACGTACATGGTCCGGCCGCGCATGACCCCCTTGAACAGGTCCTTCAGGTCGGCCCGCATCTCGGTGGGGTCGAGCCAGTTGTTGGTCGGGCCGGCGTCCTCGGGGTTTTCCGAGCAGATGAACGTCCGGCTTTCCACGCGGGCGACGTCCCGCGGGTCCGAAGCGGCATAGAAGGAGTTCGGCCGCTTCGCCGGATTGAGTGGCTTCAGCGTGCCGGCGGCCACCAGCTCGGCGGTCAGGCGATCCCATTCGGCTTCGGAACCGTCACACCAGACCACACGATCGGGCTGCGTCAGAGCGGCGATCTCGCCGACCCACTCGACGAGCTTCGCGTGTTTCGTCGGCGCGGGCGCGAGCCCCGGGACGGTGGGTTGGCTCATAGACAAAAACTCCCTGGCCCTACCAGCAGCGCTCTCAGGCCGATCGCTCCTTACACGTGAGCAACTCCTTAACGGCGGATTGCGGCTCTGCCTACCTCGGCGCGCAACCTGCACGGCTATGCGCTGCCTGAACGCCCGAAAGTCTGTGCAGAAGCGCCGTTCACGGCCAATTGCAGCGACCAGCCGTCTCCGAACCGGACTTATTTGCCGCGAATCGCCGCGCCGGTTGGCGATGCCCCCCAAATGGGGCATGTCTCGGCCATGGCCGGTCGGGCACAGTCGGCGGCAGGCGACCCGCTCCTGGACGCCTATCTGGAGCGCCGGCCGAATCTTGTCCGCTTCTTCGCCGCCCGAACCGGTTCCGCTGCCGCAGCGGAAGACCTCGCGCAGGAACTCTATATCAAGCTGGCGGCCCGCGATCCGGCTGCCGGCGCCGAGAACCCGACCGCCCTGCTCTACCGCGTGGCCATGAACCTAATGCTGGACCGCGCCCGCGCGGAGAGCCGCGCCACCGCGCGGGACAGCGCCTGGCGTGAGACGGCGCACGCCATGATCGGCGGAGAAGACGTGGCCGACCTGCCCCCGGCGGACGAGGCCTTGGCCTCCCGCCAGCGGCTGGCGCAACTTGTGGATGCGCTCGGCAGCCTGCCGCCGCAGATGCAGCGCGCCTTCCGGCTGCACAAGCTCGACGGCCTGTCTCATGCTCAAACAGCCCAAGCGATGGGCATTTCCGTGAAGTCCGTCGAGAAACACATCAGCGCCGCGCTGAAAGCCCTCGTGGCGAAACTCGGCACATGATCTACCACAAATTGTGCGCGGCCACTGGGGGGGGCGAGGTCGCGGCGCCGTCTAACCCTGCAAGGGACAGCCTGGACCGGCGTCGGGAAGGATGATGAGCAAGCTGCGGCAAGTTGCAGGTGACGACGCCGCCCGACGCGAGGATGCAGCCGACTGGGTTGTGCGCATGCGGGCTGACGATCTGAGCGAGGCGGAAGTGCTCGCCTTTGACGCCTGGCTCTCCGCCTCGCCGGCGAATGCACGCGCTTATGACGCCGCCCTTTCGGTCTGGAACGAATACCAGCAGGCATCGGACCGCGTCCGGGACGGGCTGGCGAACCGCCGGCCCTCAGGCCCCACGCGCCGCACGGTCTGGTACGCCGCCGGCGCCGCCGCCGCAGCGGCTGGCGCCTTGGTGCTGCTGCCGGAGCTTCGGGGGCCCGAGACCCAGGTCTACGCGACGGGCATCGGAGAGCATCGGTTGGTCACCCTGTCCGATGGCTCGACCGTGGCCATGAACGCCGCCACACGCCTCTCCGCCACCCTGCAGCGTGATCGTCGCGACGTGACCCTGGAACAGGGGGAGGCGATTTTCGACGTGGCCCATGACCCGCGCCGGCCGTTCGAGGTGGCTGCGGGGGATCGCACCGTGCGGGTGGTTGGCACCCGTTTCGACGTCCGACGACGCGATGGCGCGGTCTCGGTCACCGTCGCGCGTGGCGCGGTGGAGGTGCGGCCCACGGAAGGCGCCGTCGGTCGGGCCTGGCGTTTGCGCCCCGACCAACGCCTGGACCACCGCGAGGGCGCGGACGCGGTTTCCATTGAGCATGTGAACGCAGAAGAGGTCCTGGGCTGGCGCACCGGCCGCCTGGTGTACCGCGGTCAGCCCCTCCGCGAGGTCGTGGCCGACCTGAACCATCAGTTCCCCACCCTGATCCGCATCGAGGACCCTGAACTGGCCGCCGCGCCAATCTCCGGCGTGCTGATGCTGGACGATCAGGACGCGGTCATCCGTCGTCTTGCTTTGCTGGTTCCCATAAGGGCGGTACGTTCCGACGCGGGCCTGGTCCTGCGGCGCGACGGCGCGCCGGCGCAGTGATCGGAGCCCCCATGGGGTTCTGGGGCGATCAGACGGGAGGTTTCCCTGCGGGCGTTGCTGGCCTGCGGCGTGTTCGCGTGTTCCGCGAGCGTCGCTGAGGCTGCCGACTCGCGCCTGCGCATCTCCATTCCGCCCAAGGCCTATGCCGACGCGCTCATCGACTTGGGGCTCCAGGCGAACGTCTCGATCGTCGGCACCTCTGCCTGCGGTTTCGGCGGCTCGGCGGAACTGCGCGGTCGCTACGGGCTGGAGGAGGCTCTCGAACGCCTGCTTGCGGACGCGCCCTGCCAGTACCGCATCGTCGACGCGCGCACCGTTCGCATCGCACCCCGCGCACGGCAAACCGCGGCGCCCGCCGCCCGGCCTCCGGCCGACCAGCCGATGCTGGTGTCGGAGCTGGTGGTCACCGCGGCCAAGCGGCCCGCCAGCCTCGACCAGTTGCCTGCGGGCGTCAGCGCGATCTCACGCGACCAGATCGCCGTCACCGGGGCCGGCGACGTGGGCCAGACCGTCGGCCAGGTGGCCGGCCTACTGACGACCAACCTTGGCCCCGGCCGCGACAAGCTGTTGATCCGTGGCCTGTCGGACGGCGCCTTCACCGGCCGCGCCCGTTCCACCGTCAGCACCTACCTCGACGAGGCGCCGCTTAACTACAACGCGCCCGACCCGGACCTGCGGCTGGTGGACGTCGAGCGCATCGAGATCGTGCGGGGTCCCCAGGGCGCGCTCTACGGGTCGGGCGCCCTCTCGGGCATCTACCGGATCATCACCCGCCGACCCGACCTCGAAGGCATGGCCGGCGGCTTGGGTGGCGTCTTCGCCCTGACCCAGAGCGGCGAGCCCAGCCGCGAGATCGAGGGCTACCTCAGCGTGCCCATTCTCGAAGGGACCGCAGCCCTCCGCATCGCCGGCTATCACGACTACCGCGGCGGCTATCTCGACGACACGCGCAGCGGCGAGAAGGACGTCGACCGCACCGTGCGGAACGGCGGCCGCATCAGCCTGCGCTTGCGCATCGCCGACGATTGGGAGGTGAACGCCCGCGCCGCCACCCAGCACCTGAGGAGCAAGGACGCGCAGTACGTCATCGCTGCCCTCGGGCCCCGGCGCGTCGCCCCGTTCCGGGAGGGTCACGACAACGACTTCTCGCATGCGGCGATCACGATCGGTGGTCGCGTGGGGTCGGTGGACGTGATCTCGTCCGCCGCCTACGTCCACCACACCTTCACCAGCCTGTATGACGCCACCGCGGCGGGCCCCAACCCGTTCGGCCGGCCCGCCAGCGACGTCGGCGTTTATCTCGAGAACAACCGGGTCAAGATGCTGGTCGAGGACCTGCTGATCCGCTCCAACTCCGGCCGCCGGTTCAATTGGCTGGCCGGCGCCTTCGCCTCGCTCAATCTTGAGCGCGCGCCATCTCAGGCTGACTTCGTTTCACCCTCTGGCTCGGCCGTCCTGGCGTACAGGGAAGATCGCAAGGACCGGCTCGAGGAACTCGCCGTCTACGGGGAGGTCGATTACGAGTTCGCCGAGGGCTGGACCGCCTCGCTCGGCGGCCGCCTGTTCCGCACCCGGGTGCGGACCTCAGCGGACGTGCGCGTGCACCCCGGCGTCCTATTCGCCATGTCCCGGTCGGTTGACTATGCGCGATCGTTCGAGAGCTTCTCTCCGAAGATATCAATCCAGCGCCGCCTGGCGAACGGCAGCCAGTTCTACGCCCTGATTTCCGAAGGCTACCGACCCGGCGGATTCAACACTGCCGGTGTGCAGCGGCTGCGGGCCGAGCGCACCTTCTTCGCCGCCGACCGTCTGCGAAACTACGAGGTCGGGGCCAAGCTTCGCCTGTTCGAGGGCCGCATGGCCGCACGTTGGGCCGCCTACTACGACGAATGGAGCGGCGTTCAGACCGACCAGTATCGTCCCACCGGACTGTCCTACACGACCAACGTTGGCGACGCTCGGATCGCCGGCCTCGAGGCCGAGGTCGGCTATGACTGGGACTTCGGCCTGTCCCTGCAGGCCAACGGCCTCCTCACCCGCTCGGACATGACCAACAAGAACGTCAGCTTCACCGGGCCCGTAGCCGACGAGTTGCCCGGCGTGCCGCGGACCTCCGGCGGGGTGCTCGCCATCTACCAGCGGGATCTGGCCGGAGACCTGGTGATGCGCCTTACCGGCGAGGCGGGCTATGTGGGCCGCTCGGCGATCTCGTTCGATGCGGCAGTCACCGGAAAGATGGGCGACTATGTCCGGGCGCGCTTTTCCGCGGAACTCGCCACCGACGTCTGGACCGCCGCGCTCTTCGTCTCCAATCCCCTGAACGACGACAGCGACACCTTCGCCTACGGCAACCCGTTCACCTTCCGCAGCCTTCGCCAGGTCACACCGCAGCGGCCACGCACCGTGGGCCTGAGGCTCGCCGCCAACTTCTAGACAAAATCTGCGACCTTCGGCGGGGGTCACAGCCTGGCGGCGCCGTCTTATCGACAGGGGAAACTTCACGTCGGTGGAGGCGGGGGAACTTGGCCACTCTGTCAGCCTTGGTGTGCGTCCGCGATGGCGAGGCCGATCTCGCGGCCTGCCTTCGCAGCCTGTCGTTCTGCGACGAAGTGATCGTGGTCCTGGACCGGGGCGCAGAGCGCGCCCGCGAAGCGGCGCGCCGGGCCGGCGCCCAGGTGGTCGACGGCATCTTCCCGCTGGCCAACCATGCCCGCGCCGCCGGGGCCGAGGTCTGCTCCAGCGACTGGATCCTGGAGGTGGAGCCCGACGAGCGTATCGACCGGGCGCTGGCTTGGGAGATCCGGGCCGCCCTGCAGATGCGGCCGCAGGGCGACTGGTTCGAACTGCCGATCGACAACTACGTCGGCGATACCCTGGTCCGGCGGGGCTGGTCCGGCGCCCTCGGTATGGAGAGGGCCGCGCGGCTGAGCCGCCGGGGTGTGAAATCCTGGCCGCAGGGCCGCCGCGCCGCCGCCACTTTGAGCGGGCCGAGCGCAGGATCGCTCACTGGGGCCATCCGCCGGGTTGCGGGCCGCGACGTGGGCCATCTCGTCGAGAGATTGGCCTGCGAAACCACCCACGCCGCCGAGGACCTCGCCGCCTCCGGCCGCGCCGGCGCCTTCACAGGCGCCCTCGTCGCCGGCCTGAGCGCTGCCGCGCGCAGCTATCTGCTTCGCCAGGGCTGGCGCGAAGGTCGTCTCGGTCTGGCCGTCGCCCTGCTGTCCGGACTGCATCCTGTGCTCAGCCACATGCGGGCGGCCGAGTTGCTGGCCATTGGCGCCGTCCAGGCC
>JAEYNH010000090.1 GCA_023412655.1 Pseudomonadota bacterium | reverse complement strand
GCCCCACGGTGGGCGGCGACGGCTCCGGCATCGAGCTGTCGGTCCTCTCCCCCGCCGACCTCAAGACCGCCGACCTCCAGGGCGAGCTCGGCTGCGTCTTCACCGCCGCCGCGGGCGGTGCGCTGCTGGTGGCCAAGGGCGATGTGGCCTCTTCGGACCACGCCTTCGGGGTGGTGAAGGTGGGCCAGACGGTGGAGCCGGTGGCCGCCCCGGGGGGCTTCGACGGCATGCTCCGCGGCGCGGTCTTCTCCGGGGCCGGCAAGGCCATCCGCATCGTTCCGAGCGGCCCGGCCGTCGGCGGCGGCGAATCCCCGCCCCATCCCGCCCGGCTGACCTACATGCGGGCCGACGGCGCCGCCCGGGCCTTCGCCGGCCAGTGGACCTGCGGCCCTTAGAGGCGGGCGGGGATAGGCGCGTTCGGAGAACGTCCCCATTCTATTGTTGCAAGTCATTCGCAGAGTCATTAGCAAGCCGGCGTGCGGCTTAGCTGACGACAGGGTGATTGATGGCGCGTTCTTCCCACAGGGCTTCTCGCGGGCTTCTCGCGGGCGCCTCCCTGGCGGTGTTGTGCGCCTCGGCTCCCGCTTTCGCCGCCGATGAGGCTGCGGCCCCGGTGGTGGTCGACGAGGTCCAGGTCACCGGCGCCTACACCCGCACTTCCGCGGTCACTGGCCTCGACCTCAGCCTGCGCGAGACGCCGCAGTCGGTGACCATCATCCATCGGGACCGGATCGAGGACTTCGGCCTCACCGACGTGAACCAGCTGCTGGCCCAGGTGCCCGGGGTGAACGTGGAGAAGGTCGAGACCGACCGGACCTATTACAACTCCCGCGGCTTCGACATCACCAACTTCCAGGTGGACGGCATCGGCCTGCCGCTGATCTGGGGCATCCAGTTCGGCGACCTCGACACCGTGCTGTTCGACCGCGTGGAGACCGTGCGCGGCGCCAACAGCATGATGACCGGCACCGGCAATCCCTCGGCCACCATCAACTATGTCCGCAAGCGTCCCACGGCCGAATTCCAGGCCCGCGGGGCCCTCGGCTACGGCTCCTGGAACGACTTCCGGGCCGAGGCCGACGTGTCCGGGCCGCTGAATGGCTCAGGCTCGCTGTCGGGCCGGCTGATCTACGCCAACACCGACCGCGACTCCTACCTGGACCACTACGGGGTCAACCGGAACGTCTACTCGGCCCTGCTCGAGTGGGACGCCACCTCCCGGCTGACGGCCACCGCCGGCTACGCCATGCAGGACAACCGCGCCCGGGGGAACCTGTGGGGCGCCCTGCCGCTGCTCTATTCCGACGGCACGCGGGCGGAATATCCGCGCTCGGCCTCCACCGCCGCCGACTGGACCCATTGGAACGTCCGGGACGAGACCCTCTTCGGCGAGCTGGCCTACGATCTGGGCGGCGGCTGGAACCTGAAGACGGTGGCCACCTACAAGCGTTTCCGCGAGCACGCCGAGCTGCTCTACGCCTACGGCGAGCCCGATCCCGCCACGGGCCTGGGCGTGTTCGGCATGGCCGGGATATACCCCTCGTTCTACCAGAGCTACATCTTCGACGCCTACGCGGCGGGCCCGTTCCAGGCGTTCGGCCGAACCCACCAGCTGGTGATCGGCGGCCAGGCCTCGCGCAGCAACGAGACCGAGTACGAGAACTTCTCGCCGGACGTGCTGGTCTATGGCGACGTGCGCGATCTGCGCGGCCTCGACATCCCGCGGCCCAGCTATCCCGGCGCCGAACTGGCCGCCAGCCAGGACGAGGAGCTCTACCGCTTCTACGCCGCCGCTCATCTGGCGGTCACCGACCAGCTCAAGGTCGTCGCCGGCTTCAACGCCCTCAGCCTGAAGACCACGGGCTATTCGTACGGCGCCGACACGTCGCGCGATGAGGAGAAGGTCAGCCCCTACCTCGGCCTGGTGCTGGACCTCACGCCCAACATCTCGGCCTACGCCAGCTACACGGACATCTTCAATCCGCAGTCCGAACGCGACGCCGCCGACCAGCGGCTGCCCGCCGCCCACGGCCGGGCCTATGAGGCGGGGCTGAAGAGCGAGTGGCTGGACGACCGGCTCTATGTCACCGCCGCGGTCTTCAAGTCCGAACAGTCCGACCTGGCGGAATTCGTCGGCGTCATCGACGGCCGCAGCGTCTACCAGGGCATCGACGTCGAGGTCACCGGCTACGAGATCGAGGCCACGGGCGCGCTCACGGACAACCTCACCATCAGCGCCGGCTGGACGCACCTCGACTTCGAGGACGGGCAACGCCCCTATGTGCCCCGCCGCACCTTCAAGGGCGCCGCCGTCTACGCCGTCCCCGAGCTGCGCGACCTGAAGGTCGGCGCCGCCCTGCGCTGGCAGAGCAAGGTGCGGGCGGTGGATATCCCTGTGGAGCAGGACGCCTACGCCGAACTCGACCTGTTCGCCGGCTTTGCGCTCACCGACCGCGTCCGGGCCACCGTCAACGTCAAGAACGTCACCGACGAGAAGCACTTGACCAGCCTGATGTGGAACCAGTCCTACTACGCCGCGCCCCGCAGTTACGCGGTGCGCCTCGACGTGGCGTTCTGACCATGAGCCCGCCCACCGACACCAACGCCGTGGCCGCCGATCCCGTGATCGCCGACGCGCCGGCGCCCGCCCGCGGCGGCGTGGTGCGGGCGTTGGGCGCCGGCCGCCTGGCGGTCCGGCCGCTCCTCACCTTCGTCCACCGCTGGGCCGGCCTGATCATGGCCGCCTTCCTGTTCGTCTCCGGCGTCACCGGCGCGGTGATCTCCTGGGATCACGAGCTGGACGAGGTGCTCAATCCCCATCTGGTGGAGGCCCGGGCCGAGGGGCCGCAGCGGCCGGCCCTGGACCTCGCCCGCCAGATCGAGGCGCGCGACCCCCGGGTGCTGGTCACCTACGTCCCCATGGAAGCCGAGCCGGGCCACAGCCTGGCCTTCGGCGTGGCGGCCCGGCACGACCCGTCCACCGGCAAGCACTACGAGATCGGCTACAATCAGGTCTTCGTCGACCCGGCCAACGGCCAGGAGCTTGGCCGGCGCGAATGGGGCGCCGTCTGGCCGATCACCACCGAGACCTTCGTCTCGTTCCTCTACGTCCTGCACTACAGCCTGCACATTCCCGAGATGTGGGGCATCGACCGCTGGGGCATGTGGCTGCTGGGCGCCATCGCGGTCATCTGGACGCTGGACTGTTTCGTCGGCTTCTACCTGACCCTGCCGCCCCGGCCGGCGGACGGCCGCCGCCCCGCCGCCCGCTTCTGGAGCCGCTGGAAACCCGCCTGGCAGATCAAGACCCGCGGCAGCGCCTACCGCATCAACTTCGACATCCACCGGGCCTTCGGCCTGTGGTTCTGGGGCGTGCTGTTCATCGTCGCCTTCACGGCCTTCTCGCTGAACCTCTACGCCGAGGTCTTCTATCCGCTGATGTCGCAGATCTCGCAGGTCACCCCCGGGCCCTTCGAGCTGCGCACCCCGGTCAGCCATGACAACCCCATCCTTCCGGCCATCAGCTACGCCGACGTCCAGACCCTGGCCCAGGCCGAGGCTGACCGCCGGGGCTGGACCCTTCCGGTAGGGGGCATGTTCTACTCGCCCGAGTACGGCGTCTACGGCGTCGGCTTCCACGAAGTGGGCGACGACCACGGCGCGGGCGGGGTCGGCCCGCCCTACCTCTATTACGACGGCCTGACCGGGGCCTATGCGGGCGAGCGCCTGCCTTGGAAGGGCACGGCCGCCGACATCTTCGTCCAGGCGCAGTTCCCGCTGCACTCGGGCCGCATCCTCGGGGTTCCCGGCCGCATCCTGATGTCGCTCACCGGCCTGGTGGTCGCCGCTCTCAGCGTCACCGGCGTGGTCATCTGGTGGAAGAAGCGCGCCGCCCGAATCCGCCGCCGCACCGCCTCCGCGGCGGGCTGAGGGCGGGCCTGATCCCCGCCCTCGAGGAACCTGTGCCGTAGCTTCGGCGCTTCTTGGCGACGTCTCGTCGCTCGGGAGCCTGCCCTGGACAACTTCCTGCTGTTCCTCTTCGTGGGCCTGATCGCCCAGCTCGTCGACGGCGCCATGGGCATGGCCTACGGCGTCATCTCCTCCTCGGTGCTCATGGCCCTCGGGGTGCCGCCGGCCACCGCCTCGGCCAGCATCCACGCCGCCGAGGTGTTCACCACCGCCGCCACCGCCACCTCCCACATGGCCCACCGCAATGTGAACTGGCGGCTGTTCTTCCCCCTGGCGGCCGCAGGCGTGGTGGGCGGCGTGCTGGGCGTGACCCTGCTCACCGGCATTCCCGGCGAGACGGTGAAGCCCTTCGTCGCCGGCTACCTGGCCATCGTCGGCGTCTACATCCTGATCCGCGCCGTCCGCGACATCCGCCCCCGCCACCTGAACCGCGCCTGGACCGTCCCCATCGGCACGGCGGGCGGCTTCCTCGACGCCCTCGGCGGCGGCGGCTGGGGGCCGGTGGTGTCCTCCACCATGGTCGGCGCGGGCGTCGAGCCCCGCCGCGCCATCGGCACGGTGGGGGCCAGCGAATTCCTCGTCACCTGCACCATCTCGGCCGCCTTCGTGTACGCCCTGCTCAGCGGCCGCTGGGAAGAGGCGGGCGACCTGCGCGAGTACGCCGCCGCCGTGGGCGGCCTGGTGGTCGGCGGCCTGATCGCGGCCCCCTTCGCCGGCTGGATCGTCAAGCGCGTCCCGGCGCGGGCGATGACCTGGGCCGTGGGGGTGATCATCCTGCTGCTGTCGGGCTACCAGTTCGTCCAGGTCCTGCGCGCCTGAGCGGCGGCCCGGGCTTTGGGCCTGTCGCAACGCCGTCCGTCCGTTCGTCCTTGGGCGAGCAGGCCCGCAAGCACGCCCGGGGAGAGACCATGACGCCGCCCACCATCACCGCCTTCAGGGCCTCTCCGGACCGGGGCCGGGGCCTGGCCCGCGACATGCGCGTCCGCTGGGCGCTGGAGGAGGTGGGCCAGCCCTACGAGGTGCGGCTGCTCTCCTTCGCCGAGATGAAGCAGCCGGCTCACCTGGCCCTGAACCCCTTCGGCCAGATCCCGACCTATGAGGACGAGGCGGGCGGGCTCTTCGAGTCCGGCGCCATCGTGCTGCGCCTGGCCGAGCGCCATCCCGGCCTGCTGCCCCGGGCGCCGGACGCCCGGGCCCGGGCCATCGGCTGGATGTTCGCCGCCGTGGGCACGGTGGAGCCGCCGATCGTCGAGCGCGAGATGGCCGTGATCCTCGAACGCGACCGCCCCTGGCATGCGGACCGCCTGCCCATGCTGGACGAGCGCGTGCGCGTCCGCCTGGGTCAGCTCTCGGCCCGGCTGGGTGAGGCGCAATGGCTGGACGGCGGCTTCTCGGCCGGCGACCTGATGATGGTCTCCGTGCTGCTGCGGCTGCAGGGCTCGGGCCTGATCGACGCTCATCCCAACCTCGTCGCCTACGCCGCCCGCGGCCAGGCCCGGCCCGCCTACCGCCGGGCCTTCGAGGACCAGCTGGCGGTGTTCCGCGCCGCCCAGGCCGATGGCGAGGCCGGGCGCTAGGGATCCGCCCTCAGCCTGGCGCCGGCGGCGCGCCGGGCGCATTGGCCACCGAGCGCAGGGTGGCGTCTCCCGCCGCCTTGGCCCGGGCGTAGTCCCCCGGCGTCAGGCCGGTGAGGGCGCGGAACTCGCGGATCAGGTGCGGCTGGTCGGCGAAGCCGCTGGGCGCCTCGGCCCAGGGATCGGTCTCCCACGGCCGGGCGTGCAGTTCGCGCAGCTGCCGGTCCACCCGCAGGATCCGCTGATAGAGCTTGGGCGAGGCGCCGTGCAGCTGCCGGAACAGCCGCCGGTAGTGACGCTCCGACAGGCCGCAGGCGGCCGCCGCCCGGGCCGTGACGTCCCCGCCGTCCCCCGCCGCCAGGATCGGCAGCGAGGCGGCCATGGGATCGTCGGCGGGGGGCCGCGCCTCGAAGGC
>JAEYNH010000194.1 GCA_023412655.1 Pseudomonadota bacterium | reverse complement strand
CGGCGCGCCGGAGACGGTGGCCGCCTGACGGCCCCGCCCTGGTCCCGGCCCCGGCCACCGCCCCGGGCGGCTATTTCGGCAGCAGCTTCGAGCCGGTGACCTCGAAGGCGCCGCGGGCGCCCGGCGCCTGGGCCAGGCCCGGCCGGCTCACCGGCTGGCCGCCGCCGACCCACACCTCCACCCGGCCGGGCTCGATGCGCCGCTCGCCCCGGGCGTTCACCGTGCTGAGGCCCCGATCCGCCAGGGTGAAGCTCACCGTCCGGGCCTCGCCGCGCTTCAGGTGGATGCGCTCAAAGCCCTGCAGCGCCCGGATCGGGCCGCCCTCCGCCACCCGGCCGGGATGGGTGACGTAGAGCTGCACCACCTCGTCGGCGTCCATCGGCCCGACGTTGCGCACCTGCGTGGACACCGTCACCTGCCCGTCGGCCTCGACGCGGGGCGCGCTCACCTGCACCGGCCCGTACTCGAAGCGGCTGTAGCTCAGCCCATGGCCGAACGGGTACAGGGTCTCGCCCGGGAAGTAGCGGTAGGTCCGCCCCTTCATGCTGTAGTCCGCGAACGCCGGCAGGTCCGCCGCCGAGCGGTAGAAGGTCACCGGCAGCCGGCCCGCCGGGCTGTAGTCCCCCGCCAGGGCCTGGGCCACCGCATGGCCGCCCTGCTCGCCGGGATACCAGGCCTCGAGGATCGCCGGCAGCTCGGCGTCGGCCCAGTTCACCGACATGGCGCTGCCGTTCATCAGCACCAGCACCGTCGGCTTGCCCGTGGCGTGCACCCGCTCCAGCAGCCGCTGCTGCGGGGCCGGCAGGTCCAGGCTGGTGCGGTCGCCGCTGGCGAAGCCGGGAACCTCCAGCTTCATCTCCTCGCCCTCGACCCGGGCGGTCAGGCCGCCCACGAACACCACCAGGTCCGCCGCCTGCGCCGCCGCCACCGCGTCGTCGCCGTTGGCGCTGGGCAGGCTCCAGATCAGCCGCTGCCGGCCCCGGACCCCGCGCTGGAAGCCCTCCACCCGCAGGGGATAGCGCTTGCCGGCTTCCAGCCGGATCGCCCCGTCGAGGATCGAGGGGGCGTCGCCCACGCCCCATTCCTCCACCACCGGCTTGCCGTCCACATAGACGCGATAGCCGTTGTCGCTGGCGAAGCGGAATCGGTACTCGCCGGTCTCCGGCGCGGTGATGAAGCCCGTCCACCGGGCCGAGCTCTGCCGGTCCCCGGTCCAGTCGAACGCCGCGTTGGGGACGGTCTTGGTCTCCACCGGCCGCCCCTGCAGGTCGACGCCGGCGAAGGTCTCCTGCTTCAGCCCCTTGGCCTTGCAGGCCGCGTCCGCGCACAGCGCCGCGTCCGGCACGGCCGCCGCCGCCGGGCCGACGAGCCCCGTCCCCTCCACATAGGTCACCTCGGCCTTGGGGAACCGGGCGCGGATGCCTGCCAGCACCGTCACCGGCTCGCGCGGGGTGCCGTAATAGTTGCCGATCAGGGCGTCGACGCTGTCGGCGTTGGGGCCCACCACCGCGATCCGCCGCGGCTCGCCCTTGATCGGCAGCAGGCCCTCGTTCTTCAGCAGGGTCATCGAGGCCTGGGCCATCTTCAGGGCCTGGGCCCTGTGCTCGGGCGCCCCGTTCCGCTCCGGCCCGATGGCCGAGAACGACACCTGTCCCGGCGGATCGAACAGGCCCAGCCGGATGCGGTCGGCGAACAGCCGGGTGAGGGCCTGGTCCAGCACCGCCGGCTGCAGCATCCCCTTCTGCACCGCCCCGACGATGGCGCCGGCCTCCATGTTCCAGTCCGCCCGGTAGTCGCCGCACACCAGGTCCATCCCAGCGCCCATGGAGCGGACGATCCCCTCCTCCGGGGTCTTCACATAGGCCAGGCTGTCCTCGCGATAGACGTTGGCCGCCGCCCCGCAGTCCGACACCACATGGCCCTTGAAGCCCCAGTCCCGCCGCAGCCGCTGCTCCAGGAGGGAGTCGCTGGCGCAGGCCGGCACGCCGTCCACGGCGTTGTAGGCGCACATCACCGCCTGGGCCTTGCCGTCCACCACCGCCCGCCGGAACGCGGGCAGATAGGTGTCCTCCAGGTCATAGGCGCTGGGGTGCACGTCCTCCCGGTGGCGGTTCGATTCCGGGCCGGAGTGGACCGCATAGTGCTTGGCCGTGGCGATGGTCTTCAGATGCTTGGGATCGTTCCCCTGCAGGCCGCGGATGAAGGCCACCCCCATGGTCCCGGTCAGGTAGGGGTCCTCTCCGTAGGTCTCCTGGCCCCGGCCCCAGCGCGGATCGCGGAAGATGTTGATGTTGGGGGACCAGACCGTCAGGCCGCCGTACCAGTCCGTGCCGCCGTTGGGCTTCACGCGCTCGGCGTACTTGGCCCGGAACTCGGTGGAGATGACGTCCGCCGTCTGCTGCATCAGCGGCGCGTCCCAGGTGGCGGCCATGCCGATGGCCTGCGGGAAGACGGTGGCGAAGCCGGCCCGCGCCACCCCGTGCAGCCCTTCGTTCCACCAGTTGTATTCCGGTACGCCCAGGCGCGGGATCGCCGGCGCCGCGTGGCCGATCTGCTTGGCCTTCTCCTCCAGGGTCATCCGGCCCACCAGGTCGGCGGCCCGGGCCTCGGGCGACAGCTGCGGATCGCGGTAGGGCAGGGACGTCCAGTCCTGCGCCCGGGCGGCCGATCCGGCGGCGATCCCCGCCACCGCTGCGGCCAGCGCACCACAAAGCAGCCGTCGTTTCAGGCCCATGACGTCCTCCCGATCATTGTTCGTTGGCGCGACCTTAGCAGTGGAGTGATAGCGCTACCAGACCCTGTGAGAACCCGACGGCCCCGCTGGCCGTTGACGCATCCAGCATCCTCACCGCCGAGATCTCATGGCGCCGCCCACCGCCCTTCCGAGGACCGCCCTGCTCGTGCGCAACGGCGACAAGCCCGCCGAGTGGTTGCCGGCGGTGACCGAGCGCCTGGCCGCCGCCGGGATCGAGGTGCGCGACCGCCCCACCGGCTCCGCCGACACCTGCCGCGCGACCATCGCCGGCGAAGGGGCCCGGGCCGACCTCGTGGTGGTGGCCGGTGGCGACGGCACCCTGGCCGGCTCGGCCCACGGCGTGATCGAGGCCGGCAAGCCCCTGGGCGTCCTGCCTCTGGGCACCGCCAACGACCTGGCCCGCACCCTGGGCATTCCCGCCGATCCCCTGGACGCGGCCGAGATCATCGCGGCGGGCCGCAGCCGCCGGATCGACCTGGGCCTCGCCAACGGCCACCCGTTCTTCAACGTGGCCAGCGTCGGCCTGGCCGCCGACGTGGCCGACGCCCTGCGGTCGCAGGAGAAGCAGGCCCTCGGCCGCTTCGCCTACGCCGCCGCCGCCGCCCGGGTGCTGCTGCACGCCCGCCAGTTCCAGGCCGAGATCGTGGTCCACGCCAAGGGCGGCGACCGCGTGCTCCGCACCCGCAGCTACCAGGTGGCCATCGGCAACGGCCGCTACCACGGCGGCGGGGTGGCGGTGAGCGAGGACGCCGAGATCGATGACGGCGAGCTGATGCTCTACAGCCTCGAGCCCGGCAGCCTCTGGAAGGTGGCCATGCTGGCCCCCCTGTTCCGGCGGGGCCAGCACGTCCGCTGGGACGAGGTGCGCACCGCCACCGCCCCGGCCATGACCCTGCGCACCGCCCGGCCCATGCCGGTCAACCTCGACGGCGACCTGGCCACCGAGACGCCCGTGGACCTGCGCGTCCTGCCCAAGGCCATCGAGGTCTTCGCCCCGCCGCCGATGCCCGACGATAGTTTTTGACATCGGCGGATTTCGATGTTCTAGTTTTGTTCCAATGTCCTCGCCCGCCGCCATCGCCGAACGCCACAGCGAGATGCTCTCGCAGTTCGCCGAGATGGCGTTCGAACTGGCCCGGGATATCCAGGCCCGGGCCCTGGCCGCCGACGACGCCGAGACCGCCGGCAGGCTGGCCAAGGACTTCCATCAGGTCGGCCGCTCCCTACGCCAGGCGCTGGCCCTGCACGCGCGGCTCCAGCGCGACCACGCCGCCATCGTCGAGGCCCACGAGGCCCGGGCGCACGAGGCCCATGACCTCCGCCTGATCCAGCGCAAGACCCAGGTCGGCAAGGCCGCCGAGCGGATGGTCTGGACCGAACATGAGCCCGAGGAGGCCGAGTTCCTCGTCGGCCTTCTGCCCGACCTCGTCGACCAGCTCGCCGAGGCCGCGGACTTCCTCGAGACCCCCGTCGAAGCCCTGGTGGCCCGCATCCGCCGTCTGCTCGACGACGATGATGACCAGCCGGCCGAAGTCGAACTCCAAAGCTCCGCCTGACCCCCGCTCATGCCCGTGAAGGCGGGGATCCATGCGGCGGCTCAACCCTGGAACCA
This sequence comes from Pseudomonadota bacterium, assembly GCA_023412655.1. Lineage (GTDB taxonomy): Bacteria > Pseudomonadota > Alphaproteobacteria > Caulobacterales > Caulobacteraceae > Phenylobacterium. The sequence goes on along the minus strand of JAEYNH010000194.1, from coordinate 4,238 downwards.
ACCCACACCCTCCGCCTGTCGGCCGAGGGCGCCTTCGCCTGCCCGGAGGCCTAGAAGCCCCGCGCCGCCTCGCGGATGGCGTTGATGAAGGTGGTGCGGGCGGCCGAGCGCTCGCGGCCGGTGGCCTGGGGCCAGGCGGCGTTCAGAACGATCACCAGCCGGTCCTCGGGGAAGACGGTGACCGACTGGCCGAAGATGCCGCGGCCTTCGAAGGCGCCGCTCTCGGGCATCCACCAGAAGTAGCCATAGCCGCGCTCGGGGGCGCCGTTGGTGATCTGCGGCGTCGAGGCCTGGCGCACGAACTCGGGCGGGACCACCTGCTTGCCGCCGGCCTTGCCGCCGTCGAGCATGAACTGGCCGAGCCGGCCGTAGTCGCGCAGGGTCATCGAGATGCAGCAGCCGCCGCGCTCGTGCCCGGCCAGGTCGGTGACCCAGATGGCGTCCTGCTCCATGCCGTACGGCTTCCAGATCTTCTCCGAGGCGTACTCCGAGACGCTCTTGCCCACGGCGTTGGAGACCAGCACCCCCACCAGGTCGGTCTCGCCGGTATTGTAGGTGAACTTGGTCCCCGGCGGGTTCGCCCGGGGCAGCTTGCGCATGTAGCTGACGATCGGGTTGACCCCGGGCTCCAGGATCGCCGCCCCGGCCCGGGCCACGTCGGAATTGGGGTCGGTGTAGTCCTCGTTCCACTTCACGCCCGACGACATCATCAGCAGCTGGCGGACGGTGACGCCGTCATAGCCGGAGCCCTTCAGCTCGGGGATGTAGTCGGTCACCAGGGCGTCCACCGAGGCGATCTTGCCGTCGGCGATGGCCGCGCCCACCAGGGTGGAGGTGACCGACTTGGCCACCGAGAAGCTGGTCCAGCGGTCCTCCGGCTTGCGGCCCAGGCCGTAGCGCTCGGCGATCACCTTGCCGTCCTTCAGCACCAGGAAGCCCGAGACGTTCTCCTTCGCCATGTAGGCGTCGGACAGGGCGTCGGGCAGCATCTTCGCCGCGCGCGGCAGGGGGCGGGCCTCGCCGGCCTTGATGGTGTTGACCCGGTAGACCGTCTCGATGGCCGGATACCAGGCCTTCTGCTGCTCGGGCGTCCAGACCAGGATCGAGGGCGTGTCGGGCTTGAGGGCCTGCTGGGCGGCGGCGGGGGCGGCGAGCAGGGCCGCGGCCGTGGCGGCGAGGACGAAGGTGCGCATTGGTTTCCCCCGGTTGCGTCTGGTTATCACCGGCAAGCTAGAGCGTCGGGGCCGGGGCGGGGAAGCGGAAAGCTCGGTTCCCAAGCGGCTCCTGGCGCGTTAGGCCGGACGTATGGCCGAGTTCGACTTCGATGCGGTGGTCGTGGGCGCGGGAGCCGTGGGGCTGGCCTGCGGCTATGCCCTGTCCCGGCGCGGCCTCATGGTGGCGGTGCTGGAGCGCGAGCCGGCCATCGGCCAGGGCGTCTCCTCGCGCAATTCCGAGGTCATCCACGGCGGCCTCTACTATCCCTCCGGCTCGCTGAAGGCGCGGCTGTGCGTCACCGGCCGGCGGATGCTGTACGCCTTCCTCGACGCCCACCAGGTGGCCTACGACCGCTGCGGCAAGCTGGTGGTGGCCACCACCGCCGAGGAGCTGCCGCGGCTGGACGCCATCCTCGAACAGGCGACCGCCAACGAGGTCGAGGAGATGGCGCCCCTGACCAAGGCCCAGGCCCTGGCCCTGGAGCCGCAGCTGGCCTGCGAGGGCGCGCTGATCTCGCCCCAGAGCGGGGTGTTCGACAGCCACGGCTACATGCTGGCCCTGCAGGGCGAGATCGAGACCGCCGGCGGCGCGGTGGTGCTCTCCACGCCCTTCGAAAGGGCCGAACCCCTCACCGGCGGCGGCTTCGAGGTGCGGGCGGGCGGGGCCGAGCCGACCACGCTCACCTGCCGCTACCTCATCACCGCGCCGGGCCTCACGGCCCAGGGCGTGGCGGCCCAGATCGCCGGCTTCCCCGCCGACCTCATCCCGCAGGCCCACTTCGGCAAGGGCATGTACTTCCGCCTGCAGGGCAAGGCGCCGTTCGCCCGGCTCATCTATCCGCCGCCGATCCCCGGCGCCCTGGGCACCCACTACCGCCGCGACCTCGGCGGCCAGGCGGTGTTCGGTCCCGACCTGACCTATGTGGACAGCCTCGACTACAGCGTCGACCCGGCGGCGGCCGAAGGCTTCTACCGCTACATCCGCCGCTTCTGGCCGGCCCTGCCGGACGGGTCCCTGGCGCCCGACTACGCCGGCATCCGGCCCAAGCTGCACGGGCCGGGCGAGCCGCAGCCGGACTTCCGCATCGACGGCGAGGCCGCACACGGCATCCCTGGCCTCGTCGCCCTGTTCGGCATCGAGAGCCCCGGCCTGACCTCCTCCCTGGCCATCGGCGAGGAGGCCGCCGCGCGGCTGGGGCTGGGCTGAGTCGTGCGGAGCCCCGCCTAGCGCGGGGTGACCTTCAGGATCCGGCCGTTGTCGTTGTCCGTGGCCACGTAGAGCGCCCCGTCGGGACCGACGATCACGTCGCGCAGACGCTCACCGACCTCGGTCAGCAGGCGCTCCTCGCCCACCACCTTGTCGCCGTCGAGGGTCAGGCGGGCGAGGTTCTTGGGCGCCAGGCCCGCGATGAACAGGCTGCCCTTCCACGCGGGCGCGGCGTCGGCCTCGTAGAAGGCCATGCCGCCGGGCGCCAGCACCGGGTCCCAGTAGTAGATCGGCTGCTCCATGCCTTGCTTCTGGGTGATGCCGCCGGTGATCGGGCCGCCGGCGTATTCGATGCCGTAGGCGATGGTCGGCCAGCCGTAGTCCTTGCCCTTGCGCACGATGTTCAGCTCATCGCCGCCGCGCGTGCCGTGCTCGACCTCCCAGAGCTCGCCCGTGCGCGGGTGCAGCGCCGCGCCCAGGATGTTGCGGTGGCCGATGGAGAAGATCTCCGGCTTCACCCCGGCCTTGCCGACGAAGGGATTGTCCTTGGGGATCGAGCCGTCGGTGTTGATGCGCACCACCTTGCCGAGCGTGCCGTCCAGGCGCTGGGCCTGCATCCGGCCTTCGGTGATCGAGCGCTCGCCGCCGGTGACGAACAGGGCGCCGTCGCGGCCGAAGACGAGCCGGCCGCCGAAGTGCTTGGTGGAGGCCAGAGACGGCGTCTGACGCCAGATCACCTGCACGTCCTCCAGGCGCGGCGCGCCGCCGGTGGTCACCAGCCGGCCCCGGGCGACCGCCGCATGGTTGGTCCCGTCGCCCTTGGCCTCGGAGTAGGCCAGGTAGATCAGGCCGTTGGTGGCGAAGGCCGGATCGAGGGCCAGGCCCTGCAGCCCACCCTGGTCGCGGGCGTCGACCTTGGGCACGCCGGCGATCGGATCGGACAGCTTCCCGTCCTTGAACAGCCGCAGGCGGCCGGGGCGCTCGGTGATCAGCAGACCACCGTCCGGCGTGAAGGCCATCGCCCAGGGCTTGGAGAGGCCGGTGACGTAGTCGCTCACCTCATAGGCCACGTTCGCCTTCAGCTCGGGGGCGCGGGTCTGGCCAGGGAAGGCGGGCTGCTGGCCCTGGCCGTTGGCCGCACGGGTTTCGTAAGGCGCCGGCTGGCCACCGCCACGCGCCTGCTCGGCCTTGCCCCCCGACTGCGCGTTTCCGGGCTGGCCCCCGCAGGCGGCGAGGATGAGGGCGGCCGAGGCGGCGAACGTCAGGCGTTGGGCGATCATCAGGCAGGGGCTCCCAGCAAGGAAACGAGGGCCTCGTCGGGCGAGGCGCCCTCCAGGTGAATACGGGCCCAGACGGCGAAGAACAGCAAGGGCCAGCGGCGGGCGGCCTCGCCCTCCCGCATGACCGCGGCGGCGTCCGGCACGAGCCGGCGGACGGCCGCCACATCACCGATCCGGGCGGAAAGGTCCGTGGCGCGGGGTGCGATCCAGGCGTCCACGGGCACCGTGAAGCCCTGCTTCTTGGCCCAGGGGCTGGCGGCGGGGCAGGCGCGTTCCAGCCACTTGCGCAGGATCCACTTGCCATAGCCGCCGCGCACCTTGGCCGTGTCCGGCAGGCTCCAGGCGAAGCGGGCCACCTCGCGGTCGAGGAAGGGCGTGCGGCCCTCCAGCCCGTGGGCCATCAGGCAGCGGGCCAGCTTCAGCAGCAGGTCGTTGGGCAGCCAGGTGGCGATGTCCGCCCACTGCGCCTGCTGCAGCGGGGTCAGGCCCGGCGGCGCCTTGGCCGCGGCCCGCCAGGCGGCCAGGGCGGCCGGGTCC
>JAEYNH010000120.1 GCA_023412655.1 Pseudomonadota bacterium | reverse complement strand
GGCTCGGGGCGACGAGGTGAAGTCGCCGATGGTCGGCACGGTCTACCTGCAACCCAACCCGGGCGCCGATCCGTTCGTGAAGGTGGGCGACACGGTCCAGGCCGGCCAGACGCTGTTCATCGTCGAGGCGATGAAGACCATGAACCCGATCCCGGCGCCCAAGGGCGGCAAGATCGTGCAGATCCTGGTCGACGACGCCCAGCCGGTGGAGTTCGGCGAACCGCTCGCCATCATCGAGTAGGTAGATGTTCGACAAGATCCTGATCGCCAACCGCGGCGAGATCGCCCTTCGCGTCCACCGGGCGTGCAAGGAGATGGGCATCGCCACCGTGGCGGTCCACTCGGAAGCCGACGCCGGCGCCATGTGGGTGCGCCTGGCGGACGAGAGCGTCTGCATCGGCCCGCCGCCCGCCGCCAAGAGCTATCTGAACATCCCGGCGATCATCGCCGCGGCCGAGATCACCGGCGCCCAGGCGATCCACCCCGGCTACGGCTTCCTGTCGGAGAACGCCCGCTTCGCCGAGATCGTCGAGGCGCACGGCTTCACCTTCATCGGGCCCAAGCCCGAGCACATCAAGCTGATGGGCGACAAGATCACCGCCAAGCAGGCGGTGAAGGAAGCCGGCATCCCGGTGGTGCCCGGCTCCGACGGGGCGGTGACGACCGAGGAAGAGGCCATCGCCGCGGCCAAGGCCATCGGCTTCCCGGTGCTGATCAAGGCCGCCGCCGGCGGCGGCGGGCGCGGGATGAAGGTCGCCAAGACCGAGGAGGACCTGGTCGAGGCGGTGCAGACCGCCCGGGCCGAGGCCAAGGCCGCCTTCGGCGACGATGCGGTCTATATGGAGCGCTACCTGCAGACGCCGCGGCACATCGAGCTGCAGGTGGTGGCCGACAGTCACGGCAATGTGGTGCACCTGGGCGAGCGGGACTGCTCGTTGCAGCGCCGGCACCAGAAGGTGCTGGAGGAAGCCCCCTCGCCGGTCATCGACGCCGCCGCCCGGGCCAAGATCGGCAAGGTTGTGGTCGATGCGGTGCGCGCCATCGGCTACCTGGGCGTGGGCACGATCGAATTCCTGTACGAGAACGGCGAGTTCTTCTTCATCGAGATGAACACCCGCCTGCAGGTGGAGCACCCGGTCACCGAGGCCATCACCGGCATCGCCCTGGTGCGCGAGCAGATCCGCATCGCCGCGGGCCTGCCGCTGTCGTTCCGGCAGGAGGACGTGGTGTTCGAAGGCCACGCCATCGAGTGCCGGATCAACGCCGAGAACCCGAAGACCTTCGCCCCTTCCCCGGGCCTGGTCACCGACTACCACGCCCCGGGCGGCCTGGGGGTGCGTATGGATAGCGCCCTCTACGCCGGCTATTCGATCCCGCCCTACTACGACAGCCTGGTGGGCAAGCTGATCGTCCATGGCCGCGACCGGGAAGAGTGCATCGCCCGCCTCTGCCGCTGCCTGGGCGAGGTGGTGGTCGGCGGCATCGACACCAACATCCCGCTCTTCCAGGAGCTTCTGGTCCAGCCGGACATCCTGCGCGGCGACTACAATATCCACTGGCTGGAGCGCTGGATGAAGGCCCAGGCCGACGCCCAGGCCGGAGCCCAAGGAAGCGCCCAAGGGGGAGCCCAGTCCTAGGGCGGCCGATGGCCGAGTTCGACGCCAGCGACCTTCTGGACTGCTACGCCCGCGGCGTCTTCCCCATGGCCGACGCCCGGGAAGACGCCCGGGTCTTCCTGATCGATCCCGAGCGGCGGGGCGTGATCCCCCTCGACCGCTTCCACGTCCCCCGCCGGCTGGCGCGGACGGTGCGGGGCGACCCCTTCGAGGTGCGGGTGGACACCGCCTTCCACGAGGTGGTCCTGGCCTGCGCCGCGGCGGGGCCCGGGCGCACCGAGACCTGGATCAACCGCCCCATCGAGCAGCTGTACGTGGAGCTGCATGCCCACGGCTTCGCCCACAGCGTCGAATGCTGGTCGGAGGGACGCCTGGTGGGCGGGCTCTACGGCGTCTCCCTGCGGGGGGCCTTTTTCGGCGAGAGCATGTTCTCGCGCATGCGGGACGCGTCGAAGGTGGCGCTGACCCACCTGGTCGCCCGGCTGATCGCCGGCGGCTATATGCTGCTGGACGCCCAGTTCATGACCGAGCACTTGGCGCAGTTCGGCGCCGAGGAGATCGAGCGGCTGGAATACCACCGCCGGCTGGGCCGGGCCCTGGCGGCGGAGGGCGACTTCTACGCCTTGGGCGGAGCCGCGGAGGCCGTGCCTGGCCGGCTGGCCCTGCAGTTGATCACCCAGGCGTCGTAGGTGGCGTGCTCCAGCGGGTGCAGGCCCGGCGAGGAGGCGAACATCCAGCCGCGGAAGGCCTGGCGGGGGGGCGGCGTCGGGCGGCCCGGCTGGGGCCGGGGCTGGGAGTCGATGGTCAGGTAGGCGACCGCATCGTCAATCGGCTCGTCCGGCGCGGAGCGCTCGCACGCGCGCACGGTGAAGATCAGGCCCTTCCAGCGCACCGGCTGGCCCACGGGGGCCTCGAACTTGAGGGTCTCGGCGGTCACCTTGTCCAGCGCCTGGAGGACGGCGATGTCGTAGCGGGCGCGGCGGATCGGCGCCTCCACCGGCTTTTCGGCCACCTGGGCCTTGGGCGGCGGGGCGGGCTCCACCTCCTCGGGCTGAACGGGTGGAGCCACGAGGGGCTCGGGGTTGGGGACGACCAGCAGCGGCGCCTGTTCAACCGCCGGGGCGGCTTCCTGGGGCGGGCCTTCCTGCGGCGGGGCCGGCTGGGCGATCACGACCGTGGCCACGAGGCCGGCGCCCATCAGGGCGACGCCGGCGAAGGCGCGCTTCCTGCAGACAGACGCGGCGGAGCGGCGGGCCACGGCTATTCCGGCTTCCAGGCCTCGTAGTCGCCGGTGGCGCGCTGGCGCTCGCCGCCGCGGGCCAGGGAGCCCTTGGGGCGATAGGCGTAGATGGTGCCCGACAGGTTCGGCCGGTGCTCCTTCTCCCAGCGCTTGCGCGGCAGCGGCGCGGTGGTCGGCGGCTCCTCGAAGGTGTGGTGCAGCCAGCCGTGCCAGTCCGGCGGGACCTTGGACGCCTCGGCGTAGCCGTTGAAGATCACCCAGCGGCGCTTGCGCTTGGGATCGTAGCTGTCGGAGGTGTCGCGCGCCTCGTAGTACTTGTTGCCGTAGTCGTCCTGGCCGACGAACACGCCGCGCTTGGCGATGGTGAAGCGGACACCGGCGGTGGCGCCGTTCCACCAGGTGAAGATGGTCTTCAGGACAGACACTTAAGCTAGCTCTCTGGCTCGAAACGCGGGCGGACTATAGGCGGGCGCCACCGGAGCGTCCAGCGCCGGCGCCCAGGGCCGGTCACAGCAATATGTTGGGGATGAACCTGCCCTGACACGCAACATCTATTGGCTTGCCCCGGTGGGAGGGCCTAGGCTTCCCGGCAGGGGAGTCGCTCATGGGCAGTGACGCGTCGCGCGTGGGAATCGAAGGCCGCATCCTTGAGCGGCACGACGGGCTGGTCGAGGTGGTGGCGCCGGCGCACTGGAGCGCGGCCCGGACCGAGGCCTGGCTCGACTGGGCGGGCGGCCGCACCCACCTTGCCGACGCCATCGTCGAACACGCCGAAGACCTGACCGGCCGCGCCCAGTCCAAGGGCCTGCAGAAGGACCTGCGCCGCCCGCGCCGCTTCCGCGAGGGCCTCGCCGAGGCCATGCTGATGGGGGCGGTCGCCCTCTCCGCCCCCGCCGGCCGCCGGCTGCGCGTGGTCGACGCCGCCACCCCCGACTTCGTGCCGGCGCTGCAGGCGCTGGAAGCCGAACACCGCGGGCGCGAAGCGGCCC
>JAEYNH010000218.1 GCA_023412655.1 Pseudomonadota bacterium | reverse complement strand
GTCCAGGGCAAGGCGCGTCCGCGCCGGCCTGACGGCCGCCCTGGACCGTCGCTGCGCGCGGCGGCTGTGCGGAAGCTGGTCGGGACGAAGGAGCGGCCGCTGCTTGTTCGATCGAACAAAGGAGCTGGGCGTGGCGTCGGCTTATCGGCCATGGTGAGGATCCTGGAGCAGCCACAGGGGAGTGGCTCGGCCGACGACGCGGCCGCGCGGCAGCGGGCCGAAGTAGCGACTGTCGAGCGAGCCGGGGGCGGGGTTGAGGACGAAGACCTCGTCGGAGCCGAGGGCCATGCAGCCACGCCAGACGGGCAAGGGGCGTCCGAAACGGTCGCGTCGCTCGGCTATCGCGGCGGTCGCGCCATTGATGGTCACGTGGTCGCCATCGCGACAGACGTGGCTGGGCGTCAGGGCGCCGACCCGCTTGATCAGCAAGGCGCCGGACGGCAGGTAGCCGCGCGCTGAAAGCCACGTCGCCAGCACGGGAGGCGGCCGCACGGCGATCCAATCCCCGACGCTCAGCCTGCGCGCCAGCTGCAGTCGGTAGAGCCCTTCTGGCGCACTGGCGGTGGCGTTCCAGACAAGCCTTGGCGGCGCCGGGAACGCAGCCGGGGCGAGCAGCGCCAGCAAGCCCCCGATCCCGAAGACAGCTATGGCGGGGGGTCGCATCAGCCCCCCACTGCGTCGCGTAGGCGCCAAGCGCGATGGCGCGCGAGACTGTAGGGCTCGGGCGCAGCGCGGGCGCTCAGCCGGTTGTGGACTTGCCGCCAGTGGTCGGGGGCGACGCAGGTTGAATCGATCCCCAGCTGCTCGACCGCATCGATGGCGGCGAGCGCCCGCTGGACGGTGGGCCAGCCCGACAGGCGCAGCAACGGCTCTCCGCCGGGGTCGACACCGGGAACCGTAGAGCAGCGCGCGCCGCGCGCTACGGCCTGCAGGATGTCGAGCCGTGAGGCGACGGTGCCACGGTCGTTCGCCTGCCAGCGGACGAAGGCGAAGACATCCCCCGGGCGGAAGCCCACGAGGCGCCGGCGTCGGTCGAGCAGGCGCTCCTCGCGCACGGTCCCAAACCGGATCCAGCGCTCGATCCGCTTCTCGTACCAGACGAGCTCGACCCAAGTCGTAGGATCGGAGGGCGCGGCGCCCGCGTCCTCCGGCGGCGTCTTGGCGCGCATGGCGATCGCGCCTCAGCGGCCGACGAAGCTGCGGTCTTCGGTGATCCGGCGGGCCGGGTGGACGGTGTCGCGGCCTGGATCGGCGGTGGAAGACTTCACGCCACGGGCGGCCCAGGACTGCAGGTCGGCGACCGCATAGACCACGCGCCCACCGATCTTCATGTAGGTGGGACCCGTGCCGTAGGTGCGGTGCTTCTCGAGCGTCCGACCCGACAATCCAAGGAAGCGCGCGGCTTCAGGCGTGCGCAGCAGGCGCGGCGGCAGGGCGGTGTTGGGCTCGACCATGTTCGGCTCTCCAAGGCTTCTCCTGGATGCTGCGGCGGAGCGCAGCGAAGTCCCGGACAGCCTGTCGGAGTGCGAATCGGAGGGGGATGGCGAAGTTGGGGAGCGGCGATTCCGCCACCCCTTACTCGTCGGTCTTGTGGCGCAGCAGCCGCTTGTAGTCACCGCTCACGAGCGCCGCCCCGGAGCGCACTAGGCGAATGGTGGCGTCGCGCAACGAGGAGGTCCGCCAGCTCTCGGCGGCGACCCGTGGCGCGCCGAAGATCTCCTCGGCGATGGCGCGGTAGCTGCCGCCGGCCAGATGGCCGTCATAAGCGCGAAGGCTCTGGCCCATGCGCCCCCAACGCTGGTCGGAATGCCGTTCGGGCGCCGCGCGAACGCCAACCACCTCGCGCCAGAACTGCAGCGCGGCGGCTGCCCCACAGAGGGTGTCGCCGTCCAGTAGGACAACACAGGCGACGGTCTGACCGTAGGCGAGCGCGGCGGGCATCCAGATGTGATGGTCGGCGCCGACCCCGCGCAGCAGGGCGTGCACGCCGTCGTCGGCTTCGCGAGCGATGAACTGGCCGCGCCACCGTGATGGATCGAAGGTGATCGCCTGCTTGGCGCCTTTTGGCGCGGGCGCCAGGACGACGGTGCGGGGGTAGGCCTCAGGCCGCCAGAAGACCGGCTGTTCGGCCGCGGCGAGCGCCGGATCGGCAGCGAAAGGTCAGCCCCCAGCGGGCCAGGCACGCGTCACCTGCGCGCGCCGTCCCCCCGGAGGCCACCTCGGATTGGATACGTTGGTAATCGGCCTGGTAGTCGCCGTTGCGGCGCAAGAATTCCCAGGCGAGCGCCGGCGCGGTAAGCTCGCGCACACCGGCGTAGCGCTCTTCTGAACGCCAATCCTCGTCACTCAAGGCGCTCTCCCATGAACAGAGCGGGCGCCCCCACAGCGACGGCATTTATCCACAACTGTCGGCCGGCCGCAAACTCAAGTTGTTGCTTAACACCAGCTCAGCTTTGGGTTGAGGTAAGCAGGTCCTTGTAGCCGCCGTCGCGCAGCCAATGCGCTCGGGCCAGGTGCGTCTCGTGCATGGTGCGCGCGCGGTCTGGCTCGCGTGTGGGATCGACCTTCAGCACGACCGCGGCTACCTCGCGCCAGTCGGCGCCGGCGGCTTCGGCGTCGAGCAGGCGCAGGTAGACCGTCGCCTGTGCGCGATCATAGTCGGTGAGCGGCTCACCTTGCGGCGCCCGCTCGCGGAGCTCCGCCTGGGTCATGCGTTAACCTTACGCCCCAGGGATCGCCTGCGACACGTCTTAGGAGTTGAAGGCTTAGTCGCGGGCGAAGAATGCTTGCGGTTCGACCTCCAGCACCTCGGCCAGCTTCTCCAGCATGTCCACGGTGGCCGCGTGCTCTTCGCGTTCGAGCAGGCCGACGTAGTTGCGGTTGATGTCGGCACGGTCGGCCAGTTCCTCCTGCGATAGACCCTTGGCCTGGCGCAGACGGCGCAAGTTCCTGGCAACGACTCCCCTCAACCGCATGAGGAGGAGACGGCCGCGCCGGCTGAGCTTCAGCCACCTAGTATACTGGGGAATCGTCGGCGAGTCGGACGGCGGAAAGATGGCCCCGGCCCAGCGGGCCGGGGCCAGCCGCTCAAGCGGCGAGGTCGGCGCTCTGGCGCTGGTGGAGGAAGTCGACGGCGCGCTGAGCGAAGGCGGCGGCGCTGAAGATGAAGCGCTTGTCGTTCTGAAGGACGCTCAGCCAGCTCTCGATATAGGCGGCGTGGTCTTCGCGCGGCTGCAGCTCGAGCCCAAGGTCGGCGCAGAGAAAGGCGGCGCCCAGCTCGGCGACGAGCTCCTCGCGGGCATAGCCTTCGTCGCCCCAGCGCTTGCGCCCAAAGTCGCGATCAAGACGGGTCGGATGGCGCGTCCAGTGCGCGCACTCGTGCGCCAGCGTCGCGTAGTAGCCCTCCGGGTCGAGGAAGCTCTCGAACGGCGGCAGCTGCACATAGTCCGGCCCGACCGCATAGAACGCGTTGTTCCCGCCATGCCGGATGTCGGCCTGAAGGGCGCGGAAGAAGGCGTCGGCGTGCGCGATCCGCTGGGTCGGTTGCAAGGTCGGTTCGGCGACGGCGTAGAAGTGCGCCGGCAGGCCATCGATCTGCTCGACGTTGAAAACGCTGTAGGCCTTCAGGAAGGGGATCTCGCGCTCGACGTCCTGGCCGTCGTCGTCCGTCTCGGTGCGCTTGAAGCGGTTGGCGTACACCACCGTCGCGCCGTGCTCGCCCTTGCGCACGTGCGCGCCGAGTTCGGCGGCTTGGCGGAAAGTCATCCAGATCGGGGCGGCGAAGCCCTTGGCGACGGCTTCGGCCCAGAGCAGCACGACGTTGATGCCGCTATAGGGCTGGCCGCCGTGGCGCAGGGGCCGGGTGATGCGCCCGGCCAGGTGCTCGGCGGACCAGGGCTTGGTCCAGGGACGGACGCCGCGCTGCAGGTCTTCGACAATTTGCTGGGTGACGCGGCTGTAGAGATCGGGGCGTGACTGTTCGGGCGCGCGCGACATGGCGGCCTCCAAGAGTTGGATTTTGGCAGGGGGACGCCGCCCCGGGTGACGGG
>JAEYNH010000209.1 GCA_023412655.1 Pseudomonadota bacterium | reverse complement strand
GGCCGGCATCACGTGGCTGGTCTGCAGGTCGAAGTTGTCGCCGGGCCCATAGAGGTTGGTGGGCATGGCGCTGATGAAGTCGCAGCCGTGCTGCCGGCGATAGGCCTGGGCCAGCTTGATGCCGGCGATCTTGGCCACCGCGTACCACGCGTTGGTGGGCTCCAGCGGGCCGGTGAGCAGGGCGTCTTCCGGGATCGGCTGCGGCGCCATCTTCGGATAGATGCACGAGGAGCCGAGGAACAGCAGCTTGCGGACGTTGTGCCGATAGGCCGCCTCGATGACGTTGGCCTCGATCATCAGGTTGTCGTAGAGGAAGTCGGCCGGATAGGTGTCGTTGGCGAGGATCCCGCCCACCTTGGCGGCGGCCAGGAACACCACGTCCGGGGCCACGACCTGGAACCAGCTCTCCACCTGGTCCTGCCGGCGCATATCCATGACGTCGCGGCCTGCGGTGACCAGCTCGCAGTTCTCCCGCTGCATCCGGCGCAGGATGGCCGAACCGACCATGCCGCGGTGGCCCAGCACGGCCACCCGCTTGCCTTCGAAAGTGAAGGAGGAACCCATTACGCCGCCTTCCTTACGTCTGCCGCGCGCGTGAACAGCAGGTCCGCCTGGACGGGCGCGCCGTCCGGGCTGTGGCTCAGATTGAACGTATCGATCTTCTCGAAGCCGGCGGCCTGGAGAAGCGCCTCGACCTCGTCGGCCTTGCGCTGGCCTTCGTAGAGCTCCACGAACGAGGCCTCCACATAGACCTTGTCCACGCTGGGCAGGAGACGGGCGGCGCCTTCCAGCACCTCGTGCTCGAACCCCTGGACGTCGATCTTCAGGAGGACAGGGCCGGGCAGGTCTTGACCGGCGAGTTGTTCGTCGAGCCGCCGGACTGGCACCGTCAAGGTGGACGCCTCATCCATGGCGTACATCGTCTTCTGCCGGTCCCCTAGCGGGAGCAGCGAGGAGGAATCCTCCCGGGTGGCCACATGCATGGTGGCCTCGCCGGCAATCGCCCCGCACGCCGCTTCGTAGACCCTGGAGCGCCCGTGCGCGTAACGCCGTAGGATCGCGTTCAGCCGCTCCCGAGGACCGGGCAGGGGCTCGAAGCAGGCGAGTTGCGCCTGGGGCCATCGGGTCGCCGCATAGGCAGCGAACTGCCCTTTGTTGGCGCCGACGTCGATCACGGTTCCGAACGCGAATGGACGCAATGCACGGTCGTGTTCCACCGTGGGGGCGACGCGCTGAGCGAGGGCCGGCCAGAAGTAGGGATTTGAGAGCAGGCCGAGCAGTTTCGGGAGCTTCGCAAGCATCACTGGCGGCTCACGCGTACGCCGCGATCGGTTCGTTGAGCATGGCCTTCAGGTCCTCGCGGACCATCTCGCGGGCGAGTTCGCGCACGCTGGTCTCATGGCTCCAGCCCAGCTTCTGCCGGGCCTTGCCGGGGTCGCCGATCAGCAGGTCCCCCTCGGTGGGGCGGAAGTAGCGGGGGTCGATCTCCACCAGGAGCCTGCCGGTCTTGGCGTCATAGCCCTTTTCGTCGACCCCTTCGCCTTCCCAGCGCAGCTGGAAGCCCGCGTCTTCGAACGACCACTCGACGAACTGCCGCACCGTGGTGGTGACGCCGGTGGCCAGGACGTAGTCGTCCGGCTGATCCTGCTGCAGCATCAGCCACATGCCGCGCACGTATTCCCGGGCGTGGCCCCAGTCGCGCTGGGCGTCCAGGTTGCCGAGGAACAGCCGGTCCTGACGCTTGTGGGCGATGGCGGCGGCGGCCCGGGTGATCTTGCGGGTGACGAAGGTTTCGCCGCGGATCGGGCTCTCGTGATTGAACAGGATGCCGTTAGAGGCGTGCATGCCATAGGCCTCGCGGTAGTTCACCACGATCCAGTAGCCATAGAGCTTGGCCACCCCATAGGGGCTGCGCGGATAGAAGGGCGTCGTCTCCTTCTGAGGGACCTCCTGCACCAGGCCGTAAAGCTCCGAGGTGGAGGCCTGGTAGAAGCGACTCTTCTTTTCCAGGCCCAGGATGCGGATGGCCTCCAGCAGCCGCAGGGTGCCGACGGCGTCGGCGTTGGCGGTGTATTCCGGGGTCTCGAAGCTGACCTGCACGTGGCTCTGGGCGGCGAGGTTGTAGATCTCGTCGGGCTGGGTCTCCTGGACGATGCGGATCAGGTTCGTGGCGTCGGTGAGGTCGCCGTAGTGCAGGATCAGGCGCGGGTCGTCCTCGTGTGGATCCTGGTACAGGTGCTCGATCCGGCCGGTGTTGAACGACGACGAACGCCGCTTCACCCCATGAACGGTGTAGCCCTTCTCCAGCAGCAGGTCGGCGAGATAGGCGCCGTCCTGGCCGGTCACGCCGGTGATGAGTGCGACCTTGCGGCCTTGAGCATCGGGCATCCTGACTGTCCTCGAGATCGTTACGCCGCTTCGAGGCGCGCCGCAGTCGGCGCCCCCGGCGATGGCAGGAAGAGGGCTGAGTGCGTGAAGGCCTTGATCCCGGAGCTCTTCGCGAGCTGATCGGCCAACCGCAGGCGATGGGCCCGCCGACCCGGGTCAGAGGGCCCATCGGCCGCCCGCGTGATGGCGGAGGCCAGGGCGTTGCTGTCGCCGGGCGGTGTCAGTTCACATGAGCCGTCGAGAAAATCCGCGAGCTCGGTGCCCGGATCGGCGGTCACAATCGCCGGCTTACCGGACGCCAGCATGCCCCCGAGCTTGGAAGGAAGGAGAAGATCGGCGGCCTCCCGTTCCTGGGGCAGGAGATGCACGTCAGCGACGCTGAGAAACTCGCCAAACCGCGCCTCAGGTTGAAAGCCGACGAGCTTCAGGTTGGGAAGCTCCGCCGCCGCGCGCTCCAGATCCCGCCGCATCGGCCCATCGCCGGCCACCAGGAAGAGGATGTCCTTGCGGTGCTTTAGGCGCTGAGCGGCCTCCCAAAGGAGGCGCACGCCTTGTTTGGCTCCGAGGTTTCCTGAGTAGAGCGCCACAAACGTATCGGGCGAGATGCCAAGGCACCTACGATACGAGCTGGCGTCCAGGTCCGGCCGCACCTGTTCAAGGTCGACCCAGTTCCGAACGATGGTGATCTTCTCGCCTGGGACCCCTTTGGCCTCGATCTTCTGCGCCATCTTGTTGGAGATCGTGATGATGCGGTCGAACCCACGGGTCATCGTCCGATCGAAGACGCCGGCAAGCTCGGCGAGGGGCCCGCCGCCACCGAGATGACCGACCGCGAAGGCTGCTTCCACCTCCAGGTCCTGAACGTGCAGCACGATGCGGGCGCCGACGAGCCTGGCGACCAAGAGTGCGACCGGCGCGGCGAACAGAGTGGGCTCGACCGCGATGATCACCTCTGGTCGCCGGCGAAGCCCCTGCCAGAGCGCGACTGGAGCCGAGAAGAGCGCGAAGCTCAGCGGCGCCAGGAGACGGCGTATGCCGCCCATCTGGTCGCTGAGATACAGTGGGCAGCGATAGACCGCCGCGCCCGCCAGCTGCTCGTAAGACCAGCTGTTCCGATAGCCAGGCTGTACGCGCCACCCGGGATAGTGCGGCGGCGCGGTGACGACGACCACGTCATGTCCTTCGGCCGCCATGTGCGCGCCGATCTCCCCCGAGTAGCGGCCAACGCCGGCGAGTTCGGGAGCATAGTTGATGCCGTAGATCAGGACGCGTTTCCTCACAGCCGATCTCCCGCAGAGCGGCTGTGCGTCATAGGCGCGCCCCGGCGCTTGATCGCCAGAACGCCGGCCCGACCGGGGCTGAGATATGCGGCTAGTCGAAGCGCCACGCCGTCTCCTCCGCCCATTCCGTCAAGGATCGCTCCAGGTCGCGCTCGAACTGATATCCGCTGGCGAGCAGCCAGGCGGGCGCCACCCGCGTCGAGTTCATCAGCTTCATGACCCGGGCGCGATGAACGGGGTTTCTGACGCCTACCGCATTGGCGGCTTCGAACAGGCTCGCTGCGGCGAGCAAAGGTCCGGCCGGGACTGTAGGATATGCCGAGGGATAGCCGGCGACGCGACTGAAGGTCGAGACGATCGCCGCCGTTGTGCTTTCGTCGGGGAACGCGAAGTTGAAGACAACCTCGCGCTCGCATTGCCCGATGGCGAACTCGATGCAGCGCAGAAGCTCGTCGACGTGACCGCCGCTCTTCACCGTGTCCTTGCGCCCGGGATAGGCAAATATTCTACGGCGCAGGGCCTTAGCGAGGTGTGTGTAGTTTCCCCGTTCGCCAGGCCCGAAGACGACCCCCGGCCGCACCGTCACCAGCCTGCGCTCTCCGCCGGTGTGAACCCAGTTGCGGTGTATCGTCTCCGCAATGCGCTTCGAGCGGCCGTAATCGGACGTCGGTCGAAGAGGTGATTGCTCAGTCAGAGCCGCCTCGGACGGTCCATAGACTGAAATCGAGCTTGTGAAGACGATCAGCGGGATGTCGCAGTCGTCAGCCAACTGGGTGGCGTTGACGGCGCCCAGCACATTAGCCTCGTAGTACTCGTGCGGCAGGTGGCCAGGCGTGCGGTGAATGGCTGCCAGATTGTAGAGTGTTTGAGCTCCGGCGCCGAGTTCAGGCGCGAGCCTCTCCCGCACGTCAGCTACGGCGTATTCCACGCCATCAAGTCGCTCCCGGGGCGGCTCGATGTCGACGGCGACGACTGCGGCGTGCTGTTCTGAAAGACGTCGCACCAGTCGGGTTCCAATGAAGCCGCTTGCGCCGAGGACCACGGCGCGCGTGCGCCTGATGTTCATCCGGTTCACGGGGCATGCCCTCCGGGAGCCAAACCCCAGGAGTTGCGGGCCGACCAGCGGTGGTGGCCCGACACGAAGGCCGGTGAACCAGGCCCGCCGCGAGGGATGGCGATCCGCATCGGCCCTGACGCCCTCATGCCCGCGCGTAGACGTCTTCGAGCCGGACGATGTCGTCCTCGCCGAGGTAGGCGCCGGTCTGCACCTCGATGAGGCTCAGCGGCACCTTGCCTGGGTTCTCGAGGCGGTGGATCGCGCCGAGGGGGATGTAGACGGACTCGTTCTCGCTGATCAGGCTCTGCTGTTCGTTGACAGTGACCAGGGCGCTGCCGTTCACCACCACCCAGTGCTCGGCTCGGTGGAAGTGCTTCTGCAGCGAGAGCTTCTGGCCAGGATTGACGGTGATCCGCTTAACCTGGAAGCGCTCGCCTTCGTGGACGCCCTCGTACCAGCCCCAGGGGCGATAAACCCGGCGGTTCTGGGTGGCGGTTACGTGGTTGAGGGCCTTCAGCCGCTCAACCACCCGCTTTACGTCCTGGTCCGATTTGCGATCGGCGACCAGCACGGCGTCGGGCGTGGCGACGACGATCAGGTCCTTTACGCCGACGGCGGCCAGCAGGGGCCCCTCGC
>JAEYNH010000134.1 GCA_023412655.1 Pseudomonadota bacterium | reverse complement strand
CGCAGGGCCGCCTCGGCCCGGGCCCGCCAGGCGGCGAAGTTCTCGTCGGCCGCGGCGTCCAGGGCGTCCGCCAGCGCCGGGTCCAGGTCGGCCACGGCCAGGGTGCGGTTGACCAGCTCGGGGGCCGGTCGCCCGGTCAGGGCCGCAAGCCCCTGCGGCGTCAGCAGCACGCCGAAGGCCGAGATGTCCCGACGCGCGTAGCCCCAGGCCCAGCGGTGCCGTGGCCCCCAGGCCGAGACCCGCGGGACCGTCCGCCAGCCCGCCTCGCTGCCCTGTTCGCGGATCCAGTAGGGGTCGGCCGCCTGCACCTGCAGCGAGACGCGCAGCTCGGGCAGGATGCGCACGACCCCGCCCACGCCGGGATCGATGCGCCGCACGAAGCCCGTGACCGCCTGCGCCAGGTCGGGCGGCGCCGGCGTCAGGGTCAGCGCGCCGGAGACCGGCGCCGCCGCATCCGCGGCTTCGGCCGCAGGCGGGGAAGGGCGAGGGGCCATGGCCGAAACCTTCAATCAAGCGCGGCTGTGGCGGGCTAGGCAGCGCGCCGCATAGTTGGAGGGTGAGTCGATGCGGGGGGAACAGGTGGACGCGCGGGCCGGACGATCGTTGATCCTCGCCGCCGCCGTGGGCGCGGCCCTCATCTGGGCGGCCTTCAGCGGATCGTGGCTGCGGCCGCTGCTGCCGTCCCTGGGCATGGCCTATGGCCGCTCGCTGCTGGTCAACCTCGCCGACCTCGCCGTGATGGCCCTGCTGGTCGGGCTCGCCGCCCGCGCCCACCCGCGCCGCCTGTTCGAGCTGTCCGGCCTTGCGGCTTCGGGGCGGCGGCCGCTCGCCTGGGCGGGCGTGCTGTTCATCCCCGCCGTTGCCGTCGCCGCGCTCCTGGCGCCGGTGTCGGCAAGCTTCACCGCCGACGACCTCTTCTGGCAGGGCGTCGGCTTCCCCGTGCTGGAGGAGGTCATCTACCGCGGCTTGGCGGTGGGCGCCCTGATCCGCTGGGCGGGCTGGCCGTGGTGGGCCGCGTGCCTGGCCCCGGCGGTGATGTTCGGCCTGGTCCACGCCGGCCAGGGCTCGGACCTCGGCAGCATAGCCGGGGTGGTCGCCATCACCGGCCTCGGCGGCCTGCTGTTCGGCTGGCTGTTCGTCCGCTGGGACTTCAACCTGTGGCCGGCGATCCTGCTGCACGTGGGGATGAACAGCCTCTGGATCGTCTTCGCCCTGGGCGAGAACGCCCTCGGCGGCTGGCTGGGCAACGGCCTGCGGCTGGCGGTGGTCGCCGGCGCCGTCCTGCTCACCCTGCCCATGGCGCCCCCGGCGGTCTCTCGGGCGGCGCGGAGCCGGGCGCCCCGCGAGGCCTGACACCTCGCGGGAGACCCTGCGCCTTCGCCGTCAGCCCGGCCGGTGGATGGCGCACAGCTTGTTGCCGTCCGGATCGCGGACATAGGCCAGGTGCATGGGCCCGAGGCGGCTGTTGCGGATGCCCGGCGGGTCCTCGATCGACACCCCGCCGTTGGCCACGGCCGCGTCGTGGAACGCCTTCACCTGCTCGGGCGAACTGCACTTGAAACCGATGGTCGCGCCGTTGGCGAAGGTCGCCGGCTCGCCGTTGATCGGCTCGCTGACGCAGAAGCTGCTGCCGTCGTGCATGTAGAACAGCCGCGTGTGGCCGCTCTCGGCGGTGTTGCGGAACGCCGGGCCGGCGCCCAGCACCCCGAGCACCGCGTCATAGAACTGTTGCGAGCGTCCCAGGTCGTTGGATCCGACCATCACGTGATTGAGCATGCGTCCTCCCTTTGCCGGGCTCATCGGCCCGAGCGGCGGGGACGATAGCCCCGTGGGCGGCGAATTCCAGCCACCGTCGTCGCGTCAGGCGCGCAGAATCTTCTCCATCGGCCGCCCCTTGGCGAGTTCGTCGATCAGCTTGTCGAGATAGCGGACCTCCCGCATCAGCGGCTCCTCCACCGTCTCCACCCGCACCCCGCACACCACGCCGGTGATCAGCTCCCGCGCGGGGTTGGGCCGCGCCGCCCCGAAGAAGCCCTCGATGTCGGTCCTGGCCTCCAGGTGCTGCGCAAGCTCCCCGGCGCTGAAGCCGGTGAGCCACAGGATGATCTCGTCCACCTCCGCCCGGGTGCGGCCCTTCTTCTCGGCCTTGGCCACATAGTGCGGGTAAACGCTGGCGAAGCTCATGGCGTAGATGCGGTGCTTGCTCATCGTCGGGCCCCTGCTCCTGGCGCTGCGAGCAGACCGCGCCCACCGCCCCGGCGCAAGGGCCGCAGGCCCGCCGGGATGGACGCCGCTCCGGAAGACCGCTAGCTCCGCGCTTTTCCCGGACGTATCCGCCGCGTGATCACCCCAGCCCGCCTGCAAGTCACCCTCGAACTGCTCGCTCAGGTCGGGGGGTCGGACCGGCCCGCCGACGGCGTGGTGGCGGCGGTGTTCCGCGCCCGCCGCGACCTGCGGGAGGGCGACCGCGCCGCCATCCTCGAACTGTTCTACGAGGTGCTGCGCCACCACGCCCGCCTCGGCTGGTGGCTCGCCCGGTACGAGCGCCCGGCCACCCCGCGCCTGCGGCTGTTCGCCTGGTTGGCCCTTAGCCGGCGGATGACCCGCGAACAGCTCCAGCTCACCTTCGCCCTCACCGAGAGCGAGCGCGACCTGCTCAAGCGGCTCCAGGGCGGCTCGCCCGACCATCCCGCCATGCCCGACGGCGTGCGCCTCGAATGTCCCGACTGGGCGCTGGAGCCCCTGCGCGCCCGCTTCGGCGCCGCCTTCGAGGCCGAGATGGCGGCCCTGCTGGCCCCGCCGCCCCTAGACCTGCGGATCAATCCGCTCAAGACCACCCGCGAGGCCATGCTCGCCGACTTGCGGCGCCTCGGGTTCAAGGCCGATCCGTGTCCGCTGTCGCCGGATGGCGTGCGCCTGCCCCGGCGGCCGTCCCTGGCCCGCCTGCCGATGCTGCAGACCGGCGAGGCCGAGATCCAGGACGAGGGCTCCCAGCTCATCGCCCGGCTGCTGGGCGTCCGCCCGGGCGAGCGGGTGGTCGACTTCTGCGCCGGCGCCGGCGGCAAGACCCTGGCCCTGGCCGCCGCCATGCAGAACCGCGGCCAGGTGATCGCCTGCGACGTCTCGGAGGGCCGGCTCAAGCGCGCCGCCGAGCGCTTCCGCCGGGCCGGCCTGCACAACATCCAGACCCGCCTGCTCGCCAGCGAGACCGACCGCTGGGTCAAGCGCCACAAGGGAGGCTACGACCGCGTGCTGGTGGACGCCCCGTGCAGCGGGACCGGCGCCTGGCGCCGCAATCCCGACGCCCGCTGGCGCGGCGACGCCGAAGGCTTCGCGGCCCTGCTGCCGCTGCAGGCCGCGATCCTGGCCAGCGACGCCCGCCTGGTGCGGCTCGGCGGCCGGCTGGTCTACGCCACCTGTTCGCTGATCCCGGCCGAGAACGAGGCCCAGGTCGCGGCCTTCCTCGCCGCCCATCCGGATTTCCGCATCGTCCCACAGGAGGTGGTCCCGGACTCGGCCGACCCGGACTGCCTGTCGCTCACGCCGGCGCGCCACGGGACCGACGGCTTCTTCGCCGCCGCCCTGGAGCGGGTCACTTCCGGATCGGAACGCCCTTCGTCGTGAAGCGCGTGCCCGGGTGGCGCTTCGGCCGCCCGCCCGCAGGCTTACCGCCCGGCCCGTTCCGCGCCCCGCCGGTCCCGGCGGGCTGGTGGGCGGGGATCAGCTGGTCCGGCCGCGGCCCGATCAGGTCGGCCCGGCCCATGGCCTTCAGGGCCTCGCGCAGCACCGGCCAGTTCTCGGGGTCGTGATAGCGCAGGAAGGCCTTGTGCAGCCGCCGCTGGCGCAGGCCCTTCACCGTCTCCACCGGCTCGCTCGCCCCGCGCCGCACGCCCTTCAGCGGATTGACCCCCGAATGGTACATGGCCGTCGCCGTGGCCATGGGCGAGGGCAGGAAGGTCTGCACCTGGTCGGCGCGGAAGTTGTTCTTCTTCAGCCACAGGGCGAGGTTCATCATGTCCTCGTCCGTGGTCCCCGGGTGGGCGGCGATGAAGTACGGGATCAGGTGGTACTTCTTCCCGGCCTTCTTCACGGCCGCGTCGAACATCTCCTTGAACCGGTCGTAGGTCCCGATCCCCGGCTTCATCATCTTGCCCAGGGGGCCGTCCTCGGTGTGCTCCGGGGCGATCTTCAGCAGGCCGCCCACGTGGTGGGTGACCAGCTCCTCCACATACTCGGGGCTCTCCACCGCCAGGTCGTAACGGACCCCCGAGGCGACGAGCACCTTCTTCACGCCCTGCACCTCGCGCACCTTGCGATAGAGGCGGATCAGGTCGTCGTGGCTGGTGTTCAGGTTGGGGCAGATGCCGGGGAACACGCAGGAGGGCCGCCGGCAGGCCGCCTCCACCTTCGGGTCCTTGCAGGCCATCCGGTACATGTTGGCGGTCGGCCCGCCGATGTCCGAGATCACCCCGGTGAAGCCCGGCGTCCGGTCGCGGATGCGCTCGATCTCCTGCAGGATCGAACCCTCCGAGCGGCTCTGGATGATCCGCCCCTCGTGCTCGGTGATCGAACAGAACGTGCAGCCGCCGAAGCAGCCGCGCATAATCTGCACGGAATCTTTCACGACCTCATAGGCCGGAATGCGGCTCTGCCCGTAACTGGGATGCGGCTTGCGGGTGAACGGCAGTCCGTAGACGCGGTCCATCTCCGGCTGCGAAAGCGGCAGTGCCGGCGGATTGAGCACGACGCACTCGCGGTCGTGATACTGCACCAGCCGCTTGGCGTTGTAGGGATTGGTTTCGTTGTGAGCGGCCTTGGTC
>JAEYNH010000116.1 GCA_023412655.1 Pseudomonadota bacterium | reverse complement strand
CCGCCCACCGGCTCGCCCGACTGAAGCTTCTTCAGCGCCTCTTCCGGCCCCGGAAGGTCGGCCGCATAGGCCAGCCGGATCAGCGCCATGTCCACCGCCGCCGCCGCGTCGGGCGCCCGGCGCACCTCCTCATAGGCCTTCAGCGTCAGCTGCCAGATGCGCGACAGGATGCCGGGCGAGATCGCCGCCCCCACCGCCGCCAGCCGCTGGGCCTGTTCCTTCGGCATGACCAGGGCGTTCGGCCCGATGGCCTTGGCCACGCTCGCCCCGTGCACATGGTCCAGCAGGTCCAGCATCACCTGGTCGGGATTGGCGCCGTAGCCGTACAGGGTGCGGAAGGTCTCGATCGCCTCCCCCGCCTGGCCCCGCATCAGCTGCTCGAACAGGGTGATGGTCTGGGCCCGGTCGGCCAGGCCCAGCATGTCGCGGATGGTGGCGGCGGTGACCGTCTGGCCGGGCTCGGCCTGGACGATCGCCTGGTCCAGCATCGACTGGCCGTCGCGCACCGAGCCCTCCGCCGCCCGGGCGATCAGCATCAGCCCCTCGGCCTCGACCCGCGCCCCCTCGTTCTCGCAGATCATCTCCAGGTTCTTGACCAGCATCTCCGGCTCGACCCGGCGCAGGTCGAACCTCTGGGTGCGGGACAGGATGGTCACCGGCACCTTGCGGATCTCGGTGGTAGCGAAGATGAACTTGGCGTGCGGCGGCGGCTCCTCCAGCGTCTTCAGCAGGGCGTTGAACGCCCCCGTCGACAGCATGTGGACCTCGTCGATGATATAGACCTTGTAGCGGGCCTCCACGGGGGCGTAGCGCACCCCGTCCAGCAGCTCGCGGATATCGTTCACCCCGGTGCGGCTGGCGGCGTCCAGCTCCAGGACGTCCATGTGCCGGCCCTCGATGATGGCCCGGCAGTGGATGCCCTCCTCGGCCAGGTCCAGCGACGGCTCGTGGACGGTGTCGGTCTCGTAGTTCAGGGCCCGGGCCAGCAGGCGGGCGGTGGTGGTCTTGCCCACCCCCCGGACGCCGGTGAGCATGAAGGCGTGCGCGATCCGCCCCGAGGCGAAGGCGTTGCGCAGCGTCCGGACCATGGCCTCCTGGCCGTACAGGTCCTCGAACCGGCGGGGCCGGTACTTTCGGGCGATGACGGTATAGGCGGACGAGCCCTCGTCCTGCGGCGCAGCCTCGGGCCGCGGGGCAGGTTCGCCGAACATGTCGCCCGTGTTCGGGTCGCGTTCGGGAATCTCTTCGTCGTCCACCATCGCGGCCATCTAACGGGACCGCCTGTCCCTGCGAAAGGGGAAAGCCAAACGAAGGCGGTTCATGTGGGGGAATGAGGTGGAGACCGAACGACAACCCGAAGCGGGACCCGTTGTGGCTGCTTCCTTCCGGACCTGACCAGGTTGGCGAGGCGCTCGTCCGCCGCCGATCTCCTGGCCGCTATATGGCGGGTGCGCGCGAAAGGGGCAAGGGCCGCAGTCCGGTTGGGCGGCCCTCGCCCTGCGCGCCTGGGGAGTCACCCTTCGGTGAACTTTGGGATGCCAGGCCCGACCAACTGTCCTAGAAGCTTCACCTTATCGGGTAGGGAGGGGTAAATGCCGGCTTTTCAGGCGGTTTCCAGTCTCACGCTAGATTATCGCGGCTCGGCGCTCGCCCATGCCGCAGGCAATTTCCTCGGCGCCCCCGGCGTCCAGATCCTGTTCGGCGGTCCCCGCTACGGCACGGATTTCGTGGACGAGGCCCAGCCCTTCCGCCTGCTCGGCATCTCCATCAGCGGCCAGCTCACCGATCTGAGCGGCAGCCTGCCGCCGGGGATGGCCGCGGTGCACGCGCGCGAAATCCTGGTGGCTGATTTCAACAAGGACGGCTTCGCCGACGCCTTCTCGGTGAATCACGGGTTCGACGGCGGCGGCTTCCCCGGCGAGACCGACGAGCTGCTGTTCGGCGGCGCGACCTTGCGCGCAGGCGCCGTTCCCGCCCGGTCCGACTTCGGCCATTCGGCCTCGGCCGGCGACATCGACGGCGATGGGGATATCGACATCCTCGTGGGCAATTTCGGCAACCTCGGCCTCAGCCGCTCCGGTCCCTATTTCCTCAAGAACGACGGGGCGGGCGGCTTCGCGCCAACGTCCGGGGGGCTCGATGGGACGACGCTTTCGGGCCTGACCAGCAGTCTGCTGGTGGATGTCGACGGCGATGGCGACCTCGACTTCGTGGGCGGCAACCACGGCGTGGCGGGCTCCGCCGGCTGGGTCTGGAAGAACGACGGCGCCGGGATCTTCGTCAATGACCCGTCCCGCGCCCTGCCCGCCGGCCTGTTCGGCGAGACCATAACCGTCGATGTGGCGGCCATGGACTTCGATGGCGACGGCGATCAGGACCTGATCCTTTCCCAGACGCGTAATGAGCCGTTCTATCAGGGCTCAGCCCTGCAGTTCCTGCGCAACGACGGGACCGGCCGCTTCACCGACGTCACCGCCGAGCGGATGCCGGTTCAGGATCTCACCGCGCCGTGGGCCGACACCATCCACGTCGTCGACATGGACGGCGACGGTCACAAGGACCTTGTGATCTCCCGGCCGGGCGGCGGCGCCGGGAGTTCCATCGCCCTGAACGACGGCAGCGGCCGCTTCGCCTACGTCGACGCCGCAAGCCTCGGCCTTTCCGGCGTCTACTGGACGCCGGTGGACTACAATGGCGATGGCCGGGTCGATCTGGTGAGCTTCAGCCGCGACCTGCCCACGGACGGGCCGCTGACGATCAGCGTCCACCAGAACCTCGGTTTCACCAACCTGACGGTCAGCAGCGGGAACGACTTCGTCGTCGGAACGGCCGGCCCCGACCGGGTCGAAGCCGGGCCTGGAAACGACACTCTGCTGGGCGGCGACGGCCAGGACTACCTGCGCGGCAACGAGGGCGACGACAGCCTGTGGGGGGGGGCCGGCTTCGACGACCTGCACGGCAACCAGGGCAACGACACCGTCGACGGCGGGGCCGGCGACGACTGGGTGGTGGGCGGCCAGGGCAACGACCTGCTGTACGGCGGCGACGACGCCAGCAACA
>JAEYNH010000166.1 GCA_023412655.1 Pseudomonadota bacterium | reverse complement strand
CGGCTGAGCGGGGCGGGCGCCGGAGCAGGTGCGGGCCGCGCCATGGGCTGCATCGCTGGCCGAGCCATCGCCGGCGCCGCGGGTCCCGGAATGGCGGACTGCGGCGGCATGCGGGTCGCAGAGGGGCCGGAGCCCGCCATGGGCCGGGTGAAGGCCGGGGTTGGCCCCGCCGGACGCGTGAACACGGGGGTGATGGTCCGCGGCGGCGCGTCGGCCTGCGGCGGCGGTGCTTGGGTCGAGGCCGGAGGCGTTGGCGCGCTGTCGGCCGACGGCGACGCTCCGGCTCCACCCGCCTTGGGCAGAGGGCCGACCCGGAACGGCGACTGGGGCATCTTCGGCCAGGCGCTGTTGCGGGAATATGGGTTGGAGTCGTCCGGTCCGGCCATGGTCGTCTCAGGAGAGTAGGTTGAAATCACTCTACCGGGGAGTTGGTCAGCACTATGACGCAGCCCCCTTCTCGGCGGCCAGGGCCCGTCGCCGCGCCAGGACGATGGCGCAGTCGTACGGGATGGCCAGGCCTTCGCGCAGCGTCATGCGGATCCAGTGCGCGAGCCCCGCCCCCGCCGTGCCGGGCCGGGTGGGACCCGCCGCGCTCGCTATGCCCAGCAACGCCAGCATCATGCGGATGCGCGGCAGGTGGTAAGCGTCGCTGCAGGCGATCACCCGCGCGGCGCCCAGCCGCCGGGCCCAACCGGCGGCCGCCACCACGCTCTGAAGGGTGTCGAGGCTCGCCTCGTCGGCGATCAGCCGGTCGGCGGCCACGCCTTCGGCAAGCAGCCGAGCAACCATCACCGAGGCCTCGGACGGACCGAAGCGCCCCACGCCGCCCGAGCACAACACCCGGGCCTGCGGATGCGCCCTCGCCGCGGCCAGGCCGTAGTCGATCCGCCGCAGCAGCGAGGCCGACGGGCCGTTCGGCAGGACGGCCGCGCCGAAGATGACGATGAGAGGGCCTGCGCTCATGCCCCAGGATGACCGGAGGCGCGCCCGCGGGCTATTGGTTCATCGGCGGGTTGTAATGCTCGATCAGGTCGATCCGCTCAGCCTCCCGCACCGCGCGGGTGACGTTCAGGCGCGTCATGATCCTGGCCTCTGCATAAGTCTCGCGAGCCTTTTCGAGGGTGCTGCGCCAGCTCTGGCTGGCCAGATTGTCGGTCTCCCCGGCGTAGACGACGCGCGGCCCATCAGGCGTCACCTCGGCGATGACGTAGTTGGCGCCCGCGGGGGGCAGGAACCGATCCTCCTCGATCGAGGTGTAGCGATAGCGGGCGCCGGACTTTCCGGCGAGCTCGATCTGGCGGGTCAAACCTACTCTCCACTCTCACGGCCGCAGCTGAATCGTGACAGCCGGGACATATCTCTCGTCCCGTCCGATTTAGACCAAATGTGGGCTCAGCTTGACCGTAAGGCGCCGATATAGCGGCCTGACCCCGGGGAACAACCTTCGCCATATGGACGTTCGCCCCTTCCGATCCGTCTGCTAGGGTGTCGGCTTTCGAGGAGACATCACCCGAGCCGCCCTCACGCAGGCTCCGGGAACCGCCCAAATGGAGAGAGCAGCCGATTTCACCCTGCATCCCGCGACGGATCGTCCCACGGTGACGCTCGCGGGCGATTGGACGGCGCGGACGCTTGAGGGCGCGGGCCCGGCGCTGTCCCAAGCGCTGGACGGTCTCTCCAATTTCCTGATCGACATGACGGCGGTTCAGCGGCTCGACACCGCTGGCGCCTACGCGGTGGTGCGCGCCGCCGGCCCCAACTTCGAGCTGACGAGGGTCAAGGCGCGGCCCGAGACGTTGCGCCTGCTCGAGGTGGTGGACCAGGCGGCCCGCGCCGAGCCCTCTGTCCGGCGAGATCCGAAGGACTTCCATGACCTGACGATCCGCGTCGGCCGCGGGGTCGTGGGCTTCTTCCGCGACTTCCTCGATACGATGGGCTTTCTCGGGCACCTGCTGGTGGTCGTCGTCCGGTCGATCATCTCGCCGCAGCGGATCCGCTGGCCGGCCCTGGTCTCGGTCATCGAACGGGCCGGCCTGGACGCCATCCCGGTGGTCGCGGTGGCGACCTTCTTCATCGGCGCCGTGGTCGCCTTCATCGGCGCCGACATGCTCCAGCAGTTCGGCGCGCAGGTCTTCGCCGTCGAATTGATCGGCATTTCGATGATGCGGGAGTTCAACATCGTCATCACCGCCGTCCTGCTCGCCGGACGGTCCGCCTCGGCCTTCGCGGCCGAGATCGGGGCGATGAAGATGAATCAGGAGATCGACGCCATGAAGGTGATGGGCGTCGATCCGTTCGAAGCCCTGGTCTTCCCTAGGTTCGCCGCCCTGATCCTGGCCATCCCGCTGCTGACGTTCATCGCCACCTTGGCGGGCCTGTTGGGGGGCATCGTCGTGACCTGGGCCGCCCTGGGCCTGGGCCCCGCCTTCTTCCTGCAACGCATTGTCGACAACGTCGGGGCGACCCACTTCTTCCTGGCCCTCATCAAGTCCCCGGTGATGGCCGGCGTCATCGCCGGCATCGGCTGTCGTCAGGGGCTCGAGGTGGGCGGCGACGTGGAGTCCCTTGGCAGGCGGGTCACCGCCGCCGTGGTGCACGCGATCTTCGCCATCATCCTGATCGATGCGGGCTTTGCCCTCCTCTACCTGGTGCTCGACGTATGACGGCCGTCGATGAAGCCCAGATGTCCGACGAGGAACTGCTGCAGGGCGACGGCCCGGCGATCGAGGTTCGCGGCCTGCGCTCTCAGTTCGGCGATCACATCGTCCACGAGAACCTCGACCTCACCGTCCGCCGGGGCGAGATTCTCGGCGTCGTGGGCGGCTCCGGGTCGGGCAAGTCGGTGCTGCTCAACACCATCATCGGCCTGAAAATCCCCGAGGCGGGGACCATCAGCGTCCTCGGCACGGACATCGCCCACGCCTCGCGCCGCAAGTTGGGAGCCTTGGAGCGCAGCTGGGGCGTCCTGTTTCAAGGCGGCGCCCTCTTCTCCAACCTGACGGTGAAGGAGAACGTGGCCGCGCCCATGCGCGAGCACACCGGCATGAGCCGTCGCGAGATCGATGAACTGGCCACGCTGAAGATCGCCCTCGTGGGCCTGCGCCCCGACGCCGGCGCGCTGAAGCCGTCCGAGCTGTCGGGCGGCATGCGCAAGCGCGTCGGCCTGGCGCGCGCCCTCGCGCTCGATCCAGAGCTGCTCTTCCTCGACGAGCCCACCGCCGGTTTGGACCCTATCGGCGCCGCCGCCTTCGACAAGCTGATCAAGGACCTGTCGGAGAGCCTCAATCTGACGGTGTTCATGATCACCCACGACCTGGACACGCTGTACGAAATCACCGACCGCGTCGCCGTTCTGGCGGACAAGCACGTTGTGGCGACAGCGCCCGTGTCGGAGCTTGAAAAGGCGGACCATCCCTGGATCCGCGAGTACTTCCTGGGACCCCGCGGCCGGGCGGCCGCCATCACGAGGGCGCTGGAGGCCTGATGGAACGCAACGCCAACTATGCGCTCGTGGGGCTGTCGACCATCATCCTGGTGACGGCGCTCGCCATCTTCATCGTCTGGCTGGCCCGCTTCCAGTTCGCCCAGCAGAACGACATCTACGACGTGGTCTTCCAAGGGCCCGTACGCGGCCTGTCGGAAGGCGGCGAGGTGCAGTTCAACGGGATCAAGGTCGGCGAGGTGACCAAGATCGCCCTCGACCGCACCAATCCCAGCCGGGTGATCGCCCGGATCCGGGTCACCTCTGACGTGCCGATCCGCGCGGACAGCTACGCGACCCTCGAGCCCCAGGGCATCACCGGGGTCAACTACATCCAGATCACCGCCGGCACGCCGTCGAAGCCCCTGCTCAAGGACGAGGCCCGCGCCCGGTGCGAACGCGAGGGCCTGGCCCTCGGCCGCGAGTGCATCCCCGTTCTGCAGAGCCAGCGCAGCACCCTTTCCGACCTGCTGGAAGGCGGCGGAACGGTGCTCACCCGCACGATCGAGGCGCTGGACCGGGTGAACCGCGTGCTCTCGGACCAGAACATCAAGACGTTCTCGGCCGCCCTCTCCGACACCCAGGCCGTCACCGCCGAGTTGCGTGAGCGCAAGGCGATCATCGCCGACGCCCAGAGCGCTTTGCAGCGGGTGGACGAAGCCACCGCCGAGATCACCCTGCTGGCCCGCTCCAGCCGCGACCTGATCGACACCGATGGCCGTGAAACCACACGAAACCTGGCCGAAGCCGCCAGCGAGGCCCGCGCCGCCGCGGCTGACGTGCGTTCGATCGTCGCCAGTCTGCAGGGCCCCACCACCGATTTCGCCACCAACGGCCTGCCGCAGATCACCTCGTCGGTGAACCAGCTGCGCGAGACGGCCGAGTCGCTCGAGCGGCTGATCAATGACCTGCAGCAGAGCGGTATCGCGGGGTCCGTGTCCCGCAGGTCCGAGGAAGTGAAGGTGCCCCAATGACGACCTTGCGCGCCCTGGTTCCTTTCGGCGTCCTGGCCGCCTGCGCAGTGGCGCTGAGCGGCTGCGCCCTGCTGAGCGGCGGCAAGCCTGCGAACCTCTACAGGTTCGGGCAGATGATCGAGAACCAGCCTGCGGCGGCGCCCGCCCCGGCCGCCGCCGCCGTGCCGGTGTTCCGCGCGCCCACCGGCTTTCCGCGAGAGGCGGCCGGAGACCGCATCCTCACCGTCCAGGGGAGCAAGGCCGCCTACATCGCCGAGACGCGGTGGGTCGCCCCGGCGCCCATCCTCTTCGGCCAGGCGGTCACCGCCGCCTTCGACGCCAGCCCGGGCCCCGTCCGGCTTGTCTCCCGCGGTGAGCCGGGCCAGGCGCAATACGTCCTCCGCCTGGACGTGCGAGCCTTCGAGGCCCGTTACGACCGCGGGGCGAAGGCGCCCCCCACCGTCGTCGTCCGCGTGAACGCGGTGCTCAGCCGCCGGGGCGAGAACGTCCGCGAGCAGATGTTCGAGGCGCAGGCTCCCGCCGGCGAGAACCGGGTGACGGCCATCGTGGCCGCCTACGACCAGGCGGTGGCCCAGGTGCTGGGCCAGGTGGTGGCCTGGACGAACGCCGAGGCCCTGCCCGTCTGAGGCCGGCGAAGCTTGAGCCTGTTCGGATGACGGATGTCCCAGGGGCGCCCTGAGGCGGATTGACAGGCTCGGCCCGACTGCGGTCTGCGAGAACATTGCTCGACAACCGCGCCCGGGGTTTTCTGTCCTTCGCCATGCCGCCGACCTGCACCGCCCAAGCCAGCCAGAACTGGGGAGACGTTTCGGCGGTTCGCTTCAGCACGCCGGCCGGCTCACAGACCATCCAGGCGCTGCCGGAACACCGGGTCGTCTTCTACGAAACCGCCGGTGTGGCCGCCCAACTGCGCTGCGGCGATCTGCGCCGCGTGCTGACCCCGCCCCCCGGCGTCTTCGACATCATCCCGGCGGGCGCGTCCTGGACCCTCGACTATGCAGCCCCCGTCCAGCTCGTGTCCCTGCGCCTTACCTCGGACCTGGTCACGGCTACGGCGGATTCGCTGAACCTACGCGGCGCGGTCGACGTGGCGCCCAGGTTCGGCGCCCATGACGCCTTCGTCCAGCAGATCGCCCGCGCCGTGGCCGCCGAGATCGACCAGTCCGGCCCTGCCGGCCGCCTGTACGCCGAGAGCCTCGGCGCGGCCCTGGCGAACCGGCTGCTGAAGAACTTCACGGCCACCGGGACTCCGCGGCGGCGCACCCTCTCGAAGCCGCAGATGCGGCGGATCATTGCGTTGATCGAGGCCGAGTTGTGCGAAGACCTCTCCCTGTCACGGATCGCCCAGGCCGCACAGGTCAGCGTCCCGCATCTTACGGCCATGTTCCGTAGGACGACCGGCCAGTCGGTGCACCGTTACGTCATGGAACGACGGGTGGAGCGGGCCCGCGACCTGCTGCTGGAGGGCCGGCTCGGAACGGCCGAGATCGCCAGCGCGTGCGGCTTCGCCCACCAGAGCCATCTCGCCCGCTGGACCCGGCGGGTCCTCGGCGCCACGCCGTCCGAAATCCGGGGCGGCGACTAGCCCCGACGTCAGGCCGAGATGCCCGCCAGCCGCTTGGCGGCGGTGACGGTGTTCTGGAGCAGGCACGCCACGGTCATCAGGCCGACGCCTCCGGGAACCGGCGTGATCGCCCCCGCCACCTCCAGGGCCTCCTTGTAGTGGACGTCCCCCACCAGCTTGGTCTTGCCCTGGGCCGCCTTCTCGGGATCGTCGAACGGCACACGGTTGATGCCCACGTCGATCACCGTGGCCCCAGGCTTGATCCAGTCGCCGCGGATCATCCGCGGGCGGCCCACTGCCGCGACCAGGATATCGGCCTCCCGGCAGACGTCCGGCAGGTCCCGGGTGCGGGAATGGGCGATGGTGACGGTGCAGTCGGCCGCCAGCAGCAGCTGAGCCACCGGCTTGCCCACCAGCAGAGACCGGCCCACCACGACGGCGCGTTTGCCGGACAGATCGCCCAGCGTCTCGCGCAGCATGATCATGCAGCCCAGCGGCGTGCAGGGAACCAGGGCGGGCAGGCCGCTGGCCAGCCGACCGGCGTTGACCACATGCAGCCCGTCCACGTCCTTGTCCGGGTCGATGGCGGCGATGACCGCCTTCTCGTCCAGATGCTTCGGCAGGGGCAGCTGCACCAGGATGCCATGGATCAGCGGGTCGGCGTTCAGCTCGGCCACCAGGCGGATCAGCTCCTCCTGCCGGGTGTCCTCGGGCAGCCGGTGGGTCACCGAATGCATACCCACCGCCAGGCTGTGTTCGCCCTTTGAGCGCACGTAGACCTGGCTGGCGGGGTCCTCGCCCACCAGCACCACGGCCAGTCCGGGTTGGAGGCCATGGTCGGCGCGCAGCCGCGCCACCTCTTCGGCCACCTGCGTCCTCAGCCTCTCGGCCGACACCTTGCCGTCGATGATCTTTGCCGTCATGGCGCGCTGCTAGCCCCTCAAGCGCGCGGGCGCAATCTCAGCCATGCGGCGACCGCCCAGGCGTGGGCCTCGTGCCGCAGGATCTCCACAGCCTGATGAGGCTCCAACCACACGAGGGTGTGGTCATCCTCCACTTTCAGCGCCGGATCCTCGCCTGCGATGTCGAGGATGAAGAACGTCGCCCGATTGTTGAACGCCTTGCCGCTGGTGTTGACGAAGAACTGGTCGGCCCGGGCGTAGGCGCCCCCGACCGCCACCTTCAGTCCGGTTTCCTCTCCGAACTCGCGCACCACCGCCTCTTCCGGCCCCTCGCCCGGATCGATGGCGCCGCCCGGCAGGTCGAACCAGGCGGCGTGGCCGGGCTTCTCCACCCGCACGGCGGCGATCCGGCCGGCCCGCTCTGCGATCCCGAACGCGGCCGGGCGATCAGGATACTCCCGCCCGAGTTCAGGTTTGCCGAACTGCGGGGCCACCATCAGTCGATGCCGTACAGCGACGGATAGGGATCGACCTTGCCCGAGACCACGTCCTGGACGGCCACGGGCCGCCAGCCCACGCTCCGGGTGGCGCTCGCGTTCCACGCCTCGACGATCAGGTCGCGCAGCTCCGAGGCGCCCGCGGCGAGCCGCTCGGTGGCGAAGGCGGGCCCGCGGGGATCATCCTCGGCCAGGCCGCCGGCCTTCTCCAGCTCGTACAGCGGTACGACGAGGCGGTTCGACGCCAGCAGATAGTCGGTGACCCGTTGCTCGACGGCGCAGTTGCACGAGCGGAGGGGCGTCATCTGCGCCGCCACCTTGGCCGGATCCACCGCCGCCCGCACCATGGCCCCTTCGAAAGGTGAGTGGATGCGCGCCTTGGTGAAGCCCTGTGGGTTCGGATAGTCGCCCCAGCCATTGAAGTGGGTGGAGGTGTGCAGCGGCTGGGCGCCGTCGCCCACGAAGTGCGACAGGTCGCCTATGGTCGCCAGGATCTGCGCCTCGCGCCGCTGCCGATCCGCGGTGAACCAGGCGCGGCGCTCCTCCCAGGCGGGGTTATTCTCGGCGGCGGTCAGAACCCGCCAGTAGGCGAAGTCGCTGGCCAACTGCTGCCAGCGGTCGATCATGGCGAACTGCAGATAGCCGGCCTTGGCCGTGTCCAGCTTGTGGGCCGCCAGCTGCGTCTCGTACTCGGCCCGGGTCTGCGGCAGCGGCAGGAAGGGCGGCCCGCCCAACACCGTGCCGTCGTCGTGAATGTCGACGAAATGCGCCGCATCCCGGTCGTGGTCGTGGATCTTGCCGGCGCCCTTGGAACGGTCGGGTTCGCGCGACAGCTCGCCGATTGCCTCCACGCCGGCCTTGGTCCGAAGGAAACCAGGCAGTTCGCCCGGCAGGGACTGGGCCGCAAGTTGGCCGACCACCCGGTGTCCGGTGGCCCCCCAGCCCAAGGCGGCGTTGGGACTGACGGCGACGGCGGCGGCGAGGACCAGCGGGAGCATACGCTTCATGCGCCCCCGTTTGAGGGCTGGGAGCCTCGAACGCAAGCCGGTCAGGCAAGCGTCACGGAGCCGCGCCTCAGGCGATATTGAAGGCCTGTTCCACCCGACCGATCCAGGCCTGGGTCTGCGGATAATCGGCGAGCTGGAAACCGCCGTCCTCCGCCATCCGGGTGTAGGCCACCAAGGCGATGTCCGCGAGCGTGGGCTGCTCCCCCACAAGGAAGGCGCTCCCGCCCACGGCGTCCTCGATCCGCTGCAGCGCCGCCTTGCCCCGCTCGACCAGCCTGGGTTCCAGTTCCTCCACGGGTTTGCCCTGGTAACGCACCTGAAAGCGGGCCACCGCGATGTAGGGCTCGTGGCTGTACTGCTCCCAGAACATCCACTCGAGCATCTTGGCCCGGTCATAGGCGTCGTTCGGGATGAGGTCCGTGCCCTCGGCCAGGTGCAGGATCACCGCGTTGGACTGGGCCAGCGCGCGCCCGTCCTCGAACACCACCACCGGCACCTGCCCGGCCGGATTTAGGGCCATGAAGGCCGGCGTCCGGCTCTCGCCCTTCAGGATGTCCACCTCGGTCCAGCGGTAGGGAATCTGCAGATATTCCGCGATCCAGCGGATCTTCAGGCAGTTGCCGCTCTTCGAGTCGCCGTAGATTTCCATCGCGCCACCTCCGCTTTCCAAGCGGCGCTGTGCGGGAATTCCCGTGTACGTTCAAACGATCCTGTCTGACAGGCTGTGTAAGCGGCGCTAACACGCATGCGGCAGATGGGCCCGCGGGGGTTGCCCCGGTGCGCCTGAGCCGGTACGTAACCGGCACCAGTTCAACGACGAAGGAGGACGCCGTCATGCGACGCCGCCTCGCCGCCACCCTGGCAGCTATTGGTTTCCTGGCCGCCTCCAACAACGCGCACGCGGCCGCAAACGATCCCGTCGGCGACCTCATTACCTCCGTGGTGACGGGCAATTTGCCCGGATCGGCTGTCTTCAATCTTAAGGCCACGCTGTACCATGCCGGCGCCAAGGGCGTGGGCGCCCTGGACAGCCTGGGCTGCAAGGTCGTGGCCATGCGCACGGTCGCCGTGGACAAGAATGTCATCCCCCGGCGCACCGTCCTGTTCATCAAGGAAACCGTCGGCGTGAAGATGCCCGACGGAAAGCCCCACGACGGCTACTGGTACGCCTCCGACGTCGGCGGCGCGATCAAGGGTCAGCGGATCGACCTCTACACCGGCCATGGCTCGGCCTCGATGAAGCCGGTCCAGAAGCTGAACCTCTCCAAACTGACCGCCGTGAAGGTCGGCGAGTTCAAGGGCTGCCCGCCGGCGTAAGCGCCGGCCGCCGGACACGGCCAGCACGCCGACTCGCCCGGACCTCACCCGCACGCCGTCACGCTCCATCACTGGCCGAGTCCACGAACGGCCGTTCGCGACTGGGAAGCTAAGCCGCGGTTGCGGGGGGCCGCCGTCGCTAGGTCTCGACGAAGGCCTTCTCGAGCACGAAGTCGCCCGGAGAGGCGATCGAGCCCTCCTCGAAGCCCCGATCCAGAAGCTGCTGCTTCAGGTCGGCCAACACCGAGGGCCCGCCGCAGAGCATGACCCGATCCACCGCCGGGTCGAAGGGCGGCGTCCCGAGATCGCGGAACATCTGCCCGCTCTCGATCAGGTCCGTGATCCGGCCGCGGGTCTTGAACTCCTCGCGCGTCACCGTTGGATAATATTTGAGCTTGGGTGCGATCAGCTCCCCCAGGAGCTCGTCCTGCGCCAGGCCCGTCTCCAGCAGCTCGCGATAGTTCAGGTCCGCGACCTCACGCACCGTGTGGGTGACGATCACCTCGTCGAACCGCTCGTACACCTCGGGATCACGGGCCAGGGACAGCCAGGGCGCGAGCCCCGTGCCGGTGCCCAGCATATAGAGCCGCTTGCCGGGCTTCAGGCCGTCCAGCACCAGGGTCCCCGTGGGCTTGCGGCCGATCAGCACCTCGTCGCCCACCTGGATCTTCTGCAGGCGCGAGGTCAGGGGGCC
This sequence comes from Pseudomonadota bacterium, assembly GCA_023412655.1. GTDB lineage: Bacteria > Pseudomonadota > Alphaproteobacteria > Caulobacterales > Caulobacteraceae > Phenylobacterium. The sequence goes on along the minus strand of JAEYNH010000166.1, from coordinate 38,791 downwards.
GTCCGGCACCTTGATGGAATAGAACTCCAGCTCCTCGTGCCAGGCCGGCGAGGCGATGGAATAGGCGCGCACCAGCGGCTTGCCGTCCTCCTTGGTCAGCCCGACCATGACGAACTGGCCGCTCGAGAACCGCAGGCCCGGGTCCCGCGTCGTGCGGAACGAGAACAGGCTGTCCGTCCAGTGCTGGACCCAGGTCACCTTCTCCACATAGAAGGCGCCGCTCGCCTTCTGGGGGGCTGCCTGCGCGGCGGCCGGCTGGGCCACGGAAACGTCGTTCATCGGTTCTCTCTTCAGGCGGCTAGATGTCGCCGCCCATGTTGTTCGCGGCGCCCGGCGCGCGGACCAGATGTATGCCGCATTCGGTCTTGTCCAACCCTTTCCAGCGGCCGGCGCGGACATCCTCGCCCTCTTCCACCGGTTGGGTGCACGGCCAGCAGCCGATGGAGGGGAAGCCCTGGGCCACCAGCGGATGGGCCGGCAGCTCACGCTCCCGGGCGTAGCCCTCCAGGTCCTCCTTGGCCCAGTTGGCCAGGGGGTTGAACTTCACCTTGCCGTCGGAATGCTCCACCACCGGCAGGTTCAGGCGATCGCCCCCGTGGAAGCGCTTGCGGCCGGTCAGCCAGGCCTCGAAGCCGTCCAGGGCCCGGTCAAGGGGCAGCACCTTGCGCACATGGCAGCACCCGTCCGTGTCGGTCTGCCACAGCTTGTTCTGGGGGTCGGCGGTGGCGAGGTCCTGATAGGCCGGCCGCAGGTCGCGCACGTCCGTCAGTCCCAGGCGGGCGGCAAGCTGCTTGCGGTAGTCCAGGGTCTGGCCGAACAGCATGCCCGTGTCGAGGAACAGCACCGGGATCGCCGGGTTCACCTCAGCCGCGATGTCCAACAGCACGGCGGACTCGGCGCCGAACGACGACACCAGGGCCAGCTTGTCGCCGAAGGTTTCGAGCGCGGCCTCGACCACGGTGCGCGGATGGGCGCGCCGCAGCTCGGCGTCCAGCCGTTGGGCCAGGGTCAGGGCCGCAGGGGTCTCATAGGCCAGGCTCATGGAGCCCGCTCCTGGAACGCCGGCGCGCGCCCGTCCGAAGCCCGCTGGTAGACGTGGCGGTAGCGGCGGGCGGCCGCGTCCCACTCCTGGGTGCCCGCACCGTCCGCCGGTTCGAAGGCGTCGAAGCCGCAGCGGACCATGAAGCTCGCCTGCTCGCGCAGCACCTCGCCCACCGCGCGCACCTCGCCCGTGAAGCCGAAGCGCTCGCGCAGCAGCCGCGCACTGGTGTAGGCCCGTCCGTCCCGGAACTTGGGGAACTCCAGGGCCACCACCGCGACCCGCGGCAGGTCGTAGGCCAGGGCCTCGACCTCCTCGTCGCTCGACAGCCGCACGCCGACCTTGCGGCCCTCGTGGATCAGGCGGTCGCCGTCCGTCTGGAAGCGGGTCAGCGAAATGATCACGTCGCCCGGCGGCAGGTCCTGGTCATCGGCCACGTGGGTGAAAGCGTCCTCGGCCGGTTCGGCCCGGCCGTTCCGCCACCTAATGAGCGTCGGCATAGACAGCCTCCTTGAAGGGCGCGACGCCGGTGCGTCGGAAGGTGTCGAGGAAGCGTTCGCCGTCCGTCCGCTCGCGCAGGTAGACGTCGACCAGGGTGTCCACCGCGTCGGCGACGCGGTCGTAGGGCAGCGCCGGCCCGAGGATGGTCCCGAGGCTCGCATCCTCGGCCCCCGATCCGCCCAGGGTGAACTGGTAGAATTCCTCGCCCTTCTTATCGACGCCCAGGATGCCGATGTGGCCAACGTGGTGGTGGCCACAGGCGTTGATGCAGCCGCTGATCTTGATCTTCAGCTCGCCCACCAGCTCGGCTCGGGCCTCGTCGCGGAACTTCTCGGCGATGTTCTGCGCCACAGGGATCGCCCGGGCGTTGGCCAGGGCGCAGTAGTCGAGCCCCGGGCAGGCGATGATGTCGCTGACCAGGTTGATATTCGGCGTCGCCAGCCCCGCTTCGCGCAGCGCGGCCCAGACGGTCGGCACGTCGTCCAGCCTGACGTGCGGCAGGACCAGGTTCTGCTCGTGCGTCACCCGGATGTCGCCCTGGCCGTAACGCTCGGCGAGGTCGGCCACCACGTCCATCTGGTCGGCGGTGGCGTCGCCGGGCGTCTCGCCGATGGCCTTCAGGCTGATCTCGACGATGCCATAGCCCGGTTTCTTGTGCGGCTTTAGGTTGTTGCGCGCGAAGCGGGCGAACGCCGGGTCCGCCGCCTTCGCCGCCTCCAGGGCCTCCGACTGGACCGGCAGGCTCTCGAAACCCGCGGGCGCGAAGGCGCCGCGGATCCGCGCCAGTTCGGTGTCGGGCAGGTCGGCGGCCTCGCCCATCTTCGCCCACTCGGCCTCGACCTGGCGGGTGAACTCCTCCACGCCCAGGGCCGCGACCAGGATCTTGATCCGGGCCTTGTAGATGTTGTCCCGACGGCCGTGCCGGTTGTAGACGCGCAGGATCGCCTCCAGGTAGCTCATCAGCCGGTTGACCGGCAGGAACTCCCGGATGGTGGGGCCGATGTGCGGGGTGCGCCCCATGCCGCCCCCGACGATCACCTCGAAGCCCAGGGCGCCGTCCCGGGCGCGCTTCAGGACGAGGCCGATGTCGTGGACCCGGGCCGCCGTGCGGTCCTTGGGCGCGGCGGTCACCGCGATCTTGAACTTGCGCGGCAGGAAGCTGAACTCGGGGTGGAAGGTCGACCACTGCCGGATCGCCTCGGCCCACACCCGGGGATCGTCCACCTCTTCCGCCGTCGCGCCGGCGTACGGGTCCGCGGTGACGTTGCGGATGCAGTTCCCGGAGGTCTGGATCGCGTGCATGTCCACGCTGGCCAGCTGGTCCAGGATGTCGGGCGCATCCTTCAGCTTGATCCAGTGGAACTGAAGGTTCGTGCGCGTGGTGAAGTGGCCATAGCCGCGGTCATAGGTCCGGGCCACCCAGGCCAGCTTGCGCATCTGGGTGGGGTTCAGCGAACCGTAAGGGATCGCCACCCGCAGCATGTAGGCGTGCAGCTGCAGGTACAGGCCGTTCATCAGCCGCAACGGCTTGAACTGGTCCTCGGTCAGCTCGCCCGAGAGACGGCGCCCCACCTGTTCGCGGAACTCCGCGGCCCGGTCGGCGAGCATCTCCTTGTCGATGGTGTCGTAGCGGTACATCGGACTACTTCCGCTTGATCAGGTTCACACGGCCGGTGGAGCGGGCCGCGCCAGAGGCCTGCTGCAACGCCTCGACGACAGCCCCGCCCTCGGCCTGCTTGCCGTGGTGCAGGTGGTTGGTCGGCCCCAGCGCGCGGATGCGCTCGCGATAGGACAGCGGGGCCCAGACGCCGTCCGCCTGCACGAGGTCGATGGGATAGACATCGACCACGACCGTGGGCTGGCTCTTGCCCTGGCCCTCGGCCTCCATGACGGCCTCGTCGTCTGCGAACAGCTCGGCGTCGGCGAAGCGTTCCACCCAGCGGCCGGCGTTCCAGAACACCACCTCGCCATCGCTCAGCCGGTTGGCGGTCAGGGCCTTCATGCGCGCGCCTCGCGGATCAGGGTTTCGACGGCGCCCTCGCCCGAGGACGCCAGCGCCATGGCCTCGCCCACGATCAGCAGGGCGGGCCCGTTCAGGGCCGAGGCGGCTTCGGCCAGGCCGCCGAGGGTCGTCGCCACCCGGCGCTCGTCGCCCCGGCGGGCGTTCTCGACGAGCAGGGCCGGGGGGGCGGCGGCCCGGCCGGCGGCCATCAGCCGGCCGGCGATCGCCGTCGCCTGCGACAGGCCCATGTAGATCACCACCGTCTGGTTCGCGCGGGCCAGGCTCGCCCAGTCCAGGTCGGGCTCGGCGCCCTGGGAAGCGTGGCCGGTCACGAAGGTCACCGCCTGGGCCGAACCCCGATGGGTCAGCGGCGCGCCGGCGCCGGCCCCGGCCGCCAGGGCCGCCGTCACGCCCGGCACCACGTGGCAGGCGATCCCCGCCGCGCGGCAGGCCTCCAGTTCCTCGCCGCCACGCCCGAAGATGAACGGGTCGCCGCCCTTCAGGCGCACCACGGTCAGGCCCTCCAGCGCGAACGCCGTGAGCATGCGGTTGATCTCGTCCTGGCTGTAGGCGTGCCGCGACTTGCGCTTGGCGACGCTGATCCGGCGCGCGCCCTCGGGCGCAAGGGCCAGGATTTCTTCCGACACCAGGCCGTCATGGACCACCACCTGGGCGGTCTGCAGCACCTTCAGCGCCTTGATCGTCAGCAGCTCGGGATCACCGGGCCCCGCGCCCACCAGCCACACCTGTCCCGGCGCGCGGTCGCGACCGCGGCCATCCAGAACCACTAGGCGATCTGCGCGCCGTGTTTCATGATCGGCTGGGGCCATATTTTAGGTTCTCTAAAAGCGCTGTACTCTGGAATCAGGACGGGACGGACTTGCGCCCGTCCCGCCGACCGTCCGCCGGTGAAAAGGGCCAATACACCTGCGGACGCTTGCAATAAGGGTCCGGGCGGCCCAATTCGCAACCCGAGGACTTCTGCCGGGGCTGTCAGAGATTCTTTCATGGAACGTAACAACCAGCGTCGCCGGCTACCGCCGCTCAATGCCTTGCGCGCCTTCGAGGCCGCCGCTCGGCACCTGAACTTCAGCCGCGCGGCCGACGAGCTCGCGGTCACCCCCGGCGCGGTGTCACAACAGATTCAGAACCTTGAGGACTACGTGGGCGCGGCGCTGTTCAAGCGCACGCCCAAGGGCCTGCTGCTGACCGACGCCGCCCAGACCGCCCTGCCCGCCCTTCGCGAGGCGTTCGACCGCCTCGCCGAGGCCGCCTCCCTCCTCACCGCTGCGGTCGACGGTCGCCGACTGACCATCACCGCCGCCCCGTCCTTCGCCGCCAAGTGGCTGGTGCCGCGGCTGGGCGCGTTCGAGCGTGCGCACCCGCAGGTGGACGTCTGGCTGTCGGCCGGCATGGAGCTCGTCGACCTGGCCGCTGGCGAGGTGGACCTCGCGATCCGCTATGGCGCAGGCCGCTATCCAGGCCTCGAGGTTCGGCGGCTGATGAGCGAGACGGTGATCCCGGTCGTCAGCCCCGCCCTCCTGGCCGAACAGCCGCTGGAGACGCCCGAGGACCTCGCCAACCACGTGCTGCTGCACGATGGCTCACCCGACGTCGACGACAGCTGCCCCGACTGGTCCATGTGGCTCGCGGCCCGCGGTCTACGCGGCATCGACGGCCAGCGCGGCCCGCGGTTCAACCAGTCGAGCCTGGTGATCGAGGCCGCCGCCAACGGCCGCGGCGTCGCCCTGGCCAAGCAGGCCTTGGCCATGGCCGACCTCGAGGCCGGGCGTCTGGTGGCGCCTTTGCAGATCGCCACGGCCGTCGACTTCGCCTATTACCTCGTCCATCCCAAGGCCAAGGGCCGGCTGCCGCAGGTGAAGGCCTTCATCGGCTGGATCGAAGCGGAGGCCCGCGCGCACGAAGCGGCGCTCGCGGCCATCGACAACGGCGCCGGCATCTGACGAAACCAAGACGAGTGGCCAAGACGACTGGAATGACCGTTCTGACCGACGACCGTCCGCGGCCCGCGGACTGCACCACCATGGCCGAAGTCCGCCAGGGCGTGGATTCGCTCGACCGCCAGCTGGTCGCCCTGCTGCTGGAGCGCCAGGGCTACATGGACGCCGCCGCCCGCATCAAGCAGGACCGGGAGACCGTCCGCGACAACGCCCGCGTCGAGGACGTGGTCGCCAAGGTGAAGGCCGAGGCCCGTCGGGTGGGCCTCTCGGAAGAGATCGCCGAACCCGTTTGGCGCACGCTCATCGAGCAGTGCATCCGCTACGAGTTCGGCGTCTGGGACAGGCTGCGCAGCTAGGCGTCCGCCATCTCCGGAAACGCCCCGATGAGATAATCCATCTTGCCGATCGGCACGCCCTGCTGGCGCAGGAGCGCATAGGCGGTCGTCACGTGGAAGAAGAAGTTCGGCAGCGAGAACTTCAGCAGGAAGTCCCGCCCCGAGAACCTGATCGTGCGGTTCGGCATCGGCAGTTCGACGATCGCGTCCTCGCGGCCGTTCACCTGCTCCGGCGTCACGCTCTCGACGAAGGCGATGGTCTTCTCCAGACGCGCGCGCAGTTCCGGGAAGCTCGTCTCCACGTCGGGAAAACTGGGCGGCGTCTGGCCCGAGATCCGAGCCGCGCCGTTCTTTGCCGCATCCGACGCCATGTGGATCTGACGATTGAACGGATGCATGTCCTCGATCAGGCGCGCCTCTGCATAGGCGTCCGGATCCCTGCCCGCCGCCCTCGCATGCGCCTCGGCCTTGTCGACGATGGCCAGCAGGTTCTTGAGCATCTGAAGATAGACGGGGATCGACGCTTCATAGAGCGACAGGGACATTGGACGCCTCCTCACGGCCAAGGTTGAGGCTTGCGACATAGGTGCGCCAGTCGCGGCCTGCCAGTTGCGGCCGCTAGCCCCCGCCGATCCGCGTCAGATAGCCTTCGATCTCGGCGACCACCTCGGCCAGCTCGGGACCTATGGGCGCCAGGTCCTCCACCGCCCCCTGCTCGGCCGCGCCCGCGATCTCCCCCAGGCGTCGGGCGCCGATTCCGAAGGCCGAGCCCTTGATGGTGTGGGCAAGCTCCCGCCAGTCCGCCCCCGGTTGGGCCAGGGGTTCGGCCCAGCCGGCCGCCTGTTCCCGGAAGGTCGACAGCACATCGGCGATCACCTGCTCGTCGTTGGCGCAGAAGCCTTCGAGGTAGCTGAAGTCGATGGCTCCGCCCTCGTCCGCGACACTCGTCAAAGTCTTTCTCCCGAAGCGCCTTGCCAAGCCGGCGAATTTGCGTATTTTCCGCGCCCTCGCCGCCGGGACTGAAAAGCACCGGAGCCGAGACGGGTGTATAGCTCAGTTGGTAGAGCAGCTGACTCTTAATCAGCGGGTCCAAGGTTCGAATCCTTGTACACCCACCACTTCCTTCACGTAGATCAACGGTTCGCGACGGCGCGCTAAGGCGCCGCCGGCCTTCCACCGCCCTGAGACGTCTCGCGTGGTTGCGGCGTCCGGGCTTCGGGCGCCAGAGTCCAGTCATGCCAGCGCCCCGCCGCTCCACCTCAGGATCCCCAGCGTGACGGCCCACCCGGCCCGCGACGCCTCGCCCGTGGGCGGCATCCTGAAGCGTGTGGTGTCCAACGCCGGCGTGCTCCTGGGTGGGCGCTCGGTGAACGCGGTGCTGGGCCTGGCCTATCTCGCCGTGGCCGGCCGCAGCCTCGGCGCCGCGAACATGGGCGTCCTGGTTCTGATCACCGCCTTTGCCCAGTTCCTGGGCGACGTGGTCAAGTTCCAGTCCTGGCAGACCGTGATCCAGTATGGCGCCCGGCCCCTGGCCGACGGCGACCGGCCGGCCTTCCAGCGGATGGTGCGCTTCACCCTGTTCCTCGACGTGGCCAGCACCCTTCTGGGCCTGGCCATCGGGATCGTGGGCTCGTTCGTCTTCGCGGACCGGCTGGGGTGGAGCCGGGACATGGCCCCGACGGCCGCCCTTTACATGTTCAGCATCGTCTTCGTGATCTCGGGCATGCCCACGGGCCTGCTGCGCCTGTTCGACCGTTTCGACGTGCTCGCGCAGCAGACCGCCCTGGTGGGCTTCGTCCGCCTCCTGGGCAGCTTCGTGGCGCTCCTGGTGGGCGGCGGCGTGCCGGCCTTCCTCTTCGCCTGGGCGGCCGGGAGCATCGCCGGCTGGCTCTATCTCGTCACCATGGGCGTGCTGGAACTGCGCCGGCACGACATGCTGGCGGGCTTCTCGTGGAAGGGGCCGCTCACCCAAGGCATGCCGGGCGCCTGGCGCTTCGCCTGGAACACCAACCTGGCCGCCACCCTGGACGTGGCCTTCACCCACGTGGCCACCCTGATCGTCGGGGCCCTGGTGGGCCCGAGCCAGGCGGCCTTCTGGCGTGTGGGACGCCAGGTGGCCGACGCGCTCGCCAAGCCCGCCAAGCTGCTGGTGCCGGCCCTTTATCCCGAGCTGGCGCGGCTGCGGGCGGGCGAGGATCATGACGGAATGTGGCGCCTTGCCCGGCAGGTCGGCCTTCTGGCCGGCGGCGCGGGCCTCGTCCTGCTGGCGGTGGCCGCCTTCGCCGGCGGGCCGTTGCTCGGCCTGGTCATGGGCCAGGCGTTCGCCCCCGCCGCCGGCGTGATGACCTGGCAGGTCGCCGCGGCCGTGATCGGCATCTTCGCCCTTCCGCTGGAGCCGATGCTCGTTTCCCTGGGCAAACCGGGCCGCGTCGTCTGGGTCCGGCTGGCGGTGAGCGCCGCCTTCCTTGTCGCACTCCCCTTCCTTGTGCGCGCATTCGGGCTTACAGGGGCCGGCGCAAGCCTTGTGGGCGCGGCCGCCGCGCTTGCCCTGGGCCTGCTCTGGTTCATCTTGCGAGAGAATGGGAATCGCGTCCGGCCCACCGACGCGCGCGCCGCCGATCCCGACAGTCCGAAAGACCAAGCGTGACTCCGACCCCGACAGCTCCGGACCGGCCCTTCCGCACCGGAGGCTTCGCCACCCTCATAGAGGCCCTGGATTTCGCCGCCGCTGGCCCTACCGGCGTCAACCTGTACGGCCTGCGCGGCGAGCTGCTGCTCGCCCTGCCCTACGCCGAGCTGCGCGAGCGCGCCCGGGCCCTCGCCGCCCGCTTCCTCGCCGCCGGCGTCCGGCCGCTGGACCGCGTCGGCCTGGTTGCCGAGACCGACACCGACTTTGTCGTCGCCTTCTTCGCCTGCCAATACGCCCGCATCACCCCGGCGCCGCTGCCGCTGCCCGCCCCGCTGGGCGGCCGCGAGGCCTACGTGGAGCAGATCGCCCGCATGCTGTCCTCGGCCAAGGCGGCCGCGGTGTTCGGCCCCGAAGCCTTGATTCCCTGGCTCGAGGAGGCCGCGAGCAAGGCCGGCGTCCCGATCGCCAGGCGGATCCAGGATCTGCCGGAAGCGCCGGCCGCGGACCTGCCCTCGCCTCAGCCCGACGATCCCTGCTACGTCCAGTTCTCGTCGGGCAGCACCCGCAATCCCACCGGCGTGCTCTGCACCCACCGGGCCCTGATGGCCAACTGCACCGCCATCACCCGCGACGGCCTGAAGGTGACGCCGGAAGATCGCGCCTTCTCCTGGCTGCCGCTCTATCACGACATGGGCTTGGTCGGCTTCCTGATGGCCCCCCTGGCGGCCCAGATGACCGTCGACCTGATGCCCACCGGCGCCTTCGTCCGCCGGCCGCTCATGTGGCTGGACCTGATGTCGAAGAACCGGGCGACCATCTCCTACAGCCCCACCTTCGGCTACGAGCTGTGCGCCCGCCGCGGCGACGGCTCGCGTGAAGGTCTCGACCTCTCGACCTGGCGGTCGGCCGGCTGCGGCGGCGACATGGTGCGCCCAGGGCCGCTGCTGGCCTTCGCCGAGCGCTTCGCCGCCGCCGGTTTCTCGGACAAGGCCTTCGTGGCCAGCTACGGGATGGCCGAGGCCACCCTGGCGCTCAGCATGGCGCCGCTGGGCGGTGGCCTGCGCTTCGAGACCGTGGACACTGACCGCATGGAGCGCGACGGCGTCGTGGTTGCCACCCAGCCCGTAGCCGAGGGGGGCGAGCGCAGCCGCGCCTTCGTCCGCTGCGGACCGGTGCTGCCGCTGCACGAGCTCGAGGTGCGCGATGAGGCCGGCAATCCCCTGCCGGAACGGCGCGTCGGGCGCATCTTCGTCCGCGGACCCAGCCTGATGCGCGAGTACTTTGGCGACCCGGAAGCCACGGCCCGCGTGCTGTCGGCCGACGGCTGGCTGGACACCGGCGACCTGGGCTTCCTGGTTGACGGCGAGATCGTGCCCACCGGACGCGCCAAGGACCTGATCCTGCTTAACGGTCGCAACGTGTGGCCGCAGGACCTTGAATGGTCCGCGGAATCCGAGATCGAGCGGCTTCGCAGCGGCGATGTGGCCGCCTTCTCCGTTGACCGCGATGAGGGCGAACAGCTCGTCGTGCTGGTCCAGGCCCGGACAAGCGACCCCGACGCGCGCCGCACCCTTACCGAGGACGTCGCCGCCCTGCTGCGCGCCCGCCACGGCGTCGACGCGCGGGTGGAACTGGTCGGCGCCCACGCCCTGCCGCAGACCTCCTCCGGCAAGCTCTCCCGCTCCAAGGCCCGCGCCCTGTACCTGGCCGGCGCCTTCCAGGCGGAGACCGCCGCCTGAGCCGCGGGGCGGACCGTCTGGTCGGGGTCACGGGGGCCACCGGCTTTCTCGGCCGCCGGATCGTCCGCGCGCTTGCGGACGGCGGCTGGCGGGTGCGCATCCTGGCGCGCCGTGATCCCGTCGACCCGCTCTGGACGGACATCGAACCCGAGGTCGTCCTTGGCGACCTGTCGGACGAACTGGCGCTGAAGGCGCTGGTCCGCGATGCGGACGCCGTGATCCACGGCGCGGCGCTGGTGAAGGCGCGCAGCGCCGGCGAGTTCGCCGCCGTGAACCGCGAAGGCGCCCGCCGCCTCGCCGCCATCGCCCACGGCACGCCGAACGTCGTCCTCGTCTCCAGTCTCGCCGCGCGTGAGCCGGCTCTTTCCCGCTACGCCGCCAGCAAGCGGGCGGCCGAGGAAGCCATGGCGGAGATCCTGGGCCCGCAGCTGACGATCGCCCGCCCGCCGGCCATCTATGGCCCGGGCGACCGCGAACTGCTGCCGGTCTTCCAAGCGGCCGACGCCCTTCCGGCCCTGCCGGTGTTGAGTCGCACCGCCCGGGTCGGCATGATCCACGTTGAGGACGCGGCGCGGCAGGTCGCCGCGCTCGCGGACCGCCCCACGGGCCGCCCGGTGGCGCTCAGCGACGCCCGCCCCGAAGGCTATTCCTGGGCCGAGCTGATGACCGCCGCATCCCGGGCCTGCGGCCGGAACGCCAGCCTCTGCCCGCTCCCGCATGCGATCGTTCGGCTGGTGGGAATCACAAATGATTTCAGGGCGGTGCTGGGCGCGAACCCGATGCTGACCTCCGGAAAGGCGCGTGAACTTCTGCATCCGGACTGGTCGATCGGGCCGAACGAGCGTCTGGCTGGGCTGCCCGTCGCCAACTACACCCTGGAGAGCGGATTTTCCGATACCGTCGGCTGGTACCGGCGTGCGGCGTGGATGAAACAATAGCTGCGGATTTGTGACGCGCGACGCAGCGGAAGGTGGAAATCCTGGGCCAACATGCTTAGGTACGCCCCGCTGCGGGAGCGTTTTTTACGTACTTGGGGGCCACCTGGATGGTTGAACTCGCGACGGATCTCACCGTGCGCGAAGTCGCGAAGGCGGCGGAGACCGTGCTTCAGCGGCCGGTGAGCGTGACCCCGGACACCGACATCGCCCGTGACCTCGCCGTCGATTCGCTGGCTCTCATGAACATCGTCATGGAGCTTGAGGACCGCTTCGACCTGTCGATTCCTCTCGACCGGCTCGCGACCGTCCAGACGGTCGGCGATCTTTCCGAACTGATCAATACGCTGCGGATGAAGGCTTAATAATGGGGCTGCTCGACAAGCATCTGGGCTATCGCGCCCCGCTGGACGCCATCCGCGCGGTCGGTGCGGATCCGTCCAACGTGCGTTTCGAAGCCGTGACCTCGCCCACAGAAGGCGTCCTGAACGGCAAGCCGGTCATTCTGCTCGGCACGAACAACTACCTGGGCCTGACCTTCGACCCGGATTGCATCGAGGCCTCGGCCGACGCCGTGCGCCAGTGGGGCACCGGCACCACGGGTTCACGGTTCGCCAACGGCACCTTCAAGGGCCACGCCGCCCTCGAGCAGGCCCTGGCGCAGTTCTACGGCCGCCGGCACGCCATGGTGTTCACCACCGGCTACCAGGCGAACCTGGGCGCGATTTCCGGCCTCGTCGGCCGCGGTGACCACCTCATCCTGGACGCCGACAGCCATGCGTCGATCTATGACGCGGCCAAGCTTTCCGGCGCCGAGGTCATCCGCTTCCGCCACAACGACCCGGAAGACCTGCACAAGCGCCTGCGCCGCCTGGGCGATGCGCCGGGCGGCCGGCTGATCGTCGTCGAAGGCATCTACTCGATGATCGGCGACGTCGCGCCGCTGAAGGAGTTCGTCGACGTCAAGCGCGAGATGGGCGGCCACCTGCTGGTGGACGAGGCCCATTCCATGGGCGTCCTGGGCGAAAAGGGCCGCGGCCTGTCGGAAGCGGCGGGAGTCGAGGACGGCGTCGACTTCATCGTCGGCACCTTCTCCAAGAGCCTGGGCTCGGTGGGCGGCTTCCTCGTGTCCGACGAGGAGAACTTCGACCTGCTGCGCATCGTCAGCCGGCCCTACATGTTCACCGCCTCCCTGCCGCCGGCGGTGATCGCCTCCACCCTCACGGCGCTCAAGCGCCTGGAGGAGGACGCCAGCCTGCGGACCCGCCTTTCGGCCAATGCCGACCGGCTCTACGACGGCCTGCGCGACATGGGCTATTCCGTTGGTCCGCACGCCAGTCCGATCACCGCGGTGGAGATGCCCGACCAGGCGACCGCCGTGGGCATGTGGAACGCCCTCCTCCAGAACGGGGTCTACCTGAACCTGGCGATCCCGCCGGCCACGCCGGACAACAAGTCGCTGCTTCGCTCCAGCGTCAGCGCGGCCCACACGCCCGAACAGATCGACGCCGTGCTCTCGGTCTTTGAACAGCTGGGCCAGGAGTTCGGCCTGCTGCCGAACCGCCGCCGGGCCACGGCCTAAGGGGCTTCTGGCCCCTTCCGGGCCTTTCTCAGGGTCCACAGAACGCCGGGCGCCGCCAGGATCGGGTGGCGCTCGCGGAAGGGCGTGACCTCAAGGGCCACGCCGGTGTGCTTCTCGATCTTGTAGGCGGCGTAGCGCGCCGCCCCTTCGAAGGTGAAGGCCGCCTTGGCGAGCCTCGCCAGGTTCAGCGGCTTGCCCATGGCCGAGCGCAGGCTCCAGCCCGGCAGACCCGTCTTCGACGGCCGATAGATCCCCTCGTCCTCGGTGAACGCCACGCCCGCCGCCTCCCAGGCCAGCGGCAGCAGCTCCGCGAACCGCCCGGCGTTCGAGCCCAGCACGGTGTCGGCCCTGTCGGGGCTCTCCACCCGGAACTCGGCCGCATAGGTCCGGCGGAACAGGGCGGTCCAGTAGGCGTCGGCAGGCCCCTCTTCCGGGCCCAGGGCGGCGGCGTAGCGGGAGGCGGTCTCCACCGCCGCGGCCACGGCGGCCGTCACCTCTTCGCTACCCCCGGCCTGCCAGGCGATCGCCGCCGGCTGCACGAAGCGGGTCCAGATGGTGGTGTCCAGCGTCCGCCCCTCGGCGGCGCGCCGGAAGACGTCCAGCGGCAAGGTGGCCACCTTGGCCTTCAGACCTTCGAACTCGTGGTAGCTGACCTCCGGCCACAGCACCCGCTCCACCAGCCCATGGAAGCCGCGTCGATGCGGCCGGCGGGTCAGGACGTAGAAGTCGAGAAGCCCCGACAGGTCGCCCGTCCTAAGGGTGGAGCCGTAGTAGAGCACCGCCACGTCGCGCTGCGGATCGGCAAGGGTCGCGGCGAACGCGGTGACCACCTTGGGCAGCGGCCGGGCCAGTTCCCTGGCCAGCAGGGCCTCCAGGGCCGCGCTCACGTGACCACGAACTCCAGGTCGGGGCCCTGCCGCACGATGAGGTCGCCGCCGGGGTAGATCTCGCCGTCCAGGCTGAAGCTGCCGTTGAACGACAGACCCATCTCCAGGATGTCCCGTCGCCGATAGCCCAGTTCTTCCAGCCACGCGGCTTGCGACCCGGCCAGCAGGGCGGGCACGGCCCCGGGAAGCTTCCGTGGCGGGGCTTCGGCGGCCAGGACCTTCATCCCTTCGTGCGGCGGACCGAACGGCTTCAGGCCCAGGGGGAACCGCTTGAGCGTCGCCGCCAGGATCAGGAACCACTCCCGGGTCTCGGGGTCGGCGTCGCCCAGGGCGACCGTGGCCGTTTCGCCTCGCCGCCAGGGATCGTCCGCCCCGCCGGCGAAGGTCCGCGCCGCCGCGCCCAGAATGGTCATGACGATGGCGGCGTTGTCGAAGAAGCCCAGGCCGTGGGTCTTCTGGGCCAGTTCGGTGCCGCGCACGAAGGCGCCCATGCCGAAGAGGAAGCCGCGGTGCTCTGCGATCGTCTGCCCCGGGCGCACCACCTCTAGGCAGGGCCGGGTCTTGCGCTTGGCCGGATCCCGCGCGGCCGCCAACAGCGTCCGCACGGGCGTGCCCAGCGGCACGCCCAAGTCCAGCGCCAGGGCGTTGGTCTTGCCGTTCGGGATCACCCCGAAGGTCGGCAGCGTATCGCCATAGGCCTTGCAGGCCCGGGTGAGCACGTCCCGCACGGTGCCGTCGCCGCCGTCGATCACCACCAGGTCCACGCCCGAAGCGGCGAACCATTCCAGCGCCTCATGCAGGTCGTCGGGCTTCTCCGGGACAGCTTCCAGCACACCAGGCGGCGCGTCGACGGGCGTCCGCGTCTGGTTGCGGTGGCTCTTCAGGTTGCGGATGACGCCGGCGCGGATCACCGCGACAGCCAGGAGACGACCTGGTCCTTCGGCATGGCCATGGCCTGCAGCACCTGCACCAGGTGGACGATGAGGCAGATGGCCGTCCACACGCCCACCAGGAACAGGCCCCAGCCGGGCTGGCCCGCCAGCCAGGCGAGCGTCAGGATGATCAGGTTGGGATTCCGCCGGGCGGTGATCAGCCGGAAGAAGCTGTCGAACGGCCGCCAGCTGTGAACGTGGAAGCCGAACAGGCGCAGGAACACGCCTTCCTCCACACGCTGCAGCACATAGCCGGCCAGGATCACCCCGAGGGTCAGCTCGGGATAGGGCGGCGGCAGGCCGACCTTGAAGCAGCCCACGTACCAGGCCCACCACCAGAACGGCGGGTGGATCAGGTCGATGCCGTGGTCGAAGACATTGCCCCACTTGGACGAGGTCATGGTCGTCCGGGCGAGCTTGCCATCCACCGTGTCCAGGAAGGTCATGATCCAGCCGGCCAGCAGGCCCCAGCCGAACTCGCCGATCCAGAACAGCCAGAACGCCAGCAGGACCAGCAGGAAGCCCGCGAAGGTCACCATGTTGGGCGTGATCCTGGCCTCGGCGCACCAGCGGGTGACGATCCGCGCCGGCCGCGGCCAGACGTACTTGGTCACCACGTCGGTGACGCCCTTGTACGACCCGGCGAAGGTCCGCGCCTCGATGGCCCGCACATTGTCCGTGGTCAGCCGCGCCAGCACTGGCGCTTCGCGTTTGCGCAGAGCCTCGTTGTAGGCCAGCGCCTCGGGCGAGAGCACCGTCAGGCCGGCTGGCGGACGGCCGGCCACCAGGTCCTGCGTCGCCGCTTCGGCCGCAGCGCCGTCGACGTGGGCCGCCACGGCCTGGCCTTCGTCGGTCACCAGCACCGAGCCCGGCCGTCGGGCCAGGGTGGCGATCAGGGCCTCGTCATAGACCCAGTCGCCCAGGGCGATGATCGCGCCGCGGCCCCTCTCCGCCGCCGTCGCCGGCTCGACGCCCGCGCGCACATACTGGCGGGTAAGCCGCTCGCGCGCGGTCATGCCCCACAGGCGCACCTCGCCAGAGCCCAGGATCAGCCCCACCGGCGCCGTCTTGCCCTCGGTCGTCAAAGTTCGCTCGCGCCTCTCACGCAAATCACGGGAAACTGATACCCAGCCGGTGCGCCCTCTGGATAGAACCCACCTTCGAATTGTCCACCTTCCGCCTCGCCCACCTTTCCGATCCTCACCTGACGCCGCCGGACTCGGCGATGCGCGGCGGCGGACTGAGCAAGCGCGTGCTCAGCCGGTTCGCGTGGCGACGCAAGCGTCATCGTCACAATCCTGCGATCCTCGAAGCCATCGCCGCCGACGTACGCGCCGCGGGGCCTGACCACATCGCCGTCACCGGCGATCTCACCAACTTCGCCACGCCCGAGGAGTTCGACGCCGCCGCGCTCTGGCTTGAGCGGTTGGGCGCCCCGGAACACGTCACCGTGAGCCCGGGCAACCATGACGCCCTGGTGGCCAAAGGCGCGCCGGCGCGCTTCGCGCCCTGGAGCCGCTGGCTGGGCGATGCGCCCGACGGCGACTTCCCCCATGTCCGGATCCGTGGACCCCTGGCCATCATCAACGCCTGCTCGGCCATGCCCACCGCCCCCCACCTGGCCACCGGGGCGCTGGGCCCCCGTCAGCTGGAGCGGCTGGATGAGATTCTCGCCGAGACTGGCGGCAGGGGGCTGTTCCGGGTGCTGCTGGTCCATCATCCGATCGCCGCCGGCGCCGTCTCCAAGCGAAAGTCGCTTACCGACGCCCAGCATCTGCGCGACCTGCTGTCCGTCCGGGGGGCGGAACTGGTGCTCCATGGTCATGCGCACGAGGCGCTGCTGAACCGCGTGCCGGGGCCGCAGGGGGCGATCCCCACCCTGGGCGTGCCCTCCGCCTCCACACCGCCGGGCGGCCACGATCCGGCGGCCCGCTGGAATCTCATCGAGATCACGCCGGGGGCGGGCGGTTTCGGCGTGCGCGTCGAGGCCCGAGGCGTCGTCGACGGCGCCGCAATCGTCCCGCTCGGCGCATTCTCCCTCGCGGCCTGAAAACGCGGCGTTCGGTCTTTCATGGCCACGGCGGCGTCCCTATGATCCCCGCCCGCGGCCGCGCCGCCCACCCGTCAGTCATGGGAAGCTCGTGACCAACCCCACGGCCCGCAAGTTCGGCTATCCGCACACCCTGGTCGCCGAGACCGACTGCTGGATGGTCCTCGTCCGCCCGCAGCAGCCCACGTTCGGCGCGCTCGTCCTGGTCTGCAAGGAAGAGGCCCAGGCGTTCTCCGACATCTCCGCCGGCGCCTTCGCCGACCTGCAGACCGCCGTGCAAGGCATCGAGCGTCTGCTGGCTGGGGCCGTCGCCTATGAGAAGATCAACTATCTGATGCTGATGATGGTCGATAAGGACGTGCACTTTCACGTCCTGCCGCGCTACGAGGGGACCCGTGAATACGACGGGAAGAGCTTCCCCGACGCCGGCTGGCCGGGCCAGCCCCAGCTCGGGTCGCACGTCGCCCTGGGCGACGGCGAGGCGGCGGCGCTGGCCGCCAGCTTCGCCGCGCGCTGGCCAGGCTAGGTCTCGGGCCGCCCCCCCGTGAAGCTTATCGACCGCTACCTCCTCCGGATGGCCCTCTGGCCGATGATCGGGGCCACGGGCGTCACCCTCGTCGCCCTGCTGCTGGAGCGCATCCTGCGCCTGCTGGACATGCTGTCGGCCTCCAGCGAGCGCTTCACCTTCGTCGCCCAGCTGGCCGTCAACCTGGTGCCCCATTACATGGGGTTGACCCTGCCGGCCGCCTTCTTCATCGCCCTGGTCATCGTCGTGAACCGGATGAACCAGGCCTCGGAGATCGACGCCCTGCTGGCGGCCGGCGTATCGCTCACCCGTCTTGCCGCGCCCTACCTGGCCTTGGCGGGCGTGCTCAGCTTCCTGACGCTCATCGTCTTCGGGGTCCTTCAGCCCTACAGCCGCTATGCCTACCGCGCCGTGCTGCATGCCGCTCAGAACGCGGGGTGGAGCGGGGTGGTCCCCGAAGGCACCATCATCGAGCCGAACGATCAGCTCACCATGACCACGGACCAGGCCGACGCGGCCGGTCAGCGCCTGAGCCGCGTCTTCATCCGCCGCATCGACGACGCCGGCCGGGAGGAGATCACCACCGCGGGCATGGCTGAGCTGCGCCGCACGGCCGACGGCCAGAACGTCACCCTGTCGCTCAAGAACGGCCAGCAGCTGCGCTTCAACAACCGCGGCCAGCCCGAGTTGCTGAGCTTCGAGGACTTCACCATGCAGCTGCCGCTCAGCGGGCCGGCGCGGCTGCTGCGCGCCCGGGGCGGCGATGAGCGTGAGCTCAACCTTTTCGAACTCGCCGCCAAGGCCGACGACCCGCATTCTGTGATCCCCCGGGACACCCTGCTGGCCGAGCTCTACGGCCGCCTCGCCCGGGCCCTGGCCCTGCCGCTGCTGCCGCTGCTCGCGGTGCCCCTCGGCCTGTCCGCCAAGCGCAGCGGCCGTGCGCCCGGCGTCATCGTCGGCGGCCTGCTGCTGCTGGCTTTCCATCACCTGATCCAGCTGGGTCAGGGCCTGGCCAAGACGGGGCGTGCTCCGCCCGAACTAGCCGTCGGCGTGCCCTTCCTGGCCTTCGCCGCCATCTGCTTCATCGTCTTCTTCACCAGCCGCAAACGGCCCGGCGAGACGCCGATCGGGCGGCTGATGGAGCATATCTCGAACGTGGCGATCCGGATCCGCGCCCGGTTGCGGCCGCAACAGGCGGCTGCATGACCCTGGCCCGCTATCTGTTCCTGCTGGCCGCCAGCCGCATCCTCACCGCCCTGGCCGTGCTGGTGGGTATCCTGCAGATCCTCGACCTGCTGGACATCACCACCGACATCCTCGACCGGGGCCTCGGCGCCGGAGGGGTGTTCTATTACGGTCTGCTGCGTCTGCCGCGCCTGATCGAGCAGGCCGCGCCCCTCGCCGTCCTCGCCGGATCGCTGTTCGCCTTCGCCAAGCTGGCGGGCGAGAGCGCGGTGACCGCCATGCGCTCCACCGGCATCTCGGCCTACCGGATCACCACCCTTGCCCTGCCCGCGGCGGTGCTGCTGGCCATCGCCCAGCTGCTGATCGGCATGGTGGTGGCCCCGCGCGCCGACGCCACCCTCACGGACTGGTGGCAATCCACCGCCCCGCGGGAGCAGGCGGCCGAACCGCAGGACGTCCTCACCTTCCGGGTCGGGCAGGAGATCGTCATGGGCCGTCCGTCGGAAGACGCGCGACGCCTCGACGACCTGACCATCTATCGCCGCGATGACACTGGGCGGCTGGTCCAGCGCACCACCGCCGAGTCCGCCGCCTATCAAGGCGGCGCCTGGCGGCTCGTGGCGCCGCGCTTCGAGGCGATCGGCGACGGTGACGTCACCTCTGGCGCCGCCCAGACCATGACCTGGGCCGAGAACATCCGCCCCGCCGACATCCAGGCCCTGCGCACCGGCGGCGCGACCATCTCGGCCGCCGAGGCCCGCCGCGCGCTGGAAGGTGGCGTCTCCGTTCGCCCCACCAGCTTCTACGACACCCAGATCCAACGCGCCTGGGCCGCGCCGTTCGCCTGCGTCGTCATGCTGCTGCTCGCCGCGCCCGTGGCGCTGGCCAATTTCCGCGGCGGGGCCTCCACCCTGATGGTCCAGTGCATGGCCGCAGGCCTGCTGTTCCTGGTCTTCGACGGCGCGTTCACCGCCCTGGGAGAAAGCGGGGCCGCCCCGCCGCTGCTGGCCGCCTGGGCCGCGCCGGCCATATTCTCGGCCCTCGGCATCACCACCCTGCTTTACCTGGAGGGGTGATGGCCGAGCCCAGCGCCCTGCCGAGCGGAACCGTCTCCGCTGTCCGCGTGCAGACGGTCTCCACGCCTGCCGAACTGGAACGGTTCATCCGCGTCCCCATGCGCCTCCAGGCTGGCGATCCCAACTACATCGCCCCGCTGCTGCTCGAACGCCGTGAGGCGCTGCAAGCCAAGACCAACCCCTTCTTCGCCCACGCCGACGTCCAGTTCTGGCTCGCCTTGCGAGACGGCCAGGACGTCGGCCGCATCTCGGCCCAGATCGACCGGCTCAATCCCCAGACCGCCGAGGGCTACGGGAACTTCGGCCTGATCGCCGGCGAGGACGACCCCGAGGTGTTCGCGGCGCTGTTCGCCGCCGCGGAATCCTGGCTGCGCGAGCGTGGGCGCCGCTGGGCGCTTGGCCCCATCAACCTCTCCACCAATGAGGAGGTCGGCCTGCTGGTCGAGGGCCACGACACCCCGCCCATGGTGCTGATGGGGCACGATGCGCCCTATGTCGGCGGCCGCATCGAGGCTGAGGGCTACGCCAAGGCGAAGGATCTCTACGCCTACGAATGCAGCGTCGATCACGACCTGCCCGCCCCCATCCTGCGCCGGGTCCGCAAGGGGCCGGCGGAAGGCGTCGTCCTGCGCACGGTCGACATGAAGCGGTTCGACGAGGAGATCCGGACCCTCACCGGCATCCTCAACGACGCCTGGGCCGGCAACTGGGGCTTCACCCCCACGACCGAGGCCGAGACCCAGCAGCTGGCCACGGCCCTGAAGATGGTCATCGACCCGCGGCTGACCTGGTTCGCCGAGATCGACGGCGAGCCCGCCGGCTTCATGGTGCTGCTGCCCAATGTCAACGAGGCCATCGCCGACCTTCACGGCCGCCTGCTGCCGTTCGGCTGGGCCAAGCTGCTCTGGCGGCTCAAGGTCTCGCGCGTGAAGTCGGGCCGGGTGCCGCTCATGGGCGTGAAGCGCAAATTCGCCGCCACGCACCGCGGACAGCTCCTGCCCTTCCAGCTGATCGATGCGGTGGTCCAGGCGGCGCGCAAGCTCGGCTATCGCCGCTACGAGCTGTCATGGGTGCTGGAGGACAACCTTCCCATGCGGCGGATCTGCGAGGCCGGCGGCGCGCGGATCTACAAGACCTATCGGCTCTACGAGAAGGCGCTGTGAGCGGCTTCTCCGCCCTGGTGCTGGCGGGCTCGCGCGGCGGGCCCGACCCGGTGGCCGACTATGCTGGCGTTCCGCACAAGGCGCTCATCGAGGTGGAGGGCCGCCCTCTGCTCACCCGAGTGGCCGAGGCCCTGCGGGCGGCGGGGGCCGAACGGATCGCCGTCTCCTGCAACCACCCCGCCGTAGACGCCCTGGCCCGGACGCTGGGCCTCGAGGTGCTGACCTCGGCGACCGGCCCCAGCCAGAGCGTGCTTGAGGGCGCCGGGTCGCTCGGATTCCCGCTGTTGGTCACCACCGCCGACCACGCCCTGCTGCAGCCCGGGTGGATCACGCGCTTCCTGGCCGATGTCCCCGCGGGAACCGATGTGGCGGCCATGGTCGCCCCGCGGGCGGCGGTGGAGGCGGCCGCGCCGGGGACCCAGCGCACCTACCTGCGGCTCGCGGACGGCCACTGGTCGGGCTGCAATCTCTTCTGGCTGGCCGAAGAACAGGCCCTGGGCGCGGTCGCCTTCTGGCGCCGGCTGGAGGCCGAGCGGAAGCGGCCCTGGCGGATGGCCCGCATCCTGGGGCTGGGAATGCTGCTGAAGTACGCCACGGGGCGGCTGAGCCTCGCCGGCGCGGCCCAGCGCCTGGGCGAGCTGGCCGGGGTGACGGCGCGCATCGTGCCGACGCCCTACGGCCTTGCCGCCGTCGACGTGGACAAGCCCGCTGACCTGGACCTGGTGCGTCAGCTTACGACGCCTGCGCAAGACGTCCCGGCTGAGGCCTAGACCTTCGCCTCGGCCTTGACGGGTTCCTTCGCCCATCCGGCGGAAAGCCGGGTGAGGTTCTCCACGTCCGCCGGGAAATCCATCTCGCCCCACTGCAGGCCTTCGATGGACTGCACCCGCACGTCCGTTCCGCTCTTGGCCAGTTCGTCGATGGCGCTCAGGTACCAGCGCTTCAGGCCTTCCGGCCGCTGCAGGGCCTGCTCCACCGCGCCGCGGAAGCGGGCTGCGCCGGCCGGCGAAAAGCGCAGGAAGCCGATCGACTCGGCGTCATAGGCCTCGATAGTCTTGCCGATGGCCAGCAGGCGGCCCTCGTCAGTCAGCACCTTCATATCGTCCGCGTCATAGCCGCCCTTGCGGTCCACCGTGACGGTGATCTCCGCCGGCTCGGCCGCCATTAGCCGCTCGACGATGCCGGGCCCCGGCAGGGTGTCGCCGTTCAGCAGCAGCACGTCGCGGTCGAACTCCTGTCGCGCGATCCAGACCGAGGCCAGGTTGTCGGCCACGGAATAGAAGGGATTGAACACCAGCCGTACGGGCATGCTGGGCTGCAGCCGCTCGATCTCGGCCTCGACGGCGTCGGCGCGGAAGCCGGTGACGATCACCGCCTCGTCCACCCCGGCCGCCTCAAGGCGCATCAGTTGCCACGCCAGCAGCGTCTTGCCGGACAGCTCGACCAGGCACTTGGGGCGCGACTCGGTCAGCGGCAGCAGGCGCTTGCCCTGGCCCGCGCTGAGGATGATGGCTCTGTTGGGCGACTTCACGGTGGCATCCCTGCGAGACTGGGCGTGTGGCGAGGCGCGCTATACACCTTTCGCACCCCGTCGCGGCCGTGATCCATTGCCGCGGCGTCCCACCGCCCCTGACATTTCAGGACCTTATCTAGTTCACCTTCCTGAAATGTGAAGGCGAGTCAGGATCGGGCCGGAATGAAGAAACCCCGCGAGGCCAACGCCTGCGGGGTTTCTGAATCTCAAGTCTGGCAAGCCGGCGGCAACGCGCCCCGGCCCGAGGCAGGCCTACTTCAGGTGCTTCGCCAGGTGCTTGTTCATCTCGAACATCGAGACCTTGTCCTTGCCGTCGAAGATCGGCTTCAGCTTGGCGTCGGCGAGGATCTCGCGCTTGTTCTGGGGGTTCTGAAGATTGTTCTTCTTGATGTAGTCCCAGATCTTCGAAACGGTCTCGCCGCGGGACAGTTGCCCCGAGCCGACCACAGCCGCCAGTTCCGACGAGGGCGTCAGCGGCTTCTGCAGCGCGTTCGTGTTCTTTCCAGTGGCCATGGGCTCCCCCAGCTAGAGTGACCACGACTGAGCCGGCGCGAAATTCGCGTCCGGGGTGAGTCGCTTGAAAGGTATCCTAGCGCGACGGCGGCCACGCGCTACAGGTAAGCGCATCGGTCCCTTCCTCAGTGCCGCGTGGCGCCTGTGGACGGGTCACCCCGGTCCAGCACCGCTCGCGCCGCATCCCGGTCCATGGGCTCGCGCGCGTCGGGCGAGCGGTGGATGTCGTCATCACCGCCCGCTGCTTCGACCATGTCGTACTCGGCATGGGTGGCCGCCTCGGTGAGGGCGTCCTTGCTCTTGTCGCGTGTGAAGTAGCGGAAGGCGCCGTAGGCGATGGCCAGGCCCAGCACCGCCGCGCCCACCATGTTCATCAACGCCCAGCCGCCGCCGCTGGCGCCGACATCCGCCGTGGCCGGCGCGCCGCTCACGAGACGCAGGATGCCCAAGCCGGTGTTCATGGTGAACGCCCAGAAGATCGCCGCGAGCGTCCAGGCCACGTAGAGAAAGATCATCTCTCCGGACATACGGCGGACTGTCGTCGCCGGAGCCGGACGGCTGATGACGCTGTCCATGTCGCTGTAGGTCCGAACGGCCATGTCGCTCTCCCAAACTGTTCGGGTGTCGTGTCGCCGTTCCAACACTTTGGCCGGCGGGCCGTTCCCTCTCGGTGTGCTCAGGCAGAGCTTGCCGGGGACACGGCGGATGCGGCGCCCTGCGGGGTCGCAAGGGTCCGATCGAACAGTTCGAGGAGGCGGCCGCGTTCGCGTTCGCCCTCGTCGTCTCCGTAGGTCTCCACCTCGAAATCCACGCCCGCCGCGCAGAACGCGGCCTCCAGCGTCGCCATGCCCCGGCCAGGGGCCCGGCCCGCGCGATAGCCAAGATGGACCAGGGCGTTGATCCGCTGGGCCAGTTCGAGGGCGAACACCGATCCGAACCCGCGCCCGTGGAAGGCGGCCGCCGCCGCTATGCGTTCCGAGCGCCATGCGGCCGCCTTCAGCGCCAGGTCCGCGCCGGCGCCCCAGCCGGCCACGCCCACCCTGGAGTCCTCCACCCTGCGCTCGTCCGCCAGCCAGTCCAGCCAGGCTTCCGCATCCGCCCGGCGCTCTTCGGACGGGCGCGCGGTCCAGTTCGGCACCAGGACGAAGTAGCCCCGCGCCGCCAGCCGGCGGCCCGCGCGCTCGGCCTCGGCCAGGCCCGTCCGCTCGCCCAGCAGGATCACCGGCGGGCGACGCCCGGGCGCCTCGGGCCACGCGGCCAGGGCGTCGATGCAACCGTCCTCAGCCTCGATCTCGATCCGGGCTTCCGGCATGAAACGCTCCTCGCTTCCAGCGGGAGCAGAATATTCCTATCAACTTTATAGGATTATACCGAAAGTCTGCGCAGGCCCGCAGAATTCCTGGCATGTCCCCGGGCGGGGCACGCCGGGTCAGCGCTCGAACACCAGCAGCGTCGAGGTGGCGGTGGCGTACAGCCGCCCTTCCGCGTCCGTGAGCCGCCCCTCGGCGAAAGCGGCCCGCCGGCCCATCTGGATCACCTGGCCCTCGGCCCGCACCGGGCCGGTGTCCTTGGTGAGCGGCCGATGATAGGCGACCTTCAGCTCCAGGGTCGTATAGCCTTGGCCCGCCTTCAGGCGGGAGTGGACGGCGCAGCCCACGGCCGAGTCCAGCAGGGTCGCCGCATAGCCTCCATGCACCGTGCCGATGGGATTGTAGACGCTCTCGTCCGGATGGCCGCCGAACACCACCCGGCCCTCCTCCAGCTCCAGGACGCTGAAGTTGAGTGTCCTGCCGATGCCCTTGGCGTCCTGGTTGCGGCCGGCCTCGAAGGCGGCGCGGAGTTGCTCCAGGCCGGTCATCTGAGAAGGATCTGTGATCGCGTTCATTGCGGTTCTTCCTCGGGCGCGCCCATGCGGGCCTTGATGCTGCGGCGACTGCCGGCCAGCAGCCGCTCCGCCAGGTCGTCGTCGGCCACGGCCCGGGACAGGGCGACGGCGCCGGCCATTTCCGACACAAGCGAGGCGGCCACGCTCTCCCGGTCGCCCTCGTCCTCCGGCAGCAGGCTCGCCACACGAAGGACCATCCCCTGCACGCCCCGATCAAAGGCCGCGCGCACCGCCGCAGGATGCCGAGGCGCTTCGCTCATCAAGGCGGTCACGGGGCAGCCGCTCGCCCGCCGGCTGCGATGGTCCATGGAGACATAGGCGTCCACAAAGGCCGCCGCGGCCGCCGGCCGATCCAGCCCGTCCAGCATCCGGGCGAAACGGCGCCGGCTCTGGTCGAAAGCCTCGTCGATGGCGGCGACCACCAGGCCTTCCTTGTTGGGGAAGTGGGCGTAGAAGCCGCCGTGCGTGAGCCCGGCCTCGGCCATCACCTCGGCCACCGCCAGCCCATCCGGGCCCTTGGCCCGCACGGCCCCCGCCGCCGCCTTCAGCACCTTGGCCCGGGTCTGCTGCTTATGGCTCTCGCTGTAGCGCATGGAGCACCTTTGTATGATGTTCATCATATGAAGTGGGGCCGCGGGCATTGCAAGCCGTCGCGACGGCTTTCCACCCGGGCCCGATCATTGACTTGACCCCACGGGATGCGCCCAACCTTCCGGAAAAGACCATACGGGAGGGATGCGGATGTCCGGATGGACGCTGGCGCCGATCTGGGAAGCGATAGCGCAGGCCCAGCCCGAACGGCCCGCCCTGGCCCAGGGCGAGCGCTCGGTCTCCTGGGCCGACTTCGATGCCAGGGCCGACGCCCTGGCCTCGCACCTGCTGGAGCGCGGCCTCAACCGCCAGGGCAAGGTCGCCGCCTATCTCTTCAATTCCCCGGAGTACCTCGAGACCTACTTCGCGGCCTTCAAGGCCGGCCTTGCGCCGGTGAACACCAACTACCGCTACGGCGCCGAGGAACTCCACTATCTCTTCGACAACGCCGACGCCGAGGCGGTGGTCTTCCACGCCCAGTTCGCCGACACCCTGGAGCCCATCCGCAAGCGGCTGACGAAGGTCAGGGTGTGGATCGCCGTCGCCGAACCCGGCCATGCGCCGCCTGCCTGGGCCGAGGACTACGAGGCCATCGTCGCGAGGCCGCCGGCGGCCCGCCCCGTCCGCGGCCCGTGGGGCGCCTCCCCCGACGACCTGCTGCTGCTTTACACCGGCGGCACCACCGGCATGCCCAAGGGCGTCATGTGGCGCCAGGACGACCTGTTCAACGTGCTGGGGGCCGGCGGCAACGCCCTGCTGGGCGTCCCGCCCGCGACCTCCATCGAAGAGCTTGTTGCGCGCATCCAGGGCCCGGAGCATCTCTACCCGGTCACCATCGCCGCCGCCCCGCTGATGCATGGCACCGGGCAGTTCTCGGCCTTCATCACCCTCAATGTCGGCGGGACCGTCTGCACCCTGCCCTCACGGCGGTTCGACGCGATCGAACTGTGGAACGCGGTCGAGCGCCATCGGGCCACCAATGTGGTCCTGGTCGGCCTCGCCTTCTCCACGCCGATGCTCGAGGCGCTGGAAGCCCATCCCGGCCGCTGGGACCTGTCGTCTGTCCGGGCCTTGAGTTCCTCGGGTTCCATGTGGAGCCAGGAGAACAAGCGCGGCCTGCTGCGGCATATGCCCCAGGCGATCATCGCCGACAGCTTCGGCTCGTCCGAGGCCGTGGGCCTCGGCGCCTCGGCGTCCATGGCCGGCGTCGAGGCGCCCACCGCCGCCTTCACCGTGGGCCCCAACGCGGCGGTCTTCACCGAGGACGGCCGGCGCGTGGAGCCTGGCTCGGGCGAGCGGGGCCTGGTGGCGGTTTCGGGTTTCCTGCCCCAGGGCTACTACAAGGATCCGGAGAAGACCGCGAAGACCTTCAGGATCATGGAAGGCGTGCGCTGGTCCGTGCCCGGCGACTGGGCCGAGGTCGCCGCCGACGGCGCCCTGAAGCTGTTGGGCCGCGGGTCGGTGTGCATCAACACCGGCGGCGAGAAGGTCTTCCCCGAAGAGGTGGAAGAGGCGCTCAAGACCCACGCCGCCGTGCGCGACGCCGTGGTCGTCGGCGTTCCCGACCCCCGCTTCGGCGAACGCATCTGCGCCGTGGTCGAGCCCGAGGGCGGCGCCGATGTCGGCCTGACGGAGCTTTCCGACCATGTCCGCGCGCACCTGGCGGCCTACAAGGCGCCCCGCGAACTGGTCGTCGTCGACACCATCGGCCGCGCCCCCAACGGCAAGGTCGACTACAAGGCGATCAAGGAACGCGCCCTGAGCGCGCTCGGCCAGCCGGTCTGAAGGCCTAGTTGGCCCGCGGCTCGCGGCTCAGGCGCGTCATCAGCAAGGCCGCGCGCTTGGCCTGCAGGGGGATGCTCGATAGGTCGACGCTTTCGCCGGCCGCGTGTGCGCCCTGCCCGGCCGGCCCCAGGCCCGCGAGGCTGTCGATGAAGGCGGTGAACGAACTGTCCGCCGCCCCGCGGCTGGCCGGGTCGCCCGCCGGCATGGCAGGCAGGCCGAGGGTGGCGTTCACGGCGTTCAGCTTGTCCAGCAGCGCCTGGTTGCCGGGGGTGGGCGCCATCGGCGGGTAGGCGCCGTCCAGGAAAGTCAGCTCCGCCTGGGCCTTGTCCAGGTTCTGGGCGACGATGGCCTGCATCCTGGCCCGGACCCGGGCGTCCTGCTCGGGCGTAAGGGTGCGGATGTCGCCCAGGGCCATGGCCTCGCCGGCGATGATGTTGGACTTGCCCGCCGCCTGGCCGTTGGTCAGCCCCTCGTTCAGGCGTGCCTGCGCCCCGCCGACGACGATGCCCACGTTGTAGGTCAGATTCTTCTCGGGCAGCTCGCGACGGAAGGCGTCGAGGATGCGGGTCAGCTCGTAGATCGCGCCGCAGCCGGCCGCGGGCATGCAGACGCCTGACGAATGGCCCGAGGGCGCCCGCGTCTTCAGCGTCCACGACGCCGCCGAGCGCCGGGCGATGGTCCCCATGTCCCGACCGTCCACGCGCGACAGGCCCTCGAACTCCAGGGCGACATCGCTGGCCCTGCCAGCGGCGATCAGGTCGGCCCTGGCCACCTCGATCGGCGCCCCCGGCTTCTCCTCATCCCCCGTCAGCACGACGGTGATGTCGGCGTCCTTCAGGGTCCCGGCCGCCTGCATGGCCCGCAATGCCGCCACGATCACCACCATGCCGCCCTTGTCGTCCCCGACACCCGGGCCTTCGACGATGTCGCCCTTGCGGGTCCAGCCCTGGAAGGGACTGTCGGGCTCGAAAACGGTGTCCAGGTGGCCGATCAGCAGCAGCCGCTTGCCCCGGCCATCGCCCTTGTGGGTGGCGACGATGTGGCCCGCCCGGCCGATGTGTCCCATCGGAACCCACTTCACCTCGAAACCCAGGGGCTCGAGCTCGGCGCGCATCATGCGCCCAACCTGCTCCACACCCTTCAGGTTCATGGTGCCCGAGTTCACCCGGACCAGGTCTTCGAGCAGCTTCACATGCCGGTTCGCCTCCGCATCCACGGTGACGATCATGGCCTTCTCCGCCGCATTCGGCGCCGCCGCCTGGGCGGGCGCGGCGAAGGCAAGCATCAGCGCGCCCGCGGCAAGCAGGGCGGAACGGAAGACCGGCATCGTTGGACGTCTCCGGAGGGGGATCAGCCCGGCTGGCTGCTGCGCAGGCTGCGGACGAACTCCACCAGGGCCGAGCGGGAGACCCCGCGCGGAAGGTCGGCATAGGCCTTGAGCAGTTCCAGCGCGCCCGGCTCGGCCAGCAGCGAGGCCACCTCGTCCACGGCGCTCGACGTCGGCGACGCCTCGCCGAACATCTCCGCCACCGGCACGTTGAGGGTCTTGGCGATGCGCGCCAGCATCGAGGCGCTCACCCGGTTGGCGCCCCGCTCATACTTCTGGATCTGTTGGAAGGTGACGCCCGCGGCTTCGGCGAGCGCCTGTTGGGAAAGGCCCTTCAGCTTTCGGAGCAGCCGGATGCGAGCGCCCACGGCGATATCGACGGGATCGGCGACCGCATCAGGTTTGCTGGCCATAGCGTTCAGGAACCTCCTTTACTGGCGACGCTAGCGCGTCCGGCTGGCTTCATCGTCGGCAGGAGGGACCCAGCCCCCCTGTTGAGCGGGCTGGTCGGAGATGCAGTAGCAGGCCTCGGCGATCACGATCCCCAGAGCTCGCCGCAGCGCGCCGACCGATGGGCTGACACGCTCAAGAGCGATCAGCTCCTCCTCATATGGGGCCAGCAACTCCACGAGATTCTGCGCGAGCCGCTTGGCGTGCTCCGGATCGTGATTCATTGGGCCCCCTTAGAGGAAGATTTGTCGATAGCGTAAGCATTGGCAACCCGCCAGGGCTCACACTTGGGAACTGCCGCTCTGCGGAGTTTTCTCCGCCCTCGCGGCGATTATCGCGCGGTCTCAGGCCGTGCGGCCGCCCGACGGCCGGCGCCGTAGGCTGGCTGGGCCTCCCAGCGCAGGGCGTCGGCGACGATACGGTCGATATCCGAGCACACCGGCTCCCAGCCCAGTAGCGCCTTGGCGCGGTCGGGATTGGCCACCAGGCTCGGCGGATCACCCGCCCGCCGGGCTCCGACGCTGTGCGGCACGGTGCGGCCGGCGGCCCGGCCCACCGCCTCCACCACCTCGCGCACGGAATTGCCCTTCCCTGTCCCGACGTTCACCGCCTCATAGGCGCCCGGGGCCAGGTCCGCCTCCAGGGCCACCACATGGGCGGCCGCCAGATCGTTCACGTGGATGTAGTCGCGTATGCAGGTGCCGTCCGGCGTGTCGAAATCGTCGCCGAAGATGGTCAGCGGTTTGCCCTCGCCCAGGGCGGCGGCGATCGCGAGCGGGATCAGGTGGGTCTCCGGCTCGTGGGCCTCGCCGATCAGTCCCGAGGGATCGGCCCCCGCGGCGTTGAAGTAGCGAAGCGCCACGCCGGTGAGGCCATAGGCCCGGCACTGAGCCGCGATCATCCACTCGCAGGCCAGCTTGGTGTCCCCATAGGGGCTGGCCGGCGCCTTCACAGCATCTTCGGGGATGGTCTCCAGCGGGCCGCGCCCGCCCTGGCCATAGACCGCCGCGCTCGACGAGAAGACGATCCGCTCCACGCCTCGCTCCCGCATGGCGGTGAGCAGGCTGACGGTGCCGCCGACGTTGATTTCCCAGAAGACGTCGGGCTGGACCACCGAGCGGCCCACCTCGATCAGCCCGGCGAAGTGGATCACCGACCTGGCGCCGTACTCGTCGAGCGCCTCGGCCACCGCCCGCGTGTCCCGGATGTCGCCGTGCACGAAGGCGCCCCAGCGCACCGCCTCCCCGAATCCGGAGCTCAGGCTGTCGAACACGACGGGGAAGAAGCCGCGCTCGCTCAAGGCCTTGGCCGTGTGGGCGCCGATATAGCCGGCGCCGCCAGTCACCAGGACGGCCGGGTTCGATCTCCGATCCATCGTCACGCAGTTTCTCCCGCTCCAGGCAGGTTCAACCGCGCCGCCGGGTTACGCAAGCGGTGGTTGTGGGAAGACCTAACTGATCGTACTTCAGTTCCGCGTCGAGGCGTCCACTTCCACCTCGAAGGCGTCGTCCTCCTCCGAAAGCAGCTCATCCAGGGCGTCGATGACCGCGTCCAACTGTTCGGGGCTCGCGGCGAACTCCAGGGTTTCCCCGGCCTCGTCCTCCAGATGCAGGACGAAGTCCTCCTCGCGCACCGTGATGGCGAACTTGGCGAGCTGTCTCATGGCTGGCTCCTATCCTCGGCCTTGGATAACCGCCCAACGGCCTTTCGGTTCGTCAGCCCTCAAAAAGCGGTAGCGCCAGGCCCGCGACACCGGGATCGATGGCGAGGAGGCCTCCGGCCAACGGCTCGCGCTGCAGATCCGCCGGCGACAGCCCCTCGGAGGCGCTGGTGATGAACAGGGTGGCCAGGCCCGGCCCGCCGAAGGCGCAACCGGTGGGCCGGGTGACCGGCAGGCGGATCGTCCGCGCCACCCGGCCGTCCGGCGAATAGCGCACGATCCGCCCCGCGCCGGGCTGGGCGTTCCAGAGATAGCCCTCGGCATCCACCGCCGAGCCGGCCGGCGTCCCCGGCTGCCCCCGGATGTGGGCGAACTCGCGAACCTTCGGCAGGTCGTCCGTCGCGTGGGCGAACAGGGTCTGCAACCGGCTGTCGGCCATGTAGAGCGTCCGCCCGTCGGGGCTGAAGGACACCGCGCTGGGGACCTGGATGCCGCTCAGCACCCGGGTGGTCTTGCCGGTCGTGTCGGTGCGGAAGACGGAGCCCGGCTGATTGCCGCTTTCGTCGGTGACCGACCACCAGAAGCGGCCCTCCATGTCGATCTTTCCGTCATGGGTGCGGACCCCGGCTCCCATGTCGTAGCGCTGCAGCAGCCGGATCTCGCCTCGCGCGACATGGATCGCCGCCAGGCCCTGCTCGGTGGCGGCCAGCAGGCCCCCGTTGCGGCGCACGACCGCGGCGCTCGCCCGCATGGGAAGGTCGAACACCGCCCGCTCCTGGGAGGCCGGCTCGTACCAGGACAGTCGACGCCCCTGGATATCGAACCAGTAGAGCCGCCCCTCGGCCGCCGACCACACCGGCCCTGCGCCCAGCTGGTCCGCCGCATTCACCACGCAGTGCACGTCCACCAAGATCGCCTCGCCCGCCCTGTTCGAAATCCCGCTGCTATCCTAACCGACAGATTCGCCCGTGGAGGCCACCGGTGTCCGACTCCCTGGATGTGATCACCCTCCGGGCGCCGCCGCCCGCCACCGGGCCGGGCTTCGTCGAGGCCCATGTGCTGCCAGGGCGCGGGATGATGCTGCTGCAGGCCCGCCTGCGCCGACCGTCGGGCGAGGTCATCGACGCTATCGCCGCTCCGCCTCTCGCGGCGGCGGCCGCCGAGTTCGGCCGACCGGACGACGCCTTCGGCAACAAGGCCTTCATGCTCGGCGGGGCGGTTCTGGTCCCCTACGCCAACCGCATACGCGGCCGCGCGGCGGAGGACGCCGAGGAGATCGAGTTGGAGATCGGCGGCCGGACGGTCCGCCTGCCGCGCAACTGGGGCGGTCAGGCCCCCGGCGCGGAGCGCTACGCCATGCACGGACTGCTGCTGGAGGCGGCCGTGCCCTTCACACAGTCCTCCGCCGATCAGGTGACAGGCCGGCTGGACGTCGGCGATTTCGGTGGTCGCTGGCCGGGCCGCATGACGCTCGACTTGGCGTGGCGGCTGCACGACGGAGCGCTTTGCCTGTCCGTGACCGCCCGCAACGTGGGCGATGAGCCGCTTCCGATCGGCATCGGCTTCCATCCCTATCTGGCGCTGCCTTCCGGCGACCGGCGACAGGTGCGGCTCACACTTCCGGCGCGCCTCCGGGCCGAGGTGAACGACTACGACGAGGTGCTGCCCACAGGACGCCTGCTGCCGGTGACCGGCACGGCTTACGACTTCACGGCCGGCGCGCCCCTGGGGGAGCTTTACCTGGACGACTGCTTCACCGATCTCGTCCGCACCTCCGGCCAGGTGGTGGTCGAGGTGGAGGATCCTGCCGCGGAACTCGGCTATCGGATCGCCTCCGCCAGCCCGCAGGTGAAGGCCCTGCAGGTCTTCGCCCCGCCCGACAAGCCCTTCGTGGCCATCGAGCCGCAGTTCAACCTCGCGGACCCCTTCGGACAGGTGTGGCCGCGCGATATCGACACCGGCATGGCGCAGCTGCAGCCGGGGAGAGCGTTAACCTATGATTGCCGCCTGAGCGCCTTTGCCGTGGGGAACCGCACGCATGGCTAGCGCTTTCCGGGGGCCATGAACCGCGCACGAATGAGCGAGCCGCACCGGAAGGCCTGCGAGGTCATAGACTTCGACGACGCGTTGCTCGACGCCTGTCCTGCAGATGAGAAGGCCGAGCTTCTGACCGAGGCCCGCATCCTGGCTCAGGCCTTCGCCGCCGAGGGCGGAGCCGGGCAGTTGGAAGAAATGGCCGAGACACTCTCGTCCGGCTTCCGGGAAGCCCACATGGAACGCGCCCACGCCCGCAAGCTTTCCGCCGCCCTCAAGCGCCTCGCCCGGGGCGGAGGCTAACGGCAGCCCTACTCCGCCGCCGCCCTTGGACGGGTGCGCCGTCCGCGGCGCTCGGTCCGATCCAGCAGCTTGCGCAGCGTCGCCGCCAGGACCGGCGTCTCATAGGGCTTGTCCAGCAGCGGGAACTCGCGCCCCTCGTTGATCTGGCCATCGCCGACGAACCCGGAGGTCAGCAGCACCCGCAGGTCGGGCCGCAGTTCCCGAGCCGTCCGCGCCAGGCTCACGCCGCTCACGCCCCCCGGCATCACCACGTCGGTGAACAACAGGTCCACATCCGCGCCCGCCTGGAGGATTTCCAGGGCCTCGGCCGCATTGGTCGCCGTCTGCACCTGGTAGCCGAGGCCCGTGAGCACATCGAGGGTGAGCGCCAGCACCGTGGGGTCGTCCTCCACCAGCAGGATGCGCTCGTCGCCCCCGGTCACCTCGACCGGAGCCGGTGCGGCGCGCGCCTCTGCCTTGGCCTCCGTCGCCGGCAGCAGCAGGCGAAAGACCGTGCCCTGGCCCGGGTCGCTGTCCATCTCGACCTCGCCCTCGGACTGGCGGACGAAGCCGTAGACCTGCGACAGCCCCAGGCCCGAGCCCTTGCCCACCTCCTTGGTCGTGAAGAAGGGTTCGAAGACCCGTTCGCGCACCTCGGCGTTCATCCCGACCCCGGTGTCACGCACCTCGATGCAGACGAAGCCCGGCCCCTCGCCCCCGGCGCGCCGGCTGGTGGAGATGCTCAGGGTCCCGCCCTCCGGCATGGCGTCGCGCGCGTTCACCGCCAGGTTCAGCAGCGCCGTCTCCAGCTGGGTCGGATCCACGTGGGTGTTCAGGTTCGTCGTCTCGGCGAGGTCCAGTTCGAGGGTGACGGCCTCGCCCACCGCCTGGTGAATAAGAGGCGCGAAGTCCTGGATCAGGGCGTTCACGTCGAGCGTAACCGGCGACAGGTGCTGGCGGCGCGAGAACGCCAGAAGCTGGCGCGTCAGCTCACGGCCCCGCTCCGCCGCCTGCCGGATGGCGTCCACGCGCCGGGCGCGGCGGTCCTCGTCCTCCGGCTTGCGGGCCAGCATGTCGATGTTGCCCAGCACCACCGTCAGCAGGTTGTTGAAGTCGTGGGCCACGCCGCCGGTCAGCTGGCCCACGGCCTCCATCTTCCGCGCCTGGGCCAGCTGTTCCTCGAGGCTGCGCCGATCGGTGGCGTCCAGGATGACGCCGAAGATCTCCCGGGCGTCGCCGTCGTCGCTGGGGGCGATCACCCCCTGGTCGTGCAGCACCCGATACTGCCCGCCGGCGCACCGCCAACGGAACTCGCAGGAATAGTGACCGGTCTTGATGGCGTTCTGGAAGGCCGCGACCACCCTCGGCAGATCGTCGGGATGGATGCGGCTGAAGCCGAAATCGGCCTCTTCGATGAAGCGTTCGGCCGGGAAGCCGGTGATGTCCACCACCGACTCCGACACGAACAGGGTGGTGAAGGGCGGCTCCACGCTGCGCGAGGTGAAGACGATGGGCAGGGACTTGAGAATCGCCTGCTGCTGCGCCTCGGCCCGCCGCAGCGCCTTCTCGGCCTTGGCCTTCTCGTTCTTGACCCGGCTGTGCTCGTCCAGCAGCCACTGCTTGTAGGCGGCCTGCCGGTTGGCTTCCTTGCTCTTCAGGTAGAGGTCCACGAAGACCTTGGTCTTGGCCTTCAGGATGAACGGGTCCACGGGCTTGAAGACCACGTCCACCGCGCCCGCGGAATAGGCCTGGAAGATGTGCGCCTCGTCCCGGAAGATCGCCGTCAGGAAGACGATGGGCGTGTCCGCCGTCCGCTTGCGCGAGCGGATCAGGGCGGCGGTCTCGTAGCCGTCCATCCCGGGCATGTGCAGGTCGAGGAGGATCAGGGCGAACTCCTCGGTCAGCAGCCGCTTCAGCGCCTCCTCGCCCGACCTTGCCGTCACCAGTTCATGGCCGAGATCCTCCAGCGCCTGCACGGCGGCGAAGGCGTTGCGCTCGTCGTCGTCGACGATGAGGATCCGGGCTGTCAGCGGAGCCTCCAGGTCTGGCGGAGCGCTTGGCTCCGCCCCCCAGGGCCCCGCCGGCGCGTTGGCGGCGGCTGCGGTTTTCAAGGTCAGCTCGCCTGCGGCATGAGGGGCGCCACCGTATCGGTGGCCAGCTTCATCGCGTCCGCGCGCTGGATCGAGACGCGCAGCACCGAGATGAGATGGTCGATGTCCACCGGCTTGGAGACATAGTCCGAAGCGCCGGCCTGGATGCACTTCTGCCGGTCGCCCTTCATGGCCTTGGCCGTCACGGCGACCACGGGCAGGTCCGCGAACGCCGGACGGGCGCGGATCTCCCGGATCGTCTCATAGCCGTCCATGTCCGGCATCATGATGTCCACCAGCACCACGTCCACGTCGCCCTTGGCGTCGAGGGCCTCCAGGCCGCCCCGCCCGCTCTCGGCATAGCTAAGCTCGATCCCGTACTCCTCCAGCGCCGAGGCCAGCGAGAAGATGTTGCGGATGTCGTCGTCGATCACCAGCACCTTGCGCCCGGCGAGCACGGAATCCTCGTGTTTGCCCTGGTTGAGCTTGGCCTTGGCGGGAGCCGGCAGCTTGGCGAGCGGCGCGTGCAGAAGCAGCGTCGCCTGGTCCACCAGCTGATCGGGGCTGCGCGCCATGCGGACGAGGCCGCCGAACACGCCCAGCCGTAGCCGGCGGTCATCTTCCGGCTCCAGCTCGACAGGCGCATAGACCACCGCCGGCACGCAGCGGCCCTCCGCCTGTTTCAGCTGTTCGACAAGGTCCTTCACCGGCAGGGCCGAGGCCTCCACCACCACCCCGTCGGGCCGTTCGGCGGCCGGCCGGGCCAGCACCTCGGCGAAGCTGTCGGCCAACTCCACCTCTGTGAAGCACTGCCGCAGGATCTCGGCGGCCTCCCCTTCGCCGCCCACCAGCACGATGCGCCGCTTGGCCTTGTCCACGAAGGTCTTCACCCCGTGCAGGGTCGAGACCACCACCTCGCGCTCCACCGGCTTGTGGGTGAAGCCGAAGGCGCCCATCGACAGGCCCAGGCCCTTCTGATCGTCGGCCGAGATCATGTGCACCGGGATGTGCCGCGTCTCGGGAGTCCGCTTCAGGAGGTCCAGCAGGGCCAGGCCGTCCATGTCCGGCAGGCCGATGTCCAGCATGATGGCGTCGGGGCCGAAGCGGCGGGCCAGGGCCGGGGCCGCCGCCCCCTCGCCGGTCACCACGCCCTTGAAACCGCTGTCGCGCACCAGGTTCAGCAGGATCGAGGCGAACCGCGGATCATCCTCGACGATGAGGATCACCGAATCCCCCGAGCTCACATTGTCCCGGTCGTCCGCCACCGACTCCGCCGGCTCGTCCGAGAACGCCGAGAGCAGGGTCATCGGCCGGGCGGCGGCCGCGGCCGCGCCCGCCCGCGTCGACGGCTGGGACTGGGCGGCCGGGCTGAAGTTCAGCGGGAGATAGAGGGTGAAGGTCGAGCCCTTGCCGGGGCGGGATTCCACCTTCAGCTCGCCGCCCAGCAGCCGCGTGATCTCCCGGCTGATGGAGAGGCCCAGGCCCGTGCCGCCGTACTTGCGGCTGGTGGTCCCGTCGGCCTGCTGGAACGCCTCGAAGATGATCCGCTGCTTGTCCTCCGGGATGCCGATGCCGGTGTCCTCGACGCTGAACGCCAGCACCTGGCCGGCCGTGTTCAGGTGGTCGTTGGCCGCGTTCCAGCCGGACTGGGCTCGGGCCACCTTCAGCTTCACATGGCCCTGCTCGGTGAACTTGAAGGCGTTAGACAGCAGGTTCTTGATGATCTGCTGGAGGCGCTTGTCGTCGGTATACATGGCCCGCGGCAGGCCCGCGTCCATCTCCACCTGGAACTCCAGCTTCTTGTCCGCCGCGATCTGGGCGAACGTCCGGTCCACGTGATCCTTGAGGCTGGCGAAGGACATCTCGCCGATGTCCAGGGTGGTCGTGCCGCTTTCGATCTTCGACAGGTCGAGGATGTCGTTGATCAGCCCCAGCAGGTCGGCGCCGGCGTCGTGGATGTTCTTCGAGAACTCCACCTGCTTTTCGCTCAGGTTCCCCTGGGCGTTGTCGGCCAGCAGCTTCGACAGGATGAGCAGCGAGTTCAGCGGCGTGCGCAGCTCGTGGCTCATGTTGGCCAGGAACTCGGACTTGTACTTGGACGTCAGCGCCAGCTGCTCCGCCTTCTCCTCCAGCGCCAGCTTGGCCTGCTCCACCTCGCGGTTCTTGGCTTCCACCTGCTGGTTCTGGATCGAGAGCAGGTGCGCCTTCTCCTGCAGCTCGGCGTTGGTCTGCTGCAGTTCCTCCTGCTTGGTGCGCAGCAGTTCCTCGGACTGGCGGAGCGAGGCGGCCTGCTGCTCCAGCCGGTCGTTGGTCTTCTTCAGCTCCTCCTGCTGCGCCTGCAGTTCCGAGGTCAGCAGCTGCGACTGCTTGAGCAGGCCCTCGGTCCGCATGTTCGCGGCGATGGTGTTCAGCACGATGCCGATGGATTCCATCAGCTGGTCGAGGAAGGCCATCTGGGTCTCGTTGAACTCGCCGAAGGTGGCGAGTTCCATCACCGCCTTCACCTCGCCCTCGAACAGGGCCGGCAGGACGATGATGTGGGCGGGCGGCGCCTCGCCCAGGCCCGAGCTGATCTGCACATAGTCCTTGGGCACATTGGCCAGGAGGATGCGCGACTTCTCATAGGCGCACTGGCCGATCAGGCCCTCCCGCAGCTTGAACTGGTTGGCCAGGTGCTTGCGGTTGTTGAAGGCGTAGGAGGCCGCCAGGTTCAGCACCGTCTGGCCCTCGTCGTCCCGGTCGGTGACGTAGAAGACCGCGTGCTGGGCGTTGATCAGCGGCGCGAGCTCGGACAGCACCAGGTTCGACACCGTCGAGAGATCGCGCTCGCCCTGCAGCATCCGCGTGAACCGGGCCAGGTTGGTCTTCAGCCAATCCTGTTCCGTGTTCTTGAGCGTCTGTTCCCGCAGGTTGCGGATCATCTCGTTGATGTTGTTCTTCAGCTCCTCCACCTCACCCGAGGCCTCGACCGTGATCGAGCGCGTCAGGTCGCCCTTGGTCACGGCGGTGGACACCTCGGCGATGGCGCGCACCTGGGTGGTCAGGTTGCGGCCAGTTCGTTCACGTTGTCGGTGAGGTCCCGCCACAGGCCGGCGGCCCCGGGCACCCGCGCCTGGCCGCCCAGCTTGCCCTCGATCCCCACCTCGCGGGCCACGTTGGTCACCTGGTCGGCGAAGGTGGCAAGGGTCTCGATCATGCCGTTGATGGTGTCGGCCAGGGCCGCGATCTCGCCCTTGGCGTCCAGGGTCAGCTTGCGCTTCAGGTCCCCGGTCGCCACCGCCGTCACCACGTCGGCGATGTTCCGCACCTGACCGGTAAGGTTCGCCGCCATCATGTTCACGTTGTCGGTGAGGTCCTTCCAGGTGCCGGCCACCCCCGGCACCTGTGCCTGGCCGCCCAGCTTGCCCTCGGTGCCCACCTCGCGGGCCACCCGGGTCACTTCCGAGGCGAACGAGTTCAGCTGGTCCACCATGGTGTTGATGGTGTTCTTCAGCTCGAGGATCTCGCCGCGCACATCCACGGTGATCTTCTTCGACAGGTCGCCCTTGGCCACGGCGGTCGTGACGTCGGCGATGTTCCGCACCTGGCCGGTCAGGTTCGCCGCCATCAGGTTCACGTTGTCGGTGAGATCCTTCCAGGTGCCGGCCACGCCCTTCACCTGCGCCTGGCCGCCCAGCTTGCCCTCGGTGCCCACCTCGCGGGCCACCCGGGTCACTTCCGAGGCGAACGAGTTCAGCTGGTCCACCATGGTGTTGATGGTGGTCTTCAGCTCCAGGATCTCGCCGCGCACGTCCACGGTGATCTTCTTGGACAGGTCGCCCATGGCCACCGCCGTGGTCACCTCGGCGATGTTCCGCACCTGGCCCGTCAGGTTGGCCGCCATCAAGTTCACGTTGTCGGTGAGATCCTTCCAGGTGCCGGCCACGCCCTTCACCTGCGCCTGGCCGCCCAGCTTGCCTTCCGTACCCACTTCCCGCGCCACCCGGGTCACTTCCGAGGCGAAGGCGTTCAGCTGGTCCACCATGGTGTTGATGGTGTTCTTCAGCTCCAGGATCTCGCCCTTCACGTCCACGGTGATCTTCTTCGACAGGTCGCCGT
>JAEYNH010000004.1 GCA_023412655.1 Pseudomonadota bacterium | reverse complement strand
GCCTCCCCCAGCGCCCGCGACGGCGGCCTGCGCCGCGGCGCCTTTTCGCAGGGTCCGGGGCGCATGGCGGCCTGGCTGTCATGAGAGCTTCATGAAACTTTCGTTCCGTCGTCACCGTAATCTGGTGCTTCGCGCCCCCGGCGCATAACGCCAGCCGCTGACACACGGAGCCCGCATGACCCGCACGATCCTGAAGGTGGCCGCCGCCGCCGGCGTCCTGACGGGGCTATGCGCGACCGGCGGGGCTTCCGCTGAGGAGAGCGGGGCTCGCAGGGCCTACAAGGGCGCGCCCGAGTTCGAGCTGGGCGCCTTCACCATCAAGCCCCGCGGGCGGATCTACCTGGATCAGGTCTGGCAGGACGTGGACCGCGAGGACGGCCCCGACTCGGAAGCCGACGACAGCCGCATCCGCATGGCCCGCTTCGGCGTGCAGGGGGATGTCGGCGAGAAGGTCAGATTCGCCGTCGAGGCCAATTTCGTCGACGACGAGCTGGACTGGGAGGATTTGTGGGTCGAGTTCCGCCCCACCGAACACACCGCGCTCACCGCCGGCCACATCAAGCTGATCTCCCTCGAAAACCTGACGTCGGAAAGCGCCATGACCTTCATGGAGCGCGGGCCGATCAACGACATCATGGGCATGAGCCGCGCCCTCGGCGTCCGGGGTAGATTCGGCGGCGAGAACTGGAGCGTCGCCGCCTTCGCGTTCGGCGACAATATCAACAACCCCAACGTGCCAGACGGGCGGCCCACCGGTTCGGAGGAGCCCTATGGCTATGGCGGCCGGGCCCACTACGGGCCGAAGTTCGGCGACACCCGCGCCCATCTCGGCGCCTGGGTGCGGCATCGCAGCCGGGGCGACGCCGGCGACTTCACCTATGGCGCGCGAAGCAACACCAACTACGGCTCCCGTTACATCACCACCGGCCCCATCGGCGTGCGCGACACCCAGGTCGGGCTGGAAGGGGCGCTGGTGCGCAAGGCGTGGTCGCTTCAGGGTGAATGGGCGAACGCCCGCATCCACCGCCGGGCCGACGCCGAGGCCGACGTCAGCGCCTGGTACCTATCCGGCAGCTGGTTCGTCACGGGCGAGACCCGCAACTACAACGCCGCCGAAGGCGTGTTCGAACGGCTGAAGATGAAGCGGACGGTCGAGCAGGGCGGCCCTGGCGCGTTCGAGCTGGGCGTCCGCTACGACGGCGCCGATCTCGGCGACGTGTCCGACGTCCCCACCGCCGGGGACTACTCGGCCTGGACCTTCGGGGCGAGCTGGTACCTCAACCCCTATGCGCGGCTGATGGCGAACTACACGATCGCCGAGAACGACTACCGTGTGCGGGGGCGCGATGTGGACGTGAAGACCTTCCAGCTCCGCGCCCAGTTCGACTGGTAGCGGAGGCCCGCGTCAGGCGATCTCGGGTCGCCGCCGCCGCACCCTGGCCAGCCGCCGCAGCCGGCGCCAGAAGCGCGTCTTCTGCGGCTCGGGATAGGGCTGCAGGTTGCGGACGAAGTCCTCGGCGCAGGCCCGCCACGAGAAGCCCTCGGCGAACCGCCGCACCTGGCCGCGGTCGAGCTTGAGCGCCTCCAGGCAGGCGTCCCTGAGGCCCTCGGTGGCCGAGGCGGCCAGCGCGCCCGCGCCCGAGCCGGGGATCAGGTCAATGGGGCCGGGGGCTGGGTAGGCCGCCACGGGCGTGCCGGAGGCCATGGCCTCCAGGATCACCAGGCCGAAGGTGTCGGTGAGCGAGGGGAAGACGAAGACGTCGGCGCTGGCGTAGGCCGAGGCCAGGTCGGCGCCCGACTTGGGCCCGGTGAACACCGCCTTCGGGTATTTGGCCTTCAGCTCCTCGAGCTGCGGACCCGGCCCCACCACCACCTTGGTCCCCGGCAGGTCGAGGCTCAGGAAGGCTTCGATGTTCTTCTCGACGGCCACCCGGCCCACGTACAGGAACACCGGGCGCGCCAGCCCTTCGAAGGCGTCAGGCTCACCCTCGCGTCGGGGATGAAACGCTTCGGTGTCCACGCCCCGGGACCAGGCCGAGATGTTGCGGAAGCCGTGCCGGCTCAGCTCATCGCGCATGGTGGGGGTGGCCACCATCAGCCGGC
The DNA here is from genome assembly GCA_023412655.1 of Pseudomonadota bacterium. Taxonomy (GTDB): domain Bacteria; phylum Pseudomonadota; class Alphaproteobacteria; order Caulobacterales; family Caulobacteraceae; genus Phenylobacterium. The sequence continues at coordinate 24,331 of JAEYNH010000004.1, read as the reverse complement.
CCGACGGCTTGTGGAACCACTTCATGTACGCATAGCCGGCGGCCAGCGGCAGCGGCAGGCGGGCCGAGACGTATTCCGGGAACCGGGTGTGATAGCTGGTGGTGAACGGCAGCTTCCATTCCACGCAGATGCGCCGCGCCGCAAGGCCGATGGGGCCTTCCGTGGCGATGTGGATGGCTTCGGGTTCGAAGGCCTTAAAGCGCTCCTGCACCGGCTCGTAGACGCCGATCGCCACCTTGATCTCGGCATAGGTGGGCAGCGGGAAGGTCTTGAACTGGCCGGGGTGGATCACCTCCACCGTGTGACCCATCTCCTTCAGCTCGGAGACCACCCGGGTCAGGGTGCGGACGACGCCGTTGACCTGCGGCTCCCAGGCGTCGGTGGCCAGCAGGATGCGCATCGGCCGGTGCGAATCGCGCGGCGCGGTGATCGCCTCCCGCAGGCGCCGGTCCGACCGGTCGGGCTTGATCCGTTCGGCCTCGCCGAGGGCCTGGGTCTGCATCCAGGCCCAGAACGCGCCCAGCAGCGCTTCCTTGGTGGGGAAGTGGCGATAGACGGTGCGCTCACCGACGCCGGCCGCCTTGGCGATCTCGGCGAAGCTCAGGTCTTCGAGCGAGCGGGTTTCGAGCTGGGAGCCCACGGCGCGCAGGATCTGCTCGCGGGTCTCCTCGCGCTGGCGGTCGCGCTGGCTCGCGGAGGGGCTCCTCATGGCAGCGCCACTGTCACGAGTTGCGGCGGCAAGTCAACGCGGGCTTGAGGCTCAGGCTGCCGGCGAACCCGCCCGGGAGGTAGAGCCGCGCGCACTCAATGAACCGTATGAAGTCGAGCAACAGTTCGGCGTGGCAACCGCGGGCCGCCCAGGTGGATGTCGTAAAGGAAGACGCTGCGGAAGCGAAGAACGCCGGGATCGCTCACGTAAAGCCCTCTGCGTCCATGGACCGCCTAGCCGCTAGGCTGATTGCATGTCAGTGCTGTGAAGCCCCTTGAATTCCTGGCGTGGGTTTCCCTTGTCCTGCTAGGGGTTTTGACTAGAGAGCAGACCTCCCCAGGTCGCCAAGAACATTGGGTCCGATGGACGCCCGAGCCTATCCCGCCAAGGCGACGCCGAAGTCGCAGCGGACACGTGCGCGCATTCTGGAAGCGGCCATGCGCCTCTTCGCGGAGATCGGCTATCACGCCGCCACCAACGCGGTCATCGCCGACGCCGCCGGACTGACCCGCGGCGCCATGCTCTACCACTTCTCGACCCGCGAGGAGCTGGTGGAGGCCGCCATAGCCCACATCGAACTGAACCGCGCCCGGCTGCTGGAGCAGGCCGCCGCCTCGCCGCCGCCCGGCGTGGACGCCGCCGAGCACGCCATCGACAGCTACTGGGCCCTGCTGCACGAAATCCCGTTCATCGCCTTCGCCGAGCTGGAGGCCGCGGCCCGCACCGACCCGATGCTGCGCGAGCGGCTGGTCACGGCCCAGAGCGCCTTCGACCATGCCCAGCTGGGCGGCGACCGGTTCGGCGCCATGGTGCAGGCCGGCGCCGATCCGCGTTTCCAGACCAGCCGCGATCTCGGCCGCTTCCTGCTGGAGGGGCTGGCCCGCGGGGCCATGACCTATGACGAGAGCGCCCGCCGCGAGCGGCTCATCGCGGTGGTCAAGCGCGCGGTCCGCATGCTGAACCGCAAGGGCGACATCCACGACATCTGGACCGACTAGTCGGTCGCCACAGGGTCGAAAGAAGAAAGAAAAGGGCCCCGCGGTCACCCGCGGGGCCCTTGGCTTGGAGGCTCAGGTTGAGGCTCGCTCCTAGCGGCCGCCGGGGGTGGAGCCCTGCTGCCGCCGCTCGGCCTGCCGCCGGCGCTGGAACAGCATCTCCTGCACCGCGGCCAGCTCGTCCCGTTCCAGCGCGCCCGAGGCGTTGCGGTCGATCTGGCCGAAGAAGCTGGCCAGCTGCTTGCCGAACTGGCCTTTCAGCTCGGCCTTCTGCAGCTTGCCGTCGAGATTGTCGTCCAGCATGCCGAGCATGCGGGTCTGCATCATCACCTCGTCGTAGTTGACCTGGTTCTTCGCCGTCTCATCCGTCCAGCGGAAGCGGAGCGAGGTGAAGAACATCTCCTCGAAGGACTGGTCGCCCCAGACGACTTCCTTGGTCGGGTCGGGGTTGGCCGGGTTCCGCTTGGAGTTGTCGTACCAGTAGTTCGCGACGATCCTCGAGCCCGCCGGCACCTTCACCGGCTCGGCGAAGGTGTACTCCCGCTGCCAGTTGAAGTCGTAGCGGGGCATCGCCAGCAGCATCTTCTTCTTGCCGTCCGGGTACTGGATCCACAGGTCCGAGGCGTAGCCGCGGTAGTGGGCGTGCGGGAAGGCCGAGTAGAGCAGCGCCTCCTTGGGAAACTCGACGTAGGCGGTTTCCTGGTGACGCGCCGCGCCCGGCGGGATGACGATGGTGTTGTCGATCACCACCGTGCTGCGCATCATCAGCTCGGGGAGTTCGTTGTCCTTGTAGAAGTAGATGCCGATCTGGGACTTCTCGAGCTCCTCTTTGCCGAAGGGCGTGTAGTGGGCCTGGAAGGCCACCCCGCCGCCCGGCGGCAGGTAGGTGCCGACGTTGGTCGGCCAGAAGGTCGAGTCGGCGCCCACGGCATAGCCGCCCACGCCAGCGCCCCAGCGCATCTCGTTGGCCTGCTCACCCGGCTTGGGGAGATCCTCCGGCTTCACATAGCCGGACAGGTAGTGGTGCACGCCCTGGCGCGAGCCGATCTTGTAGGTGGACGCCTTGATCCACTTGCCCTCGGTGAGCGGGTTGGCGACCCACGGCCGCTGGTAGTCGACCACGCCCGAGGCGGGGATCTTGTAGGACGGAATGTCGAGGACCAGGTCCGGCTTGCCCAGCGGCCAGTCGGCGAGCGCGGGGCGGGGCTTGGCCAGCGGATCGGGCCCCTCGCCCCGGGGCGCGCCGGCCTCGATCCAGTGCACGAGGGTCTTGATCTCGGCCTTCGTCAGGCTGCGGTCATCCTTGAACTGGCCCACGTGCGGGCTGACGTTCCAGGGCGGCATCCGGTCGGTGCGGATCACCTCGCGGATCATCGGCGAGAAGCCCTTCACCATCTCGTAGCTGGTCATCGAGAACGGCCCGATGGAGCCCGGCTGGTGACAGGCGACGCACTTCTCCTCGAGGATCGGCGCCACGTCCTTCACGTAGGAGATCTGCGTGTGCTGCGCCTTCTTCGCCCGCTCGGGGAAGTCGATGAGGCAGCCGGGCGAAGGCCGTCCGGCGGCCAGGGCGGCGCGGCCGGCAAGGGTCGCGTCGATGGCGTCGGCGGTCCAGTTGTGGGTGGCTACGGCCTTCTGCACGCCGTAGTCGCGGCGATCATCCAGCGGCCCCCGATAGACCACCTTCCAGGTCTTGGGGTCGATGACGAAGAACTCGCCGGTGCGGGTCACGCCCAGTTGCTCGCCCACCAGCTGGTTGGAATCGAGCAGCACCGGAATGTCGAAGTTGTACTCGGCGGCTTCCTTCGCCACCGCGTCACGGCTGTCCTGCAGGGCCGAGTTGAGCATCAGGAACTCGACGCCCTTGCCCTCATACCTGGCCTTCAGCTCGCGCACCGCAGGGGCGAGGCTGCGCGAGATCGGGCAGCCGTTGGCCTGGGTGATGATGACGATCGCCTTGGCGTCGGCCAGCCGGTACAGCTCGTGACCCATCAGGGTCTCGTCCGGCAGCATGAAGTTGTCGACGGTCACCAGCGTGGCCGAGCCGGTCGGCTCCGCCGCCGCGACATTCGCCGCATTGGTCAGGGCGCTGACCGCCTGCTCGTCGGTGGCGCAGCCATAGAGCATGCCGGCGCTGGCCAGCACGCCCAGCACGGAAATGCGTGCCTTCGTCATCCCAGTCTCCTCCCCAAGGCCGCGCCCCATTTTTCGAGGCTTCGGTCCGGTCCCTGAATTCGTTCAGTCGCGCAGCGCAGCAGAACCACGTTGCACGAATATTTCTAAACAGCGTTCAGACTGGTTTTGTAAACATCGATCAGGAGCGTTGCCTCTCGGCCACGATCCAGGCGTCCACGCGGGATTCCAGCACGCTCATCGGCAGCGGGCCGGCGAGCAGGACGGCGTCGTGGAAGCGGCGCAGGTCGAACTTCTCGCCGAGGGCGGCCTGGGCCTTTTCCCGCAGGCGCACATAGGTGAGCTCGCCCACCTTGTAGGCCAGGGCCTGGCCCGGCCAGGAGACGTAGCGGGCCACCTCGACGTCGATGTTCAGGGGCGCGAGGGCGGTGTTCTCCAGGAAGCAGGCCTTGGCCTGGTCGATGGTCCAGCCCTTCCAATGGATGCCCGTGTCCGACACCAGCCGGCAGGCGCGCCACATCTCGTAGGAAAGCTGACCGAACCGCTCATAGGGCGTCCGGTAGATGCCCATCTCGCCGGCCACCTTCTCGGAATAGAGGCCCCAGCCTTCCACATAGGCGGAATAGCCGCCCTCGCGTCGGAACGCCGGCACGTCCTTCAGCTCTTGGGACAGGGCGATCTGCAGGTGGTGGCCGGGGACCGCCTCGTGGGCGGTGAGCGCGGGCAGCTCGTAGAGCGGCCTTTGGTCCAGGGCATAGGTGTTGACCATGTAGCCGCCCGCCACACCCTGCTCCGGGCTGCCCGGGAAATAGCGTCCCGTGGTGTAGCCCGCCTCGAGCTCCCGAGGCACCGGCCGCACCCCGTAGGGCAGGCGGGGCAGGGTCGCGAAATAGCCCGGAAGCTGGTCGTCGATCCGCTTGGCGATCTCGGAGGCCTTCTCCAGCAGCTCCTCGCGCGACTTGGCGTAGAACTGCGGATCCTTGCGGAGCATGTCGATGAAGCCGGCGAGGTCGCCGGTCCACCCCGCTTCCTTCATCACCACTTCCATGCGGGCCCGGATGCGGGCCACCTCGGCGCGGCCCAGGTCGTGGATCTGGTCGGGAGTGAGGTCGGTGGTGGTGTGGTCGCGGACCACAAAGCGGTAGTAGGCCTCGCCGTCCGGCAGGCTGCGGGCGCCCAGACCCTTGCGCGCGGCGGGCAGATAGTCCCGCTCCAGGAAGGTGATGAAATCGGCGCGCAGCGGCCGCAGGCCGTCGGCGGCCGCCCGGGCCCGGGCGCGCAGCTGGGCCTGTTCGGCGGCCGGGATGGTGGCGGGCAGCCTGGCCAGGGGCTTGAGCAGCGGATCGTCGTCGCCCGACACCGCCTGCCGCTCCTTCAGCGCCTTGATCACCGCCTCGACCGTGACGCGCGGCTGGGTGAAGCCGGTCTTCAGGCCCCGTCGGGTGTTCGCCACATGGTCGTTGAAGTTCTTCGGCGCGGCCTCGAGCCGGCCGATCCACGCCAGCGCATCCTCGCGGCTGCGGACCGGTGTGACCGAGGCGAAGTAGTCGAGGATGTCGTAGAAGCCGCCGTCGCTGGAGATCGGCATCCGCGCGTCGTCCAGGCGGATGCGGGAAAGACTGGAGTCCACCGTCCAGGCCAGCAGGTCGCGATTGAGCTTCGCCTCGGCCGTCAGCCCGGTGTCGGGGATCGCCGCCAGCCGCGCGCGGAAACCCTCGAGCGACGCCTTGCGCCGGGCGTCGGCTGCGGGCGTCACGTCGGGCAACCTGGCCAGCGCCGACCGGTCGCCCAGCCTGCCGGCGGTGAACGGATCCTCGGAAAGCCACCAGGCCTCGTAGTCGGCCACCAGGCGGCTCACCGCCGCATCCCCGGCGGTCTCCTGAGCCATGGCGGGTTGGGCGAGAAGGACCAGGGCCGCGCAGGCGGCCGGCAGCAGGTGACGCATTCGAAGACTCCCCCGCAAGAAAATTGCGTCGTCAGGCTATAGCCAAGGCAAGGCTTGTCCAGGGCCGGCAGCTCAGCGCATGGTTGCGGTTCCAAGGGGGAGGAAACGATGAGCTTCATCACGCGCCGAAAGCCGCTCGCCGCCTCGCAGGTCTCGGAGCACGGCAGCGGCCTGCGGCGGACGTTGAGCTGGCCGCACCTCGTGGCCCTGGGCGTGGGGGCGATCGTCGGCACAGGCATCCTCACCCTCACCGGCGTCGGCGCGGGCCTGGCGGGACCGGCGGTGATCCTTTCGTTCGTCCTGGCGGGCGCCGTCTGCGCCTGCGCCGCCCTGGCCTACGCCGAGATGGCGACCATGATGCCGGCGGCCGGCAGCGCCTACACCTATTCCTACACCGTGCTGGGGGAGCTCCTGGCCTGGATCGTCGGCTGGAGCCTGATCCTCGAGTACACGGTGGTCTGCAGCGCCGTGTCGGTGGGCTGGAGCGCCTATGCCGTGGGCTTCCTGCAGCACCAGGCGGGCCTTGAACTGCCGACCGCACTGATCGCCGGGCCCCACGCCGGCGGTGTCGTGAACCTGCCGGCGGTGTTCATCGCCCTGGCGGTGAGCGCCCTGCTGCTGGCCGGCACCCGCGAGAGCGCCAACGTCAACTTCGTCCTGGTGATCCTGAAGCTGCTTGCCCTGGCCGTGTTCGTGGCGGTGGCGGTGGCGGGCTTCAACGCCGCCAACTTCCAGCCCTTCATGCCCAACGGCTTCCTCCCGACGACCAACGCGGACGGCGCGCGGGTCGGGGTCATGGCGGCGGCGGCCATCATCTTCTTCGCCTTCTACGGCTTCGACGCCATCTCCACGGCGGCGGAGGAGGCCAAGAATCCGGGCCGCGACCTGACCATCGGCATCGTCGGCTCGATGCTGATCTGCACGGTCATCTACATGGTGGTGGCCGCCGCGGCCCTGGGCGCCATGCCTGCGGCCGAACTGGCGACGAGCGAGGAGCCGCTGGCCCTGGTCCTGCGGGCCCTGGGCCATCCGCTGGCCGCGGGCATGATGGCGGCGGTGGCCTTCGTGGCCCTCCCGGCGGTGATCATGGCCTTCATGTAAGGCCAGAGCCGAATCTTCTTCGCCATGGCCCGCGCCGGCCTGCTGCCGGCGGGCCTCGCCAAGGTCAGCGGACGGGGCGTGCCCGCCCTGGTCACCATCTTCACGGGCGTGGTGGCGGCGGTGATCGCCGGCATCTTCCCCCTGGGCGAGATCGCCGCCCTGGCCAATGCGGGCACACTGATCGCCTTCATCGCCACCGCCGCCTGCATGATGATCCTGCGTCGCCGGGAGCCCGATGCGCACCGGCCCTTCCGCACGCCCCTGTGGCCGGTGGTCGGGGTGCTGGCCATCGGCGGCTGCATCTGGCTGTTCACCAGCCTTCCGCTGACCACCATGCGCAACTTCCTGATCTGGAACACGATCGGGGTGGTGGTCTATCTGGCCTTCGCCCGCACCCGCAGCCGACTGGCGCGCGCCTAGGCCAGGCGCAGGTAGAGGATGGGCTGGGTCCAGGTGACCCGCCCTTTCGGCCGTCGGGTCCCGATGCGCTCGCATCCCATGCGGCGGTAGAAGCCCTCGGCCGGCGGATTGGAGACGACCTTGACCGCGTCGATGCCCAGCGCCCGGGCCTGCGAGGCCATGTGCCGGAACAGGCGCTCGCCCAGACCCCGGCCCTGGGCCGCGTCGGCCACGAACATCAGGTCCAGCTCGGGATCGCCCTCGATGACGAGGCTGTAGAACCCCAGGATCCCGCCGCTGTCCTCGGCGACCACGAACAGGTCCCGGGCGATCTGCTCGGGGGTGATAGCGTACCCCTGCAGCATGGGGGCGTACTCGCCGTGGTAGGCCGACGAGGCCTGCATCAGCCGGTTCAGCGCAGGCGCGTCGCCCGGAGCCGCCGGCCTGAGCGTCACCCCCGGCATTACTCGGCCGGCTCTCCCGGCGGGCGCTCCGCGAGCTCGCGCAGGTACCTGCCGTATTCGCTCTTGGCCTGCAGGTCGGCGACCTTGATCAGCTCGTCGCGGCCGATCCAGCCCTGCTGATAGGCGATTTCCTCCAGGCAGCCGATGCGCAGGCCCTGCCGCTGCTCGAAGGTGCGGATCAGCTCGCCGGCCTGGATCAGGCTGTCGTGGGTGCCCGCATCCTCCCAGGCGAAGCCGCGTCCCAGCAGCTCCACCTGCAGCGCGCCCTCGTCCAGATAGACCTGGTTCAGGGCGGTGATCTCCAGCTCGCCGCGGGCGGAGCGGGTGAGCGTCTTGGCGATCTCGCTGGCGCGGCCATCGTAGAAATAGAGGCCGGTGACCGCATAGTTCGACTTCGGCTTGGCGGGCTTCTCCTCGATGGAGAGCGCCCGGCCCTCGGGCGTCAGTTCGACCACCCCGTAGCGCTCGGGGTCGTGGACGGGATAGCCGAACACGGTGGCGCCCTCGGTCCGCTCTCCGGCGCGCTGCAGCATCCGGCGGAAGTTCTGGCCGAAGAAGATGTTGTCGCCGAGGATCATCACGCTGGGCTGGCCGCCGACGAACTCCTCGCCCAGCAGATAGGCCTCGGCGAGGCCGCCCGGCGTCGGCTGGACCACATATTCGAAGCGCACCCCGAACTGGCCGCCGTCGCCCAGCAGCCGCTTGAACGAGGGCTGGTCCTCCGGGGTGGTGATGATCAGGATCTCGCGCACGCCGGCCAGCAGCAGGACCGACAGCGGATAGTAGATCATCGGCTTGTCGTAGACGGGCAGGAGCTGCTTGGAGACCGCCAGGGTCAGCGGATGAAGGCGCGTGCCCGCGCCGCCCGCCAGGATGATGCCGCGCCTCATGCGGGTTTCGCCTCGGTCTGGGATTGGGACTGCAGTTCGGCCACGATCTCGGCCAGGGCCTCGCGCCAGGGCCGGATGGTCACGCCGAACACCGCCTCGGTGCGCGAGGTGTCCAGGACGCCGCGCAGGGGCCGGGCGGCCGGCGAGGGCCGCTCGGCGGTCTTCTGGCCGCCCACCTGCGGGGCCGCCGAGCCCAGGGCGAGCTCGAAAACGCCCTCGGCGAAGCCGCGCCAGCTGGTCTCGCCCGCATTGGCGAAGTGGTGCAGGCCGAAGGCCGCGTCGCCGGACGACGCCTCGCTCCAGCGGGGCGTCTGGGAGAGCACGAAGCCGGCAAGATCGGCGGCGCTCGTCGGGCGCCCGAACTGGTCATCCACCACCTTCAGCGGGTGGCCCTCGCCGGCCAGCCGCAGCATGGTCTTCACGAAGTTCTTGCCGTGGGCCGAGACGACCCAGGACGTGCGGATCACCGCCGCCCGGGGGCAGGTGGCGAGCACGTGGCGCTCGCCCTCCAGCTTGGTCTCGCCATAGGCGTTCAGCGGGTTGACGGCGTCGTCCGGCAGGTAGGGCGCGCCCTTGGTCCCGTCGAACACATAGTCGGTGGAGAAATGCACCAGGGCGGCCCCCGCCGAGGCGCAGGCCTTGGCGATGGCGCGCGGGGCCTCGGCGTTGACCCGGCGGGCGAGCACGCCCTCGGTCTCGGCCAGGTCCACGGCGGTATAGGCGGCGGCCAGGATCACCACGTCCGGACGATGCTCGGCCACCCGGCGGGCGCAGGCGTCCGGCTCGGCGAGGTCGGCCTCCGCCCGGGACAGGGCCGTCAGGGTCACGTCGTGGGCGTCGGCCTGGCGGAGGACCTCGCGAGCGAGTTGCCCGGTGGTCCCGAACATCAGGACCCGGACGCTCACGCCTTCACCAGCCCCAGCCGCTCCGAGTGGAAGCCGCGCTCGCGGATCCGCTCCACCCAGCCGTAGTTGTCCACGTACCAGCGGACGGTCTCGGCAAGGCCGCGGTCCAGGGTCACCTTCGGCGTCCAGCCCAGTTCGCGGGCGATCTTCGAGGCGTCGATGGCGTACCGGAAGTCATGCGCCGGACGGTCGGTGACGAACTCGATCTTCTCGGCGTGGGGCGTGTTGCCGGGGGCGACCTTGTCGAGTTCGGCGCAGATCATCCGCACGACCTCGATGTTGCGATGGTCGGCGTCGCCGCCGATCGCATAGGTCTCGTGCAGCCGGCCGTTCAGCAGGACGGTGAGCAGGGCGTCGGCGTGGTCGTCCACGTGCAGCCAGTCGCGCATCTGCCGGCCGTCGCCGTAGACGGGGATCGACTTGCCCTCCAGCGCCCGGGTGATCACCGTCGGGATCAGCTTCTCCGGGAATTGATACGGGCCATAATTGTTCGAGCAGTTGGTGATCACCACCGGCAGGCCGTAGGTCCGGCCCCAGGCGCGCACGAGATGGTCGGCGCCCGCCTTCGACGCCGAATAGGGCGAGGTGGGATCGTAAGGGGTCTCCTCGGTGAACTCGCCGTCCTCGCCAAGCGCGCCGAAGACCTCGTCGGTGGAGACATGGTGGAAGCGGAAGGTCGCCTTGGCCGCCGGCTCAAGGCCCGACCAGTAGGCGCGGGCGACTTCGAGCAGCACCGCCGTGCCGACAATGTTGGTCTGGACGAATTCCAGCGGCCCTTCCACCGAGCGGTCGACGTGGCTCTCGGCGGCCAGGTGCATCACTGCGTCGGGCCGGTGGCGGGCGAAAATCGCCTCGACCCGGGCCTTGTCGCAGATGTCCGCCTGTTCGAACGCATAGCCGTCATGGCCTTCGACGGCCGCGACGTTTTCCAGGTTGGCGGAGTAGGTGAGGACGTCGAGGTTCACCACCTGGTGGCCCTCTTGGATCGCCCGGCGGATCACAGCCGACCCAATAAAGCCGGCTCCGCCCGTGATCAGGATCTTCATGCGGCCTTTCTGATCGTTCGCTTTGCGGCGCCCCGCCGCTCAAGAACCGAGTTCACCCCTCGCTGGCCGTACTTACAGCGAAACGGCGCGGGCTCAACCCTGCAGGGCGGCCCTCATCTGTGGGCTCCGGACCGAAATCGCCGCCCGGCGCCGCAACTGCGGTATGGATTCCGGCGCTACGGGGACTTACAGCCCACGGGCAGAGTGGGGAGAACGTGGTGCAGCGAACAGGAGCGATGGGCCGGCGGGGGCCCGATCTGACCGCTGGGCCGATCGGCAAGACCCTGCTCCTCTTCTCGCTGCCGCTGCTCGGCTCCAATGTCCTGCAGTCGGTCAACGGCTCGGCGAACGCCATCTGGGTCAGCCACACCCTGGGCGAATCGGCCCTCGCCGCCATCTCCAACGCCAACCAGATCTTCTTCCTGATGCTGGGCGCGATGTTTGGCCTGACCATGGCGGCCAACATCCTGATCGGCCAGGCCATGGGCGCGCGGGACGAGCGGACGGCGCGCAAGGTGGTGGGCACCTGCACCCTGTTCTTCGCGGTGGCCTCGACCGTCGTGGGCCTGGCGGGCGTCGCGCTCACGCCCCTGATCCTGGACGCCATGGGCACCCCGGCCGACGCCCGCGCCGAGGCGGTGGCCTATCTCACGGTGATCTTCCTCGCCCTGCCGCTGATCTATTTCACCACCTTCCTGATGATGGCCCAGCGCGGCACGGGCGACAGCCGCACCCCATTCTACTTCTCGGCCATGGTGGTGCTGCTCGACGTCATCCTGAACCCGCTGCTGATCCTCGGCGTGGGTCCGCTCCCGCGCCTCGAGATCGCCGGCTCGGCCACGGCGACCCTGATCGCCCAGGCGATCACCCTCGTGGCCTTCATGGTCCATCTCTACCGGCGCAAGTCGATCCTGGTGCTCCGGCCGGGTGAGTTCCACCTGCTGAAGCCAGACCTGACGATCATCCGCACCCTGGTGTTCAAGGGCCTGCCGATGGCGTTCCAGATGATGGTCATCAGCCTGGCCGCCGTGACCATGATGAGCCTGGTCAACGGCTTCGGCTCCCAGACCGCGGCCGCCTATGGCGCGGCGGTGCAGATCTGGACCTATGTGCAGATGCCGGCCATGGCCCTGGGCGCGGCCGTCTCCACCATCGCCGCCCAGAATGTCGGCGCGGGCCGCATGGACCGCGTGGCCGAGGTGGCGCGCAAGGGCGTCATCTTCGCCTTCCTCGGCACGACCGTGCTGGTGATCGTGCTTGAGATCGCCAAATCCTATGTGATGGCGGCCTTCCTGCCGGCGGACAGCGAGGCCATGGCGATCGCCGGCCGCATCAACACCATCGTCCTGTGGGGCTTCATCCCCTTCGGCGTGGCCTTCATCTTCAACGGTGTGGTGCGGGCGACGGGCGCGGTCTGGCCGCCGCTCCTGGCGATGATCATCGCCCTGTGGGTGGTGCGCGTGCCGTTCGCCACGGTGATGATGCCGCATATCGGCGCCGACGCGATCTGGTGGAGCTTCCCTGTGGGCAGCATCGTCATGGTGCTGCTCGCGGCCGGCTACTACCGGTGGGGCGGTTGGCGGAAGGCGCGCATGCTGCCCACCGCCGAGAAGGTCGAGGGCGAGGCCCCCGACACTGGCCTGGGCATGCCCATCGAGGAAGGCGAGAGCGCCCGCTAGGCCCGGCTCTCCATCAAGGCCGAGTAGGTCAGCGTCCGCAGCTCGCGCCGGATCGCATAGGTGGACGAGGGCATGAGCTGGGTCATGAACACCGCCGTGACCTGTTCCACCGGATCGACCCAGAACGCCGTCGAAGCCATGCCGCCCCAGTAGAACTCGCCCTGGGAGCAGGGGATCAGGGTTTTCGGCGGATCGAACACCACGGCAAAGCCGAGGCCGAAGCCGATCCCCGCGTTGGTGCTTTCCGAGAACAGCGAGCGCGACACCTGGGTCAAGTCGGCGCCGCCCGGCAGGTGGTTCGAGGTCATCAGCCGGAGGGTCTTGGGGGCCAGGATGCGCGCGCCGTCCAGTTCGCCGCCGTTCAGCAGCATCCGGGCGAAGCGCATGTAGTCGCGGGCCGTGGAGACCAGGCCGCCGCCGCCCGACAAAAGCTTCGGCGCGCCGAGGAACGGGCTGGTGGCCGGATCATCCTGCAGCCGGACCCCGCCGCCGGGCACGGCCTCGTAGCAGGCGGCGAAACGGCCTCGCTGATCCTCCCGCACCTGGAAGCCCGTATCCGCCATCTTCAGGGGATCGAAGATGCGCGCCTTCAGGGCCTGGTCCAGCGGCATCCCGGCGAGCTTCTGCACCAGATAGCCCACCACGTCGGTGGAGACGGAATAGTTCCAGGCCTCTCCCGGCGAGAACTCCAGGGGCAGCTTGGCCAGGGCCTGGATCATGCCTTCGAGGTCGTAGCCGTCGTAGATCGCGTCCAGCTTCTGCCGGCGGTAGGCGGCATCGATATTGGTGCGGTTCTGAAACCCGTAGGTGAGGCCCGAGGTGTGCCGGAGGAGGTCGGCCACCTGCATGGGCCGGTCGGGCGGCGTCGTCAGGTAGGGTCCGATCCCCGCGGAGAAGACGCCGAGCCCGGCCCATTCCGGGATGTGCTTGGCCACCGGATCGTCCAGCGCGATCACGCCTTCCTCCACGAACTGCATCAGGGCCACGCTCGTGACCGGCTTGGTCATGGAATAGATGCGGAAGACCGTGTCCTCGCCCAGCGCGCCCCCCCGCTCGGGATCCTGCTGGCCGAGCACGCTCTCGTGCGCGGTCTCGCCGTCGCGGGCGATGAGGAACTGGGCGCAGGGCAGTTTGCCTGGGCCGACGTACTTCTCCTGCAGGAACCGGTCGATCCGGGCGAGACGGTCGGGGCTGAACCCGAGGGACTTGGCCTTCATGACCATTGTTTTGCCCCTCCCGCGCCCTCCGCGGCAAGCGGGACGCTGCGATGGCGTGGCGTTCCGGGATGCGGCCTGCCGGTTTCGAACACCCGGCTCCGGAGGCGCCTTCTGACGGTTGCGCGCTGGCCTGCGGTGTAGATAATGGCTTCGGGGATACCGATAATTCGAAATGCCGTTCACCAAGAGCGGAACCCCGTGGGAGATACGCCATGGCGTGGGATTTCGAGACCGACCCCGACTTCCAGAAGAAGCTGGACTGGATCGAAGACTTCATGCGCGAGGAGGTGGAGCCGCTGTCGCACCTCGGTCTCGCCGCCTGGAGTTCGCTGGGACGTGAGAAGTTCATCAAGCCGCTGCAGGCGCGCGTGAAGGAACAGGGGCTGTGGGCCTGCCATCTCGGCCCCGAACTCGGCGGTCAGGGTTTCGGACAGGTCAAGCTCGCCCTGATGAACGAGAAGCTGGGCCGCAACAGCCTGGCCCCCACCATCTTCGGCTGCCAGGCGCCGGACACCGGCAACGCCGAGATCATCGCCCACTACGGCACCGAGGCGCAGAAGGAGCGCTGGCTCAAGCCCCTGCTGGACGGGGAGATCCGGTCGGCGTTCTCGATGAGCGAGCCCACCGGCGGGTCTGATCCCCTGACCTTCCGCACCACCGCGGTGCTGGATGGGGAGCACTGGGTGATCAACGGCGAGAAGTGGTTCTCCACCAACGCCAAGTACTCGAAGCTGCTGGTGGTCTATGCGGTCACCGATCCCGACGCCAAGGACCCCTACCGGCGCACTTCGATCTTCCTTGTGCCCACCGATACGCCGGGGGTGGAGATCATCCGCAACGTGGCCGTGGGCGCGGGGGGCGAGATCGGCGGCGGCAACGAGGCCTACGTCCGCTACGACAATGTCCGCGTGCCGCACGACGCCCTGCTGGGTGAGCGCGGCGGCGCCTTCGTGATCGCCCAGGTCCGCCTGGGCGGCGGACGGGTGCACCATGCGATGCGCACGGTGGGGGCCTGCCGTCACGCCCTCGATCTGATGTGCCGGCGGGCGGTGTCGCGCACCACCCGGGACGGGCGCCTCGCCGACCTGCAGATGGTGCAGGAGCAGATCGCCGAGAGCTGGATCGCCGTGGAGAGCTTCCGCCTGCTGGTCCTGCGCACCGCCTGGCTGATCGACAAGCACAAGGACTACAACAAGGTCCGCAAGGACATCGCCGCGATCAAGGTGGCCATGCCCAAGGTCTACCACGACGTGGCGACCAAGGCGGCGCACCTGCACGGCGCCCTCGGCGTCTCGAACGAGATGCCGTTCATGCGGATGGTCAGTTCGGCCCTGGTCATGGGGATCGCCGACGGCCCCACCGAGGTCCACAAGGTCACGCTGGCGAAGCAGATCCTGAAGGACTATCCGCCCGAAAACGACCTCTTCCCCAGCTACCACATCCCTCGTCTCAAGGCGGAGGCGGAGAAGCGGTTCGCCGCCGAGCTGGCCGAGATTCGCACCCATTACGCCGAGCGCCGGGGCAAGGCGCCGGCGGCCGAGCAGGAGTAGATAGTCGCATGAGCCAAGAGACCTGGCCGGTCCTCAGCATCGCCGAAGCGCACGCCCGCCTGACGGCGCCGGGCAGCCCGTTTGAGATCGGGGAGGCGACGATCCGCGGCGTGCGCACGCGCATCTGGAAGAACGCGCCGCCGACCCTGCGCGACGTCTTCCTGAACGGCATGCGGTTCAAGGAGCGGGAGTTCCTCGTCTACGAGGACGAGCGCGCCACCTTCGACAGCTTCGGTCGCGCCACGATCGCGCTCGCCCACCGCCTGATCGCCGACGGGGTGAAGAAGGGCGACCGGGTGGCCGTGATCATGCGCAACCTGCCCGAATGGCCGGTCGCCTTCTGGGCGGGCCAACTGGTCGGCGCGGTGGTCACGCCGCTGAACGCCTGGTGGACGGGTCCGGAGCTCGAATACGGCCTGGCCGATTCAGGGGCCAAGGTTGCGATCATCGACGATGAGCGGCTCGAGCGGATCGCGCCGCATCTCGCCGGCCTGGCCGCCCTTGAGCGGGTGTACGTCTCGCGTCTCAAGGCCGAGGCGTCCGATCCGCGCATCCAGCGCCTCGAGGATGTGATCGGACGGGTCAACGACTGGGGCGCCCTGCCCGAGCAGGCCCTGCCGGACGTAGCGCTCGAACCGGAAGACGACGCCACCATCCTCTACACCTCCGGCACGACCGGAAAGCCGAAGGGCGCCCTGGGCACCCATCGGAACATGACGTCCAACATCGGAGCGGCGGGCATCGCGGCCGCCCGCAACTTCCTTCGCGCAGGCGAGCCGCTGCCCGAGCTGGACGCCACCAAGCTGCCTCAGCGGGTGAGCCTGCTCGTGATCCCCATGTTCCACGCCACGGGCCTGTCCGCGACGCTGTCGCCGGCTCTCAACGCGGGCGGCAAGATCGTGCTGATGCACCGCTGGGACGCCGAGCCGGCCATGCAGCTGATCGAGCGGGAGAAGGTCACCGCCACCGGCGGCGTGCCGACCATTGCCTGGCAGCTCATCGAGCATCCCGCGCGGGCCAAGTACGATCTGTCCTCACTGGTGACGGTCACCTACGGCGGCGCGCCCTCGGCCCCGGAGCTGGTGCGCAGGATCGCCGAGACCTTCCCGGGTTCGCAGCCGGGCAACGGCTGGGGCATGACCGAGACCACGGCCACCTTCACGTCCCACCTGGGCAAGGACTACGAGGCCCGGCCGGACAGCGCCGGTCCGGCCGCTCCGGTGGGCGAGATGCAGATCCGCGACCCGGCCGACGGCCGGACCATCCTTCCGCCCGGCGCCGTGGGCGAACTCTGGGTCAAGGGGCCGCAGGTGGTGAAGGGCTACTGGAACAAGCCCGAGGCGACGGCGGAGACCTTCGTCGACGGCTGGCTGCGCACCGGCGACCTCGCCCGCCTCGACGAGGAAGGCTTCCTGTTCATCATCGACCGGGCCAAGGACATGCTGATCCGCGGCGGCGAGAACATCTACTGCGTGGAAGTGGAGAACGTCCTCTACGAGCATCCCGACGTCATGGACGCGGCCCTTATCGGCCTGCCGCACAAGACCCTCGGCGAGGAGCCGGCGGCGGTGGTCCACCTGCGGCCGGGCGGCACGGCCACCGAGCAGGAGCTGCGCGACCTGGTCCGCTCGCGCCTGGCCGCCTTCAAGGTCCCGGTGAAGGTGGCGTTCTGGCCGGAGACCCTGCCGCGCAACGCCAATGGGAAGATCATGAAGGGCGAGCTGAAGGCCGCTTTCCCGGCGGAGGTCGCGGCGGCCTGAAGCCGCGCCGTCTGCGGGCTGGAGGGGCGGGCGAAGGCCGGTCCGCGCCGAGCCCTGCGACCGGCCGCCGCGTCAGGGGCGACGACGGACGTTCCGCGCGCTAAGACGGCGGCATGATCTTCGGGACCCAAAGATGACACGGCCGCTGATCGTCGGCCTCGGCGGCACGGTGCGGCCCGGCTCCTCCAGCGAGCGCGCCCTGATGGCCGCTCTCAAGCGCTGCGAGGAGCTGGGCGCCGAGACCCGCCTGCTGGGCGGCGAATTCATCTCCACCCTGCCGACCTTCGATCCGCGCCCGAGCGAGATCACCGAGGCGCAGCGCTCGCTCGCCGAGACGATCTGTCGCGCCGATGGCGTGATCGTCGCCAGTCCCGGTTACCACGGCTCGATCTCTGGGGTGGTGAAAAACGCCCTCGACACACTCGAGCTCACCCGCGGCGAGACCCGGCCCTATCTCTCCGGCAAGCCGGTGGGCACGATCATCACCGCCGATGGCTGGCAGGCGGCCGGGACGACTTTGACGGCGCTGCGTGCGATCATACATGCGCTGCGGGGCTGGCCCACCCCGTTCGGAGCCGCCCTCAACGCCACCACCGACCTGTTCGACCAGGCCGGCGAACCGAAGGATGCGAAGGATGCCTGGCAGCTGGCGACGGTCGCCGAGCAGGTCATGGACTTCGCAAGCATGAAGGCCCGCGCATGAACCGCCCGTATCTCGTGACCCCCTTCGACGGCGCGAAGCCGCGCGATGCGGAGACCGACGCCGTGAGCCAGGCCATCAGCCCGATCGAAGAGATCATCGAGGACGCGCGAAACGGCCGTCCCTACATCCTTGTGGACGCCGAGGACCGGGAGAACGAGGGCGACGTCATCATCCCCGCCCAGTTCGCCACCCCCGAGCAGATCAATTTCATGGCCAAGCACGCCCGCGGCCTGATCTGCCTGTCGATCACCGCCGACCGGGCGCGGCAGCTGCGCCTGCCGCCCATGGCCACCGACAACCAGTCGGGCCACGGCACGGCCTTCACCGTCTCCATCGAGGCCCGCGAGGGCGTCACCACCGGCATCTCGGCCCACGACCGGGCCCACACGATCGCCGTGGCGGTGGACGCCACCAAGGGCGCGGACGACATCGTCTCGCCGGGCCACGTCTTCCCCCTGGTGGCCAAGGACGGCGGCGTGCTCGTCCGCGCGGGTCACACCGAAGCGGCCGTGGACATCAGTCGCATGGCCGGCCTGGTTCCGGCCGGGGTGATCTGCGAGATCATGAAGGATGACGGGTCGATGGCCCGGCTTCCGGACCTCGTGGCCTTCGCCCAGCTGCACGGCCTGAAGATCGGCACCATCGCCGACCTGATCGCCTACCGCCGCCGCACCGAACGGCAGGTGGAGCGGGTGCTCGAGACTCCGTTCGAGAGCGCCTACGGCGGCAAGTTCCGGATGGTCATCTACCGCAACATCCTGGACCAGACCGAGCACGTGGTGCTCACCAAAGGCCGCATCGACCCCGACAAGCCCACGCTGGTGCGCATGCACCGGGTCGACCTGGCCACCGACATGCTGGGCGCGGTGGAAGCCCGCCGCAGCTATGTCCCGAGCGCCCTGCAGGCCATCGCCGAGTACGATGGCGCAGGCGTCGCCGTGTTCATCCGCGACAGCAATCCGCACTGGCTTTCCGAGCGCTACGGGCAGCAGGCGGACCACAGTCAGAACGTGCTGCGCGACTACGGCATCGGCGCCCAGATCCTGCTCGACCTGGGCGTCCGCGACATGCTGCTGCTGACCTCGTCCAGCACCGTGCTGCCGGGCTCGGGCGGCTATGGCCTGAAGATCCTGGGACGAGTTCCCCTGGATTAGGCGGGAATGGCCAGGCCACGCTGCACAGCGGGCCGGGCCAGCCCGCGCTCCAGCCAGGTCGGCACGTTCCTGAGGCTTTCGAACTCCACGAGGTCGCGCGCCTCGTAGAAGCCGATCAGGTTGCGCACCCAGCCCAGCATCGAGATGTCGGCGATGGTGTAGTCGTCGCCCATCACCCAGGTGCGGCCTTCCAGGCGTCCGTCCAGCACACCCAGCAGGCGCCTGGATTCGTCGACGTAGCGCTGGAGAGGCCGCTTGTCCTCGTACTCACGGCCGGCGAATTTATGGAAGAAGCCCAGCTGGCCGAACATGGGCCCAAGGCCGCCCATCTGGAACATCACCCACTGGATCGTCTGCCAGCGCGCCGCCGCAGCGCCGGGGATCAGCTTGCCGGTTTTGTCGGCCAGGTAGAGGAGGATCGCGCCGGATTCGAACAGCGCGAGGGGCTGCCCGTCCGGTCCATTGGGATCGATGATCGCCGGGATCTTCCCGTTCGGGTTCAGCGAGAGGAATTCAGGGCTCTTCTGTTCGTCGCTGGCGAAGTCGACCTTGTGCGGCTCGTAAGGGAGCTCCAGCTCTTCCAGGGCGATCGACACCTTCACGCCGTTTGGCGTCGGCAATGAATAGAGCTGGATGATGGAAGGATCGGCGGCGGGCCAGCGGCGGGTGATGGGATAGGCGGAAAGGTCGGCCATGGGCGCTCCTGAGCGTGACAATGGCAGAGATGTGCACCCGCCGCGGGTCTCACAATTCCCGCCTGGCCCGACTTTTTCTGCAAGCTCATCGCGGCCGATGATCCTGCGGAGGCGTGCGGGGTTCGCCGCGGCCTGAAGCGCCGGCCCTGAACCTGGGCAAGCTCTGGCGCATTCCGCACGCTATGGGCGAACTGCGCATCGGCTGCTCCGGATGGGTCTACAAGGACTGGACCGGACCCTTCTACCCGGCGGGGACCAAGGACAAGGACCGCCTGGCTCACTACGTCACGCGCTTCGACACCGCCGAGATCAACGCCAGCTTCTATCGCCTGCCATCCGAGGCGATGGTCGAAGGCTGGCGCGAGCGGACGCCCGACGACTTCCTGTTCGCCTGGAAAGTCAGCCGCTTCATCACCCACAACAAGAAGCTGAAGGACTGCGCCGAGCCGGTGGCCCTGGTCTGGGGACGGATGGCGCCGCTGGACGGAAAGCTCGGCCCCGCCCTCGTCCAGCTTCCGCCGATGCTGAGGCGCAACGACGACCGGCTTGCGAGCTTCCTTAAGCTGTCGCCGCCGGGCCGGGTGACGATCGAGTTCCGCCATCCGTCCTGGTACGATCCCGCCGTCTTCCGCATCCTCTCCGACTTCGATGCGGCCTTGTGCATCTCCGACCATCACCATGCCCCCGCGCCGTGGGAGCTGACGGCCTCCTGGGCCTATGTCCGTGGCCACGGTCCCGGCGGCCGCTATTTCGGCCGCTATTCCGACGCCGATCTGCGGTGCTGGGCCGGCCAAATCGCCGAGTGGCGCCGCCGCGGCCTGCCCGTCCACGCGTACTTCGACAACGACATCAAGAGCGCGGCTCCGCTGGACGCCCTGAAGCTGAAGGAACTTTCCGCCTGACCCGGCGCGCCCTCGCTGTTCGGGGGGCAAGCGCGCAGAGTCCGCTCGTCGCAGACCGGAGATTCCCTTAAGAAGTGAAGGGGATGCGGTGTTGAGGCGAGAGAATGGCTGTCGAAGCTGAGCCTTTTGCGATCCGCGATGCTTCCCTGGAGCTGACGCACCCCACTGCGGTGACTGCGGATCTGGGCGGCCCAGGCCGCCAAGCCTACCTCAACGGCGGCGCGCGCGGGGGAGCCGTCGGCGACAAGGTCAGCTTCACCATTGATCGGGCGGCCAAGCAGCTCACCGGCTTTGATCCGGTCACCGGAGAGCCTTACCCCGGATGGTCGGGCGTCGCCGGCGTGGGCTATACCGTGACCTACGGCTTTCGGGCCAACGCCCCTGCGGTGATGCCGAGCGATATCTCCGGCTTCTCAACCTTCAAGGCCGCCCAGATCGTCCAGGCCGAGCTCGCCTTGCAGGCCTGGGCCGACGTCGCCGACATACGCTTCGTTCGCGTGGGCGTGGGAACCTCGGGCGAGGCGGCCTATTCGGACAGCGCCTCGATCCTGTTCGGCAACTACTCGTCCGGCCAGGCCGGGGCGGCCGCGTTCGCCAACTATCCCGGCGATCCCGACTTCAGCTCGGCCTCGGGGGATGTCTGGGTCAACATCACGTCGAGCGGCGCGAGCCAGCCCCTTCTGGGGAATTTTGGCGCCTTCGTGCTGATCCATGAGATCGGACACGCCATCGGCCTGACCCACCCCGGCGACTATGACGCCGACGGTGACAACACCGTCACCTACGAGGTCCATGCGGAGTATTACGAGGACACCCGCCAGTTCACGGTGATGAGCTATTTCGGGGAGCACAACACCGGCGCCGCCTTCGCCGGCGCCTACCCTGCGGCGCCCATGCTGGACGACATCGCCGGCGCCCAGCTTGAATATGGTCCGAACTTCAGCACCCGTACCGGCGATACGGTCTACGGCTTCAACGCCACCGCGGATCGGCCGTGGTTCGTGGCCCTCAGCCCCTCGACCAAGCTGGTGTTCGCCGTCTGGGACGCCGCCGGGACGGACACCTTCGACTTCTCGGGCTACGCCACCGCCCAGGTGATCGACCTGCGCGAGGGCTTCTTCTCCAGCATCGGCGGCCTCGTGGGCAATGTCGCTGTGGCGAAGGGCGCGGTGATCGAGAACGCCCGCGGCGGATCGGGCCCCGACGAGATCAACGGCAACGCTGCCGCCAACACCATCTACGGCGGGGCGGGCGGAGACACCCTCTACGGTTTCGGGGGCGCCGACTACCTGCGAGGCGAGGCCGGGGACGACAGCATCGTCGGCGGTGCGGGCTTCGACGACCTGCACGGCAATATGGGCGACGACACCATCCTGGGCGGCGAGACCGAGGATTGGGTGGTGGGCGGCCAGGGCTCGGATCGCCTGTACGGCGACGGGGGCCATGACGTGGTGCTGGGCAACCTGGGCAACGACACCCTGGACGGGGGCGTGGGCAACGACGTGGTCCGGGGCGGCCAGGGGGCGGACAGCGTCTCGGGCGGCGAGGGCTGGGACTGGCTGGCCGGCGACCGGGGCGACGACACCATCTCCGGCGGGCCGGGCATGGACGTGTTCCACACCTTCTCGGGGGCGGGCCTCGACCTGGTGACGGACTTCAATCCGCAGGAGGGCGATCGGGTGAACGTGCTGCCGGGCGACGCCTATGGGGTGTATCAGTCGGGGGCCGACGTGGTCATAGACCTGGGCGGCGGCGACCGGATGGTGCTGCTGGCCGTCCAGCTGAACAGCCTGCCCGCCGGATGGGTCTTTTCATAGGCGGCCCACAAGGGGGCGGCGCAGAAGACCGTTTTCAGCGGGTTCGATCCGGCCTATATGATCAAGTCTCACCGCCCGGCCGAAAGGCCGGGCGCCTTCGTTTTCGGAACGCCGATATGACCCAGATCCTGATGCCCAAGGCGACCGCCGTCTGGCTGGTGGACAACACGTCGCTGACCTTCGACCAGATCGCCGACTTCTGCGGCCTGCACCCGCTCGAGGTGAAGGGGATCGCCGATGGCGAGGTGGCGCGCGACATCCGCGGCGCCGATCCGATCGCCAACGGCCAGCTCAGCCGGGACGAGCTCGACAGGGCCGAGAAGAACGAGAAGTACCGCATGGTGGCCCAGAAGAGCCGTCACGCCGAACTTCTTAAGCCGGTGAAGAAGGCCCCCCGCTACACGCCCGTGTCGCGCCGTCAGGACCGCCCGGACGCCATCGCCTGGTTCCTGCGCAACCACCCGGAAGTGCCGGACAGCCAGGTCGCCCGCCTCCTGGGCACCACCAAGGCGACCATCGACCAGGTCCGCAATCGCAGCCACTGGAACAGCGCCAACATCAAGCCGGTGGATCCGGTGACCCTGGGCCTCGCCACCCAGCTTGAGCTGGACGCGGTGGTCCGCAAGGCCGCTGACAAGCGGGCCAAGGAGGCCGTTCGCCGCGGTGAGGATCCCGACGGTCCGACCCTCCGGCCGGCGTCCGAGACCGGCGCAGTGGTCGAGGGCGCGGGGGTCGAGGACGAAGAGCTGGATCTCGAAGTCCACACGGCCGAAAGCGTGTTCGCCGACGGCCCGGACGGCGACGAGGACTGATCTCTCTGCGCCCTCAAGGAGGGATCCGGGCCGATGGCGGCGGGGGGCTTGCACCCGCACGCGGCTCTAGATCCCTCCGTCAGAGGACCGGGTTCAGTGCATCTGTTCCCGCAGCGACTGTATCTGCTCCTTCAGCCGGAGCTTCTGTCGCTTGAGTTCCCGAAGTCGGAGCTCGTCGGCGTAGGGCCTGCGCATCTCGTCTTGAATGGCCTGTTCGAGAGACTGGTGACGCGATCCGAGCTCACGGATACGGGCATCTAACGCCATGGCTGGAGAGCCTCCTCGCTGATGGACGGCCCTCAAGTGAACACCCGCTTCCCCGCCCTGTCAGATCACATATGTTTGCAAGGCGGAGCCTGAAGCTGCGCCGCAGCCTTGGGCGTTGGGGACCCTCCGCATGCCGACACCGGAACATTCGTCCGACCGCCCGCGGGACCGACTGATCGTCGGACTCTCCGGCGCGTCCGGGATGATCTACGGGCTGCGCGCCCTGGACGCCTGCCGCGAGCTTGGCGTCGAAAGCCACCTGGTGGTCAGCCGCTCCGCCGCGCTCACCATCGCCCAGGAAACCGAGCATTCGCTGGCCGAGGTGCAGGCCCGCGCCGACGTGGTCCACCGGGTCGCCGACGTGGGGGCCGCCATCGCGTCCGGCTCGTTCCGCACCCTGGGCATGATCGTCGCCCCCTGCTCGGTGCGAACCATGAGCGAGATCGCCACCGGCGTGACCTCGTCCCTGCTGACCCGCGCCGCCGACGTCACCCTCAAGGAGC
Source organism: Pseudomonadota bacterium (assembly GCA_023412655.1). Lineage (GTDB taxonomy): Bacteria > Pseudomonadota > Alphaproteobacteria > Caulobacterales > Caulobacteraceae > Phenylobacterium. Next base: position 685 of record JAEYNH010000004.1, on the reverse strand, counting down.
GCCGGCCGCTGGTGCTGATGGTCCGGGAAAGCCCGCTGCACCTGGGCCATCTGCGAACCATGGTCCGCCTGGCGGAGATGGGTGCGGTGATCGCTCCACCCATGCCCGCCTTCTATGCCCGTCCTGCCAGCCTGGAGGAGATGGTGGATCAGTCGGTGGGCCGCGCCCTCGACCTCTTCGGCCTCTCATGGAAGCCGGTGCGGCGTTGGGGTGAGGATGTCGGCCCCATCGGCGGCTCCAGCCCCGAAGAGGCCTGATCGACGTGGATATCTGGGACTGGTCGCTGCAAGCCTACGCCAGGCCCGCCGTGGCCGAGGCGTGCCTGCGCCTGCAGGACGAGCACGGCCAGAACGTGCCGCTTCTGCTCTGGGCCATCTGGGCCGAGGCGCGCGATCCCGACCTGCTGACCCGGGCCGCAGAGGTGGCGCGCCGGTGGGACGCCGTGGCCGTGACGCCGCTTCGGGCGGTCCGTCGCACGCTCAAGGCGGCCTGTCCGCCGGTGGCCGACGCCGCCAGGGTGGCGCTTCGCGAAGACGTGAAGGCCGCGGAATTGCGCGCCGAACGCGTGCTGCTGGAAACCCTGGCCTCCCTTGGATCTCGGCGGGGCGGTGCGCCCGCCCTCCAGGCCCTGGAGGGCGCCCCCCCGGGCGGGGCGCCCGCTCACGCGGCGCCCCCCCCGCGCCCG
>JAEYNH010000224.1 GCA_023412655.1 Pseudomonadota bacterium | reverse complement strand
CAGGGCCAGCACCGGCGGCGGCGGCGCCGGCTCCACCTTGCGATGTCCCGACAGCGTCTCGCAGCCGGCCAGCGCCATGGCGGCCAGGCCAAGCACGAGCGCCCCCGTCCGCTGTGCCTTGATCATTTCAGGGTCGAGAGCACGTTCTGGTCCGCGCTTTCCATCCGGGCGCAGACGTCGATCCCCTCGGGCTGCTCGGTGAGCAGCCGCTGGGTCGCGTCCCGGGCGTCCGCCGGCGCATCGTAGGCCGCCGTCGTCAACCGCTCGCCGGGCCCGGCCGCATGGCAGGCGGCCAGCTGCGTCTTCCACAGGGCCTTGGAACGCTCCGCCTGCTCGGTCAGATGGGTGATCCGCCGCTCCAGGGCCGTCCGCTCGACGGTCCACGTGCTCCAGGAGAGCGCAAGGAGCACGCCCATGGTCAGCGCGGCCGTGGCCGACGCGAGACTGGTGATGCGGTGGGTCAGCGCCTGCCGGAGGGCGTCCCTCATGCTGTTCGCCTTTGGTGTGCCGCGGCGCCCGACGCACCGCACCCGCAATCCAATGCCTGCGCCGTGGCGATTTCAAGACCGCAGACGCCGGGGAACGAAAGCTTGACCGGAACATCTTGCCGGCTTGGCCATTGCATAGACATGGGTAAGTGGATCGCCATCCTCCTCGCCGCCATCGTCGCCCTGGCGATCGTCGGCTTCCTCGTCGACGCCGCTCGGGCCATCGCCGGCTTCCTGCTCGTCGTCTGCATCATCGTCCTGGCCGTCCAGGTGTTCATGAAGCGCTCCCCCAAGAGCTGACCTCGCTCAGCCGATCATCTCGGGCCCGCTCGGCTGGACCGGCAGGGTCAGGGTGCACTTCAGCCCCTCGGGCCGCCAATCCATCTTCGTCGAGCCGCCGAGGGCGCCGGCCAGCGCCCGGGCGAGGATCTGGGTGCCCAGGCCGCGCCGCTTCGGCGGGCTCACCGGCGGCCCGCCCGTCTCGGTCCAGGTCAGCACCAGCGGCTCGCGCCCACCGCCCTTCCATCTCACCTCCACCCGCCCGCCGGGCCGGCTGAGGGCCCCGTACTTGGCCGCATTGGTGGCCAGTTCATGCAGCGCCATGGCCAGGGACTGGGCCGCCGCCGGCGGCAGGGCCAGGCTGTCGCCCTCGATTGTCACCCGGGAATCCTCCCCCAGGCTGAAGGCCAGCAGCTCCTCCTCCACCAGCCGCCGCAGGTCCGCGCCCTGCCAGCGCGCCTCCGACAGCAGCTGATGCGCCCGGGCCAGGGCGCTGATCCGGCCGACGATGACCTCCTTCAGCGCCTCGGGGGTGTCGGCCTGCGACAGGGTCACGGTGCCCTGGATCACGGTCATCAGATTGTTGGCCCGGTGATCCACCTCCCGGGCCAGCAGCTTCAGCCGCTCCTCGTCCGCCTTGCGCTCGGTGATGTCCATCACCACCCCCAGGGCGTTCACCGGCCGCCCCTCGGCGTCCAGGGTCAGCTCCGAGCGGTTCAGCAGCCACAGCACCCGGCCGTCCTGGCGCCGGTGCCGGTACTCGATCTCGAAGAAGCGCTCCCCCTTCGCCAGGGCCTGGGCGATCACGCCCCGCACCCGCTCCACCTCACCGGGCATGTAGCCGGCGATCACCTCCTGCACGCTCGGCTTGGCGTCGGAGGCAAAGCCCAGCAGGCGATTCAGCTCGGGGGTGGGTATCAGCCCCAGGTCCATGTCCACCCGCCACACCGCCATCCGGCCGGCCTCCAGCGCCAGCCGCAGCCGCCGCTCCGAGGCCCGCACCGCGTCCTCCGCCAGCTTGCGCTCGGTGATGTCCTGGACCGTGCCCACATAGCGGACCGCCTTCATCCCCCCGTCCACCTCGGCGAAAACCGGCTCGCCGATGGCCCACACCCAGCGAAGCTCGCCGTCGCTCTGGCGCACGATGCGGTACTCGTAGGGGCTGGGATCGCGCACGTCCGGGTCCAGCGCCCGCTCCACCTGGCTCCAGGCGGCCTCCCGGTCCGGCCGATAGGTGGCCGAGACGATCTGCCCCCGGGTCACCGGGCGGCCCGGCGGCAGGCCGAAGATCTCCTTGGCTTCTTCCGAGACCACCATGTCGTTGGTCTCGAGGTCCCAGTCCCAGACGCCCACCCCCGCCGCCCGGGTCGCCAGGTCCAGCCGGGCCTCGCTCTCCGACAGGGCCCGGCGCTCCTGGGCCAGGGTGGTAGCCGCGGTGCGATAGGCCTGGGCCAGCATGATCACCGTCGCCCCCGTGGCCCCATAGAGCGCCAGGGTGACGATGGTCGCCGGGGTGTCGATGATCAGCGACGATTGCGTCTGCACCGCCATCCAGCGGGTCAGCAGCCCGCCCAGCACCAGGGTCACCGCGCCCGATTCCCAGCCGGCCGCCAGGGCCGCGCCCAGCATCGCGGGATAGAGCAGGATGAAGGCGGCCGCGCCCGGGACCGTCCGCTGGATCAGCAGCTGCAGGGCAAGCGCCAGCGCCGTCGCGGCGAGGGCGACGCTCAGCTGCACGAGCCGTTTCGGCGCCCCCTCCCCGAGGCTCGCGAGGTCCGTGTAGCTCGTTCGTCGGAGCACCATAGATTCCCGCGGATATCGCACTGTTCGCCCGGGACCCCGGACCGTCAAGCTCGCGCCCGTCCCCGGGGCGCTCCGGTCAGGCCACGGCCGCCCCCGCCCGGGGCCGCGCGTCCTCGGGTCGGGACCAGGTCAGGATCGCCTTCACCAGCTCCAGGGGCTCGATGGGCTTGCGCACCAGGCCGTGGAAGATCCGCATTGCTTCCTGCCCCTCCTCCCGCGCCTCGGAGGCCACGTCGGCCGAGAAGGCCAGGATCGGGGTCTCCCGGTTGGGCCCGTCGGCCGCGCGGATCGCCCGGGCCGCCGCCCAGCCGTCCATGCCCGGCATCCGCAGGTCCATCAGCACCAGGTCGAAGGCCTCGATCGCCGCCGCCTCCACCGCCTGGGCGCCGCCGGCCGCTTCGGTGAGCGCCACGCCCAGGGGGCGCAGGATCGAGCGCAGGATCTCCAGGTTCTGGGCGTTGTCGTCCGCCGCCAGCACCCGCACCCCGGCCAGGGCCAGGGGTTCGGGCGCAGCCTCCGCGCGCATGCCCTCCGCCTCCGCCGCGGGGGCCGGGATCTCGAACCAGAAGGTCGAGCCCTCGCCGGGGCGGCTCTCCACCCCGATCCGCCCGCCCATGGCCTCCACGAGGCCCTTGCAGATGGCCAGGCCCAGGCCGGTGCCGCCGTAGGCCCGGGCGGTGCTGCCGTCCACCTGGCTGAAGCGCTGGAACAGCTTGGCCCGCGCCGCCTCGTCCAGGCCCGGCCCGGTGTCGCTGACCCGGCAGGTCAGCCGCCCGGCCTCCGGGTCCCACACGCTGCTGACCCGCACCCGGCCCGCCTCGGTGAACTTCACCGCATTGCCGGTCAGGTTCATCAGCACCTGCCGCAGCCGGTCGGCGTCCACCAGGGCCACGCCCCGGGTCCCCGTGGACAGCTCCAGCGCCAGGCCCTTGGCCTCGGCTTGCGGGCCGAACATCTCCAGCACGTCGGCGGCGCACTCGGCCGGGTCGGCGGGCCGCGGCTTGATGTCCAGCCGCCCGGCCTCCAGCTTCGAGAAATCCAGCACGTCGTTGACGATGGCCAGCAGGGTCCGGCTGGCGCTGCCCACCTTGCGCGCATAGCCCGCCGCGGCCGGTTCCAGCTCCATCTCCTCCAGGAAGCCGGCGAAGCCCAGGATCGCCGTCAGGGGGGTGCGGATCTCGTGGCTCATGTTGGCCAGGAATTCCGACTTCACCCGCGCCGCCTGCTCGGCCTCGCCCAGGGCCTGGGCCAGCCGCGCCTCCAGCTCCACGCGCTCGGTCACGTCCCGCGCCACGTCGACGAATTCCACCGGCCGCCCGGCCTCGTCGCGCACCAGGGTCGGGTTGCCCTCCACCCACACCCAGCCGCCGCCCTTGCGCCGCACCCGGTAGCGCAGCAGCGAGCCCGCCGCGCGCCGCCCGCTGACCATGTCCAGGTGCGCCTGGGCGAACGCGCCCTGGTCCTCGGGGTGCACCTGGTCGAAACTGTTGCAGCCCACCAGCTCGTCCGGCCGGAAGCCGGTCACCGTCTCCACGCTGGCCGACAGGTAGACCAGCTCGCCGGTCACCTTCGCCCGCATGATCACGTCGGTCACCCGCTCGGCCAGCTGGTGGTACTGGCTCTTGGCGGCCAGGGCCTCGGCGGCCTGGGCCTCGGCCTCGGCCCGGGCGAACTCCAGCTCCTCGCGCATCCGCCGCCGGTTGCGCAGCACCGCCGCCACATGGAACGCCATGCCGGTGTTCACCAGCAGGAACAGCTGCAGCACCAGCAGCCGGGTGGTCCAGCCGCCGGTCGTCAGCGCCAGGGGGCCCTGGTCCCTGAAGGTGAAGGCCACCGCCACCGCGCTGGCCAGCAGGGTCGCCGCCGCCGCGCCGAACACCTCCAGGGTCAGGCAGGCCATCAGGATCGCCGGCGGCACGAGGAAGGTCAGCGGCCATTGGTTCTGGGCGAACACCACCGCCACCGTCACCGCCAGCCCGGCCAGGGAGATCACCCCCGCCGGCGAGACCGGCCGCTCGGCCAGCAGCCGCCGGCTGTCCAGCAGCACCTGCACGCAAGGCGTCAGCAGCACCAGCCCGAGGGCGTCGGCCACCGCCCACATGACGAGGTTCTGCAGGTAGTCCGGGTGGCCCATCAGCCCCAGCACGGCCGAGGCGACGAAGGCCGCGGCCAGCGCCGCCAGGGCCGCCGCCGCCAGGCTGGCCGCCAGCTGCCGCGGCTGGGTCGGGTCCGCGCGCCCGCGGGTGAGCTTCAGCATCAGCGCCGCGCACAGGACGGTCTCGAAGGCGTTGCACAGCGACAGGGCCGCGCTGGCCAGGGGCGTGTGCGAGGCCAGCAGATCGGCGGTCAGGTTGCCGGCGAAGCCCGCCGCCAGCCAGATCCACCACTGCCGGGGCGGCGCCCGCAGCAGGCAGGCCAGCACCGGCGCATTGGCCAGCCAGATCGGCGCCACCCGCTGCGCGTCCCGCGGCGAGACCAGCCCCACGTATCCCAGCCCCGCCACCACAACCGCCAGGAGCAGCAGGGCGGGCCACGGCGGAAAGCCGGCCGGGCGTCGGGGCATGACGTGTGCAGCCATGCAACCATTGGTGGACTGAAGGCCTGGGGAATCCGTTAACGGCCAGGCTCCGCGCCTAGCTGGCGGCGCCCGGCTGGGGCCAGCCCAGGCCCGCCGCCTCGGCGCTGGCCAGCTGGGCCCCGCTGAGGATCAGCTGCTGCGGCGCGGCCCGCGCCTCCCGGGCCTCGAAGTCGGGGCGCAGCGCCGCCCCGGCGCCCGTGCCCAGGACCGCCGCCAGAGCCGCCCCGGCCAGGACCAGCCTGGCGGTGTCGGCCATATGTCGAACGAAGGTCATCGGGCGGCCAAACACCCGAATCCGGCGCAAGGTTCCCATCTGGGAACTTGGACAGGAAAACGTTCTAAACTACGGTATTATCAGGGGAAGTTGGCCGGCTCCGCTCGGGTCCAGGGGATTGCGAGGGGAATAGGCGGAGCCGGCCGTTTCGACCGTCACGCGGGGGGAATTCGTGCGGTCGCAGCGGAAACGCCCTGGCCGGCGCCGCGTTCCCGCGCCATTCGAATTTGCGTTACGGCGGCCCCGTCCGCCGCCGCGAGCCCCCGGCGCCCCATGACGCCGGTCGGCCAAAGGGGTAGCTTGCCGCCCATGAGCGAGACCTCCCCGCCCCGCCCCGCCCAGCCTTTCGGCCCCAAGCTGCTGCCCATCGAGCAGATGCGCCTGAAGGAAGAGGACATGCTCCGCCGCCGCTCGCCCGATCCCGGGCCGCTGGAGCAGATGTTCTACGACAGCGACGGGCGCGGGGTGACCAAGTGGACCCACTACCTGCCGTTCTACGACCGGGTGTTCGCCCCCTACCGGGCCCTCAACGCCGAGCGGCCGCTGCGCATGCTGGAGATCGGCGTCTTCCAGGGCGGCTCCCTCGACCTGTGGCGCCGCTACTTCGGTCCCGGGGCCATCCTGTTCGGCGTCGACATCGACCCGGCCTGCGCCGCCCGCGTCACCCCGCCCAACCAGGTCCGTATCGGCTCACAGGACGACCCGGCCTTCCTGGCCTCGGTGGTGGACGAGATGGGCGGCCTCGACGTGGTGCTGGACGACGGATCCCATTTCGGCCGTCACCAGCGCGCCTCCTTCCGGGCGTTGTGGCCGCGCCTGGCGCCCGGCGGGGTCTATCTGATCGAGGACCTGCACACCTCCTACTGGGGCGGCTTCGAAGGCGCCCTGCGCCGGCCGGGCACCGGCATCGAGATGGTCAAGGAGCTGATCGACGACATGCACGGCTGGTACCACGGCCATCATGAGACCGTGGCCCCGCGCGAAGAGCTCGGCCGCATCGAGATCGTCGATTCCATCACGGCCATCTACAAGGTCGGCCCCAAGCTCAGCCCCGGCCGCTGGCTGGCCGGGCGCTGGGAGGGCTAGCGGCGCCTCAGCGCTCGCCCGGCGCCACCGGCCGCTCTGTGGCGCCCGGCACGCCCGCCGAACCGC
>JAEYNH010000192.1 GCA_023412655.1 Pseudomonadota bacterium | reverse complement strand
GCGCCCATGACGCCGCTGGTCTCATAGCCATGGACGCCGCCGGTGATCAGGGCGGCGGGCAGAGACGGGTCCCACGGCCGGCTGGCCAGGGCATAGAGCGGATAGGTCTCGCCGGCATAGTCCAGTTGGCCATAGGCGATCTTCTCGAAGCGCTCGGCCAGGGCCTCGATCCGCGGCAGCACGTCGGCGTCGTAGCGCCGATGCCGCACCTGCCGCGCCCGCCACTGCGCCCGCTCCGCCTCGCCCCAGGGCTGGCCGGGGGTTCCGATGGGATAGGCGGCGGGGGCGGAGGTGTGTGGGGGCATGGGGCTGACTTCGGACGGATGGTGGGGGCGTGAGTGGGGGTGTTCATCGACCCGGCCGCCGTCGGCAGGATGGCAGGGACGAGATGAGCGCTATCCGATGCCGCAGGCGGAAGTCCATCGGACTTGGAATGCCGCGACGTGCTTCATGATCCGCTTGCCGCCAGGAGCAGACATTCGCGCCGTGCCCTTGAGCGGGCAGTCCCTCAACCCGATGAGCCGATGAGCCGATGAGTTATCCACACGAGTCGATGGTGGGGGTCAGAACGAGTGTGAGAACCGCGTTGTCAAGGTTGCTCGGTCAGTCAATTCTTAACCTTAACATCTTTTGAGTCGTGATCGGATGAGTGGCGTTCCACTAACGAGCACCCATTCCGCGGAAGACGCCGCCCTCGGTTTTTACTACCAGGCCTACTTCGCGTTCCTGACGCTGCTTCGCCAAACCAGCGACAGCGCAGCGGTGGGGCTGGAGCGACTAGACGACGTCGAACTGAGCCGCCCCGGGAGGACAAGGAGGAAGCAGTAGAAGAAAGGCCGGTGCGGATTAGAGTTCTTGGGAAGGAGATTGGACTTCCCGTCGCTACAGCCGTGATCAAAACCTTCTTGGATCAGCTGGACCAATAATGGTCAGTCGAAGAGCCCTAGTGATTGGGTCATGGCTTGCGCAGGGCCGTGACAGGCCATCCCCCCAAAAGGTCAAGTCCCTCACGGATCGCTGGGCCAGGCTCTTTGCGGAGGATATCTACAAGTTTAGATCCCTGTCGGATCCGGCCGCGCCTCCATCGCCTCTTCTGAACCCCAGATCTACCGACATTATCGAACAGCTGGACGAAGCTAAGGGGCTTTCAGCTGACACTGAGCTGCTGATCTATTTCGTCGGCCATAGCATTAGCGACGGGGAAACCGATCTAAAGCTTATTTTGGGCACGAACGGGGAAGGGCTCGATCGCACCGTATCTCTATCGTGGCTTTTGAATTCCATTCGACAGCACACTCCCGTTCGTAAGCTCGTGGTCATCCTCGACACCTGCCATGCCGGTCGAACCCGTGAGGCATTCCGCGTCGACGGTTTCGATGTATTCGCAATGTTTGCGACTGGTAGCGCCTATGCCTTTGAGGCGGATTTTTCGGATAGTCTCCTGCGAGCCTTTGAGCAGCGCGTGCAGAAGAGCGATCAGCGCATTGACCGTCGGGCGGGCGGCATCACGTATCGCAAGATATTTGAGGAAGCGCGAAGGCGGGTCCTTCTTGCACGCAATCAAGATCCCAACTGTTTTGGGGATTACGCAGACACGGTTCTGCTTCCCGTATCAACTAAAATCTCGAGCGAATACAATGAGTTCGCTGCGGGTCGAAGTATCTACGCCAGATTGAACCGGCTACTTCAGCTAGTCGGCAAGCTGAGGCCCACCCTCGATGAGCTGCGAGAGGCAGTCGATCGAGAAGACATATTCGTACTGCGAAAAGGCGACGAAGGCGCCCACCGCACCATCTCAACGGATCGACTATCTGATTACATAGATTTTTCAAGGAAAGTTCGGTGGGTTGTACAACCTGGTGGAAGATATCACCTAACCCAAGAAGGCGAGAGGGCGTTGAATGATCTCTATTTCAATCGCCTTCTTCTAGAAGCAATTGAGGAATACATTCTACCCCCGGGCTCTGGGTTCGCGTTCCTGGACCGAGTTGTAAAGGAGCTTCTTTACGACATGATCCCGCCGACACCGGTTCGCATCAAGGACCGCGCAGCTATGTTAGGAACCGTCATCGAATTGGACGAGGCAACGCGGCTGGCGCTGCAACTCCTGCCCTCCACCGGCCAGTTTCTCAAGGGCTCTGCCGATGCGATCTATCCTTCAGAATACGCAGGTTGACGTACTGCTGAGCCGCTTCGCCGTCGACTAGCGCCAGGGGCACTTCTAGCTCGTTTAGTTGGCGCGCGGCGACCTTCCTCAAATCAGCTAGGATTGACGGGCCGCCCTCACTGCCGTCTTCCTGAGCCCCTTGCGACGCTGAGGTTGGGAGCGACCGCGAGTCACTTCGAGACAGCGCCCTCCGCTGGCGCAGTCCCCTGCCCCCCTACCCCACCTCCGGCCGGTACTTGGGCTGGTCGATGGCGAGTTGGTCGCGCGCCATAGCGCCGAGGGCTTCGAGGAGGCCGGGGGTTTCGACGGTGAGGTCGCCCGCGCGGATCCTGGCGCAGAGCTCGGCATTGAGGGCGGCGAAGTCGCCCCCCTCCCCCTGATGACCGAGCAGGCCGGACATGGCCTGGACCGCCCTCGCCTCGGCCGCGGGGCCTTGGGTGAGTTCGCGCTCCACCACCGACAGGACGTTGACGGCGACGCGGGCCAGGAAGGCGCTGCGGGGGTCGAGGCTGGGGCGGATCTGGTCGATCCACAGCGCGACGGCCTGGACCAGCTCCTCGGTCTTGGGGTGGGTGATCATAGGCCCTGCTCGAGAAGGACGACGAGGTCGGCTTCGGTCTCGGAGACGCGGCGGCCGATCATCGGGCGCTCGACCGACTTTTCCAGGCCGGTCTGCCAGCTCATGTACATGGTCAGGCACATGACGCCCCAGCGGAGCGAGCCCAGCACCTGCCAGAAGCGGACGCGCTCGACCGGGATCGGACGGCCGCCGGCCGCGGCGTAGCCCGCCAGCAGGTCGGCGTAGTCGCCGAAGCCGCCGACCGGCTTCTCGGGGCGGCCGAAGCGCCAGGAGTTGGTGCAGATCCAGCCCATGTCCTCGGCCGGGTCGCCGATGTGGGCGAGCTCCCAGTCGAGCACGGCGGCGACGCCGGTCTCGGGGTCGAACATGATGTTGCCGTTCCGGAAGTCGCCGTGCAGCAGCACGGGCGGGACCGGCTCGGGCGTGTGCCGGCGCAGGTACTGGAAGGCGAGCTCGAGGATCGGCCGCTCCGCGCCCGTGGAGCGATAGACCTCCTCGTAGCGGTCGAGCTCGGCTATGGCGTCGACGGTCTTGAGGTCGAGCTCGGGCGGCGGCGGGGTGGCGTGGATGCGGGCCAGCACCTCGCCGCACTGGCGGGCGAGCTTCGGCCGGACGGCGTCGAAGGCCGGGTCGGAGACGATCTTGCGGCCCAGGGTCTCGCCGGGGACCGCGCCCATGACATAGGCCTCGCCCAGGCCGTCCTCGTCGTCGCAGACGTGCAGCACCGGCGGGGCCAGGGCGCCGTTGGCGCGCACGGCGCGGATCAGGGCCGCCTCGGCAGCCAGGGGGATGGCCCGGGCGTTCTGGGGATCGAAGGGCACGGTGCGGCGGCGCACGATCAGCCGGTCGCGGCCGCGGGGCCCCTGAACGGTGAAGGCCCAGGTCTCCATGCTGGCGCCGCCCGACAGGCGTCCGGCCTCGACCACCCGCGCGCCGCGGCCCTCCAGCCGCTGGGCCAGCCGATCCAGGGCGGCGCGCACATCCACTTCCATGACCCGACGGAAGCTCCCGATTGATCTAGCCTGAACCGATCTGGCGGGGCCGCGGCCGGCTTGTAAATGCCTCCGCAACGTCAACCCTCGCCCAAGAAGAACCCGCGTGAGGAGACGTCCATGGACTTCGACCTGCCCCAGGACCTCGTCGACTATCTGAAGGAACTGGACGACTTCATCGAACGCGAGATCGCCCCGCTGCAGGCGCAGGACGACAACGAGCGGTTCTTCGACCACCGGCGGGAATACGCCCGCACCGACTTCGAGAACCAGGGCCTGCCCCGGCCGGAATGGGAGGCGCTGCTGGCCGAGGCCCGGCGGCGAGCGGATGCGGCCGGCCACTACCGCTATGCCTGGCCCAAGGAGATGGGCGGCAAGGGCGGCAGCCAGCTGGCCATGGCGGTGATCCGCGAGCACCTGGCGGCCAAGGGGCTGGGCCTGTTCAACGACCTGCAGACCGAGCACTCGATCGTCGGCAACAACCCGTTCGTGCTGATGTTCAAGGAGTTCGCCACCAACTGGCAGTACGAGCGCTATGCCGACAAGCTGCTGAACGGGGAGATGCGGACGGGCTTTGGCCTGACCGAGCCGAACCACGGCTCGGACGCGACCTTCATGGAGACGCGGGCGGTGCGCGAGACCCGGGACGGCAAGCCCGGCTGGCGGATCGACGGGGCCAAGATGTGGACCACGGGGATGCACGTGGCCAGCCACTGCATGGTCTTCGCCCGCACCTCGGGCCAGGACGGCGACGCCAGCGGCATCACCTGCTTCATCGTGCCGAAGGAGACGCCGGGCTTCGTGATCGAGGAGTACCTGTGGACCTTCAACATGCCCACGGACCACCCGCGCATCTCGATCACCGACTGCTGGGTGCCCGAGGACAGCTACTGGGGCGAGATCGACAAGGGCCTGGGGCTGGGCCAGTCGTTCGTGCACCAGAACCGCATCCGCCAGGCGGCCTCGTCGCTGGGGGCGGCGCAGTTCTGCATCGACGAGAGCGTGAGGTACGCCCGGGAGCGCAAGCCGTTCGGCAAGGCCCTGGCCGAGAACCAGGCCATCCAGTGGCCGCTGGTGGAGCTGCAGACCCAGTGCGAGATGCTGCGGCTGCTGATCCGCAAGACCGCCTGGGAGATGGACCGCATGGACCACAAGCAGGTGGAGAAGACGATCTCGGACAAGGTCTCTATGTGCAATTACTGGGCGAACCGGCTGGTGTGCGAGGCCGCCGACCGGGCGATGCAGGTGCACGGCGGCATCGGCTATTCCCGGCACAAGCCCTTCGAACACATCTACCGCCACCACCGGCGCTACCGGATCACCGAGGGCTCGGAGGAGATCCAGATGCGCAAGGTGGCCGCCTATCTGTTCGGCTACCTCGGCCCGAGGCGCGAGCTGTTCAAGGCGCGGGAAGCGCAGGCCGGGGAGTACGTCCAGCCCATCCCCGCGCCGCGCTAGGCTGCTACCTCCCCCGCGAAGCGGCGGGAGGGGGACCGCGCCCCGCAGAGGGCGTGGTGGAGGGGGCAGGTCGCCGCGCGGTGCGCTGCAGCTCGGCGACCTCGTGGTGAATGGCGGCGACGACCCCGCCGAGATCCCGGAACACCGAAGCGGCCGGTATCCTCAACACCATCACGCCTGACGCTCCAGCCAGGCGTCAGGCCGCGTCCCGCCGCGCCGCCTGCTCGTCCCAGTGGCTGGCGCCGTCGACCTCGACCGCGAGCCCCACCGACGGGCAGTAGAAGTCGAGGATGAACGATCCGAAGGGATGCTGGCGGCGGAAGGTGGGACGCTCGCCGTCACGGCCGCGCAGGCGGCTCCACAGCATGACCTCGGGCGCGGTCATGGCCTTGCGCATGGCCCGTGCGCGGTTGGCGGTGACAGTCCTTCGCATCGATCCTCCGCCTGCCCCCTCCACCATCCGCTCTTCGGCGGATGGTCCCCCTCCCGCCGCTTCGCGGGGGAGGTAGAACATAGAGCGAACGTTAGGGCGTGACTGTCAACGGCTACGCCGCCTCGGCTTCGGCGTAGAGGCGGTCGAAGATGGGCGGGAGGCTGTCGGGGAGGCCCAGGAGGGGGCCGGAGGACAGGAGCAGGACGACCTCGTCTCCGGCCAGGCCTCCGAGGGCGGCGGTGGCGTCCTCGGCGCTGCGGACGCCTTCGACCGGCACGCCCGTGGCGGCGATGCGGGCGAGGATCTCCTCGAAGCTGGCCTGCTGGTGGCTGGCGGCGCCGTGACGCGGCGGCGGGGCCAGGAGCACGCGGGCGACGCCCTCGAACACGGTGTCGTACCAGGGCAGCGCCTCGCGGTTGCGCCAGGAGAAGGTGTGCGGCTCGAAGACCACCGTGAGCGGGCGGGTGGGATAGTGCAGCCGCATGGCGGCGATGGCCGAGTGGGCCTTCTCGTAGGACGAGCCGAAGCCCTCGATCACCGGCACGCGGGAGATCCGGGTCAGCCGGTCGAGGCGCCGGCGGATGCCCTGGAAGCTCTCCACCGCGGCGGCCAGCTGGCCCTCGGTGACGAGGCCGCGCTCCAGCACATAGGCGGCGACGCCCACGATGTTCTCGATGTTGTGCTCGCCAAGCAGGGTGGTGGCCAGGCGCACCCGGCGGCCGCCGGGGCCGTGCAGGACGAAGCGGGTGACGTCGCCGAAGACGATCTCGCCGGCGGACCACTGGCGGCCCTCGCCGGGCTCCACGTCGTACCAGACGATCGGCGCCCCGGTTTCGGCGGCGATGGCGCGAATGGCGGGATGGTCCCGGGCCACCAGCAGGCCGTCCGCGGGAATCAGCCGCAGCAGCTCGCGGAACGGCGCCTCGTAGTCGGCGAAGGTGGGGAAGACGTTGACGTGGTCGTGGACCAGGGAGGTCAGCAGCACGTCGCGGGGATGGTAGAGGACGAACTTGGAGCGGCGGTCGGCGGGGCCGACGATGTACTCATCGCCCTCCAGCACCACCTCGGCCCCCTGCCCCCAGTGGCCGGTGTCGGGCAGCGAGGGGGAGATGGCGCCGATCATCCAGCCGGCGTCGCGGCCCGCCTCGCGCAGCACATGGGCCAGCAGCGCCGTGCAGGTGGACTTGCCGAACGAGCCGGCGACGACGGTGTTCGCCCGCCCCGCGGTGGCCTCCCCCACAAGCTCCGGGAAGCTGGTGACGCGCACCCCACGGGCTCTTGCCGCCTGCACCTCGGGGTTGTCCTCGCCGCCCAGCTTGGCCGAGGCGCCGAGCACCAGGACGTCCAGGCCGGCGGGCAGGTTGGCGGCGTCGAACCGCCGGAAGAACGGAAAGCCCAGGCCCTCCACATAGGTGGACATGGGCGGGAAGACGTCCTCGTCCGAACCCGAGACCTCGTGGCCCGCCTCGCGCATCATCAAGGCCGCGGCGCTCATGCCGGCGCCGGCGATGCCGGTGAAGTGGATGCGCATGGGACCTTCCAGGACGGGGGATTCTGCCCCCGTGGTTAAGCCCATCCGCGGCGTTCGCACAGCCCGCCGCGACGATGGGGCGCTGGCGCCGGGGGGCTCAACCGATAGTCGAGAACACGGGTCGGAAATTTACGTTCGATTAACCGAACCGCGGGACCTTCGAGACGTCTTCCCTGAAGACATCCACCATCACCGACTTTTCCTGGCCCGGCGCTCGCGCCGGGCTTTTTTCGCGCCTGACCGGTCCCCGGACGGGGTGGATTTCCAGTTCGGTGATTGTCTCGACGGCGGGAGGATCGCGACTTCGCGATGGCTCCCCGGGCAGGACTCGAACCTGCGACCCGGCGGTTAACAGCCGCCTGCTCTACCAGCTGAGCTACCGAGGATCAGCCGTCGAGGGCCGGGCATATACGCGGGCTCTTCCGACGGCGCAAGCGGCACGGAGGCCTCCTTTGTCAAAAGCTCAGGCTTCATCCACAGGCAGCTTCACCGGGGCCGGTCCAAACGTCCGTTCACGCAGGCTTGCAGCAACGCCGAACGGGGTTCAGAGTTGACCTCCAGAGCCCGTCAGAGGCTCGGGAGGAGACTAGAGATGATCGACATGAACCGCCCGCCGGAGCGGCTGCACACGCAATGCGCCGTGATTCTGGCCCCCTTCGTGGCCATCGGCGTCGCCTTCGTCGCCTTCGGCGTGCTTGTGGAGCGGGTGCTGGGCTGATCGCCGCGCCCTCAGCGGAGGGGAATCACCAGCTTCCGACGTTGGGCATGGAGGCCCAGGGCTCGGCCGGCGGTTTCGGCTGGCCGGCCTGCAGCAGCTCGATGGAGATGTTGTCCGGCGAGCGGACGAAGGCCATGCGCCCGTCCCGCGGCGGGCGGTTGATCGTGACCCCGCCGTCCATCAGCCGCGCGCAGGCGGCGTAGATGTCGTCCACCTGATAGGCGAGATGGCCGAAGTTGCGGCCGCCGTCATAGGGCTCGGGATCCCAGTTGTAGGTCAGCTCGACCAGCGGCGCCTTCTTCTGCGCCGCCATCTCCTCGTCCCCCGGGGCGCAGAGGAAGACCAGGGTGAAGCGGCCGGCCTCGTGCTCGGAGCGGTAGAGCTCCTTCAGGCCAAGCTTATCCACATAGAAATCGAGAGAGGCGTCCAGGTCGGTGACCCGGACCATGGTGTGGAGGTAGCGCACCGGAGATCTTTCCTATACCGCGTAAACTACTGGAAGACGGATTCGCCCTCCGCGAGTGTGTCCGCACAGGCACAATCCTGGCTCGTTCCCGCGTACAATAGTTCCAGGGGTCGAGGGTGACCGCAAATTCATTTGCGCTCGCATAACGGCGGCATCACAAGCGGCAGGTCGGAGAACGCCGCAAAGGGGAGCGGGCATGCCCGCAAAAGGGGTTCGGGGAGAGAATTTTTTGCGACGCCTCAAGCCGCAGTATCTTTTCATTCTCGTGGTGCTCGCCGCCCTGGCGCTGTTCTTCGTCATCCGGCCGCTGCTGGGCGGCGGCGAGGCCCCCAAGGCCGAGGCGAAAACCGCCGACCAGCCGCTGGTCGTGCAGGCGGTGCTGAGCCCCGAAACCATCCGCCAGGTCGACGTCGTCCTGCGGGGCCGCACCGAGGCCGCCCGCGCGGTGGTGGTGCGCTCGGAGACCGCCGGGGTGGTGGCCGCCACGCCGGCCCGGGAAGGCGCCTTCGTCCGCCGTGGTCAGGTGCTGTGCCAGCTGGCGGTGGACGCCCGGCAGGCCACCCTCGACCAGGCCCGCGCCCTGCTGCGCTCGCGTCAGCTCCAGCGCCAGGCGGCGCAGCAGCTCGCCGAGAAGGGCTATCGTTCCCAGACCCAGGTGCTGGAAGCCCAGGCCGCCCTCGACGCGGCCCAGGCCCAGGTCAATCAGGCCGAGATCGCCCTGGCGCAGGTGAACATCCGCGCGCCCTTCGACGGGGTGTTCGATCGCCGCGACGCCGAGATCGGCAGCTATCTGAGCCCGGGCCAACCCTGCGGCACGATGATCGAGCTGAACCCGCTTCTGGTTGTGGGCGACCTGCCCGAAACCGACGCCGCCCGCCTGCGGATGGGCGCTCCCGCCGCCGCCAAACTGGTTTCGGGCCAGCTGCTGAACGGGCGCGTCCGCTATGTGGCCCAGGACGCCGACCCGGCGACCCGGACCTATCGCGTCGAGGCCGCCGTGCAGAACCCGGGCAACGCCGTGCGCTCGGGCTTCTCGGCCGAGCTGAGGATCGGCGCCGGCGCCGGCGCGGCCCACCTGGTGCCGGTCTCGGCCCTGGTGCTGGACGCGGCGGGACGCCAGGGCGTGCGCTACGTTCAGGCCGACAACCGCGTGGCCTTTGCGCCGGTGACGGTGCTGGAGCAGACCGATCAGGGCATGTGGGTCAGCGGGCTGAGCGGCCAGGTGCGGGTGATCACCGTGGGCCAAGCCTTCGTCGACGACGGCCAGAAGGTTCAGGTGGCGCAGGCGCAGTAGCGCCCGCCGCCGGGGAGACGGAAAGATGGTCGGCGCCCTCATCGAAGGAGCCCTGAAGCGGCGGAAGGTGGTGCTGGGCGTGACGCTCATCGCCGCCCTGTTCGGCTTCTTCGCCTATCTGGGCATGCCTCGCGAGAGCGAGCCGGATATCGACCTGCCCTACATCTCGGTGGTCGTCCCCTACCCCGGCGTCTCGCCCGAGGACGCCGAGCGGCTGCTGGTCAAGCCGCTGGAGCTGGAGCTGCAGACCATCCAGGGCATCAAGTCGATGAACTCCACCGCCCGCGAGAGCGTGGCGATCGTG
The DNA here is from genome assembly GCA_023412655.1 of Pseudomonadota bacterium. Lineage (GTDB taxonomy): Bacteria > Pseudomonadota > Alphaproteobacteria > Caulobacterales > Caulobacteraceae > Phenylobacterium. Next base: position 11,614 of record JAEYNH010000192.1, on the reverse strand, counting down.
GTCCTGGAGTTCGAGGCCGACTTCAACAAGGACAAGGCCCTCGGCGACGTCCGCGCCAAGGTGGACCTGGCCCGGGGCGAATTCCCGCCCGACGCCGAAGAGCCGATCATCGAGGAGATGAACTTCTCCGGCGAGCCGGTGATCGGGATCGTGATCTCCGGCATGGCGCCCGAGCGCGAATTGCACCGTGTGACCCGGGCCCTGAAGGAACGGCTGGAAAGCGCCGAGGGCGTGCTCGAAGTGTCCATGGGCGGCGCCCGCGAGGAGGTGCTCGAGGTCATCATCGATCCCCTGCGGATGGAGGCCTACAACGTCACCACCGGCGAGCTGTCGCAGGTGATCGGGCGCAACAACCAGCTGGTGCCGGCGGGCTCGCTGCGTTCGGGCGCCGGCCAGTTCGCGGTCAAGGTGCCGGGGGTGGTCGAGGAGCCGGGCGACATCCTGGCCCTGCCGATCAAGAAGAACGGCGACCGCCTGGTGACGGTGGGCGACATCGGCGACGTGCGGCGGACCTTCAAGGACCCCTCGTCCATCACCCGCTACAACGGAGCCCCCGCCTTCATCCTCGAGGTCTCCAAACGCGGCGGGGCCAACATCCTGGAGACGGTGGAGACCATCAAGAAGGTCACCGAGGCCGAGTCCGAGCGGTGGCCGTCCACCGTGCGGCACGCCTACATCTACGACGAGAGCGAGTTCATCGGCCGCACCCTGGTGGTGCTGGAGAGCGGCCTGCTGGTGGCCAGCCTGCTGGTCATGCTGATCATCGTCGCCAGCCTCGGGGTCCGTCAGGGCCTGATGGTCGGAGCCTCGATCCCGATCTGCTTCATGCTCGGCCTGCTGATGATGAACGGCATGGGCGTGACGCTGAACATGATGGTGATGTTCGGCATGGTGCTGGCCGTGGGCATCCTGGTGGACGGCGGCATCGTGGTGGTGGAGTACGCCGACCGGAAGCTGGCCGAGGGCCTGTCCAAGTCCGAGGCCTTCGCGGCGGCCGGCAAGCGGATGTTCTGGCCGGTGGTCAACGGCACCCTGACCACGCTCTGCGCCTTCGTGCCGTTCATGTTCTGGAACTCGATCGAAGGGAAGTTCATGAGCTTCCTGCCGCTCACGCTGTTCTTCATGCTGGGCGCGTCGATCTTCGTGGCCCTGGTGTTCACCCCGGCGCTGGGGTCCATCGTCGGGCGCAAGGCGGCCATCGACGAGGAGCACCTCGCCGAGATCATGAAGTCCGAGCACGGCGACCCGCGGGAGATGAAGGGCTTCATGGGCTGGTACGCCCGGAGCCTCACCGTGCTGGGCGCCCACCCCACCCGGACCCTGGCCGCGGGCCTGTTCATCATCGTGGCCATCATCTTCTGGTTCGGCTCCACCCAGCACCGCACCGAGCTGTTCTTCGAAGAGGACCCGGAGTTCACCCAGGTCTATGTGAAGGCCCGCGGCAACCTCTCGCCCGAGGCGCAGAACCAGCTGGTGAGCCAGGTCGAGCGGCGGCTGGACGGGCTGAAGGGGGTGGAATCCCTCTACGTCCGGGCCGGAGGCTTCACCTCCAGCGGCGGGCCGGGCTCGGCCCCCAACGACACCATCGGCCGCATCCGCATCGACTTCCTGGACTATGAGGGGCGCAAGGCGCTCGGCCTGAAGGGCAAGGACATCGAGAACGAGGTCCGCAGGCGTGTGCAGAACATCCCCGGCATGCAGACCGAAGTGCGCGGGCCGCAAAACGGGCCGCCGGTGGGCAAGGACATCCAGGTGCAGCTGCAGGGCCACGACCCGGCGGCGCTGAACGCGGCGGCCGAGCTGGTGAAGGCCCGGCTCGCCTCGGATCCGCAGCTGATGGAGCTGGAGGACAACCGCACCTCGCCCGGCATCGAGTGGAACCTCACCGTCGACCGCGCCGCCGCCGGCCGCTACGGCGTCGACGTGCTGTCGGTGGGTCAGACCATCCAGTTCCTCACCGGCGGCGTGCTGATGGGCCGCTTCCGCCCGGACGACGCCGAGGACGAGCTGGACATCCGCGTCCGCTTTCCCGCCGATGCGCGCAATGTGGCGGCGTTCAACGGGCTGAAGATCACCACGCCGCAGGGGCCGGTGCCGGTGAGCTATTTCATCAAGCGCGTGCCGACCCAGCAGGTGACCCAGATCGCCCGACGTGACGGCCAGCGGCTGGTGCTGCTGCAGGCCAACACCGTCGAGGGCGCCGCCGCCAACCTCAAGATCGCCGAGCTGCGGCCGTGGCTGGAGAAGGCCCCCATCGACCCCTCGGTGACCTGGAAGTTCATGGGCGCCGACGAGCGGGGCCAGGAGGCGGCAGGCTTCTTCGCGGGGGCCATGGCCGCGACGCTGTTCATGATGTTCGTGATCCTGCTCTGGCAGTTCAACAGCTTCTACGGGGTGCTGGTGACGCTCTCGGCGGTGATCCTCTCGACGGTCGGGGTGCTTCTGGGCGTCCAGGTCAATCTGCTGGGCACGTTCGACTACATGTCGGTGATCATGATGGGCACCGGCATCGTCGCCTTGTTCGGCGTGGTGGTCGGCCATAACATCGTGCTCGTGGACACCTTCTACCACCTGCGCCACGAGGGCTATGCGGCGGACGAGGCCGCCGTGCGGGCGGCCGCCCAGCGGTTCCGCCCCGTGCTGCTGACCACCCTGGTGACGGTGGTGGGCCTGCTGCCGCTGATGTTCCAGGTGCACCCAAACTTCCGCAGCGGCCACATCGAGTTCGCCGCCCCGGGATCGGAGTGGTGGGTGCAGCTCTCGGCCTCGGTGGTCTGGGGCCTGTCGTTCGCCACCCTGCTGACCCTGGTGCTGACCCCCGTGATGCTGGCCGCGCCGAAGGTCTATTCCGCGCGCTTCGTACGGGTGCGGCGCTGGATCGACGCCCGCCGGGGCCGGGCCGCGCCCGGGCCCCGCTCCGAGCCGGCGGCCTATGACGGCGATTTCCCGCGGGCGGCGGAGTAGGCCTTGGCGCTGGCTCACCGGATCGCGACGGCCGAGGACGCGCCCGCGCTGGAGGCGGTCATGGCGGCGGCCATCGGCGAGCTGCAGAAGGGTTTCCTGACGCCGGAGCAGATCGCCTCCAGCCGGATGATCATGGGCCTTGACCGCCAGCTGATCGCCGACGGCACCTATTTCGTCGTGGAGGAGGATGGCGCCGTGGCCGGCTGCGGCGGCTGGAGTCGGCGCGCGACCTTGTACGGCGCCGACCATACGCCCGGCCGCGACGCCGCCCTGCTGGACCCGGCGACCGAGCCGGCCAGGGTGCGGGCCATGTACACCCATCCTGGCTTCGCCCGGCGGGGCGTCGGGCGGCTGATCCTGCAGCTGTGCGAAGACGCGGCCCGGGCCGAAGGGTTCACCCGGCTGGAGCTGATGGCCACGCTGTCGGGCCAGCCGCTGTACGAGGCCGCCGGCTATGCGCCCATCGAAGCCATCGAGGACGACCGCGGCGGCGCGGCCGTGCCCCTGATCCGGATGGGCAAGGCGATCTGATCACCCGCCCCGGGTCTGCCGGCGCCAGAGGGCGGCGTATTCGGCGCCCTTGGCCAACAACTCCTCGTGGGTCCCGCGCTCGACGATGCGGCCCCGGCGCAGCACCAGGATCTGGTCGGCGTCGGCGATGGTGGAGAGCCGGTGGGCCACCACCAGGGTCGTGCGCCCCGCCCTCACCTTGCGCAGGGTCTCCTGGATGGCCGCCTCGGTCGGGCCGTCGAGGGCGCTGGTGGCCTCGTCCAGGATCAGCACCCGCGGATCGGCCAGCAGGGCCCGGGCGATGCCCACCCGCTGGCGCTCGCCGCCCGAAAGCTTCAGGCCGCGCTCGCCCACGCGGGTGGCCATGCCGTCCGGCAGGCCGTCGATGAAGGGCCCGAGCTCGGCCGCGTCGGCCGCGGCCCGCACCTCGGCCGGCGAGGCGTCGGGCCGGGCGAAGGCGATGTTGGCGTAGAGGCTGTCGTTGAACAGGGCCACGTCCTGGGGCACCAGCGCCACGGCGCGCCGCACGTCGGCGAGCTTGACGGTGCGCATGTCCTGGCCATCGATGGTCACCCGGCCCGCCTGGGGATCTATCAGCCGCATGGCCAGGCGGATTGCCGTGGTCTTGCCGGCGCCAGAGGGGCCGACCAGCGCCGTGGTGGTCCCCGGCCGCGCCTCGAAGCTGACGCCCAGCAGGCCCGCCGAGCGGGCGTCGTGACGGAAGCTGACATCCTCGAAGGCGATCATCGCCCCTCGCCCGTCGGCCGGCGGCAGGGGCCGGGCGTCGGGGGCGTCGGCGATCTCGGGCTCGATGCCGCGCAGGGCGACCATCTGCTCCATGTCGATGAGGCCCTGGCGGATCTCCCGGTACTGGAAGCCCAGCATGCCCAGCGGGGCGTAGAGGCCCGACAGCAGGAAGATGGCCGTGGTGATGTCGCCGATCTGCAGCTCGCCGCCCGCCACCTGCATCCCGGCCATGACGGTCAGGGCCGCGAGCCCGACGTTGAGGATCAGCGCCTGGGCGGCGTTCAGCAGGTTCAGCGAGCCGTTGGCCCGGGCGCTGGCGTCCACGTACTCGGCCATGGCGCCGGCGTAGGTGTCCACGAGGCGCGGCTCGGCCCCGAAAGCCTTGAGCGTCTCGTAGTTCATCAGGGCGTCGGACGAGAGGCCGGCGGCGCGGGTCTCGGCCTCGTTCAGCTCGCGCCGGTGGGAGAGCCGCCAGTCGGTGATCTTGAAGGTGATGAGGGCGTAGAGGACGAGGGTGGCGAGGGCCGTGAGCGCAAAGCGCCAGTCCAGCCGCAAGGTCATGACGACCATGGCCAGGACCAGTTCCACCGCCGTGGGGCCCAGGCTGAAGATCAGGCTGCGGATCAGGAAGTCGGTGGCCCGCGCCCCGCGATCGATCACCCGGGAGAGCGCGCCCGTCTGCTTGGTCTGGTGGAAGTCGAGGGACAGGGAGAGCGCGTGGCCGAAGCTCTCCACCGCCGCCCGGGCCATGGTCGACTGGGAGACGCGGGTGAAGATGGCGTCCCGGGCGTAGGGCGCCACGGCGGAGACGAAGCGCAGGGCGGCGAAGCCCAGGGCCAGGCCCACGAAGCTTGCGCCCACCACCACCCCGCCCTGCTGGGCCGGGGTCAGGGTGTTGATGGCGTCGCCCAGCAGCACGGGGGCGAGGACGCCGGCCAGCTTGCCCGTGAACACCAGCACCAGGGCGGCGGCGATCCGCAGCCGCAGTTGCGGCGCGCCGGAGCGCATGACCAGGCGGCCCAGGTCGGCCATGGAGCGCCAGAAGTCGAACCGGGTGTTGGCGGGGGCGATCGCCCCGATGCCGCCGCCGTAGCGGTTCCGACCGATGTGAGCGTGGGCCAAGACGATCAGACCCCGGCCGTGGTTTCAAACGACAGAATGCGGAACACGGCTCGCTTGAATCCTTTTAGACGTGGCCTAGCTAGTGGGGCCAACCCGCTACTTGGGCCTTTGCGGCGCGCAGGCAAGCGCGCAGCGACAGAACCCTTCCTCTGGAGTGATGTTCATGGGGCGTGACAATGGACGCCTGCATTCCGTCTGCGTCTTCTGCGGTTCCTCGGAAGCCGCCGATCCGGCCTATCTGAAAGCCGCCGCCGACTTCGGCAAGGCGCTGGCCGCGGCCAACCTGCGCCTGGTGTACGGCGGCGGGGGCGTTGGGCTGATGGGGGCCACCGCCCGGGCCGCCCACGAGGCCGGCGGAGCCGTGCTGGGCATCATCCCCGACTTCCTGATCGGCCGCGAGCGGGCGCTGGAGAGCGTGGAGCACGTGGTCGTCACCTCGATGCACGAGCGCAAGTCGATGATGTTCGAGGAGGCCGACGGCTTCGTCATCCTGCCCGGCGGCATCGGCACCCTGGAAGAGGTGGTGGAACTGCTCTCGTGGCGCCGGCTCGACCTGCACGAGAAGCCAGTGGTCTTCTACAATCCGGACAACTTCTGGAAAACCCTGTTCGATCTGTTCCAGCACACGGTGGACGCCAGGCTGACCCCGCCCGAGTTCATGGACGCCTGGCGGGCGGTGGAGACCGTCGAGGAGATCGTCCCGGCCCTCTTCGCCCAGGCCGGCGCGCCGATGCCGCCCGCCCAGGAGGCCGAGGTCCTCAAGGTGACCTGATGGGGGCGGCCGGCGGGGCGGCCAGCACCTGCTGGACGTAAGGATCCCGGGCCACCTCCTCCAGCAGCCAGTCGCGGAAGGCGGCGATCTTGCCCACCCGGCGGCGGTCGGGCGGATAGACCAGCCAGTAGCTGGCCTCGCCGATGTAGATGTCGAAGGGCTGAAACAGCCGCCCGGCGGCCAGGTCGCGTCCGAACATGGCCGGGGAGCCGATGGCTACCCCATCGTTGGCGATGGCCGCCGCCACCTCCAGCGTCTGGGTGTCGGCGGTGATGCGGGGCGCGGCCGGGCTGGCGCCGTCCCCCGCCCGGACTCCGGCGGCGGCGAACCAGGCGTTCCACTCCGCGTCCCAGCCGATCCGATGAACCTCGAGCAGCTTCTCGGGCCTGGGCGGATCGCCGAGGGCCGCCATGGCGGCCGGCGTGCACAGCACGGTCTGCATGGCGGGGAACAACTGCAGGGCCTCGACGCCGGGCCAGCCGCCGCGACCGGCCCGGATGCCCACGTCGAAATCCTCGCGCGAGAGGTCGACCAGCTTGTTGTCGGTGTCCAGCCGCACAGCGATCTTCGGGTGCGCCAGCTGGAAGGCGCCCAGGCGCGCGGCCAGCCACTGGGTGGCGAAGGTCTGCATGGTGGTGATGCCGAGCACGCCCTCGCCGGCGTCGGAGAGGTCGGAAACCGCGCTTCGCAGGGCCGACATGGCCTCGGAGGCGGCCCGGGCCAGCCGTTCTCCCGCAGGGGTCAGGGCCACCTCCCGCGGCTGGCGGACGAACAGCCGCCGGTCCAGCCGCTGTTCCAGGGCCTTCACCTGCCAGCTCACCGCCGCCTGGGTGATGCCGAGTTCATCGGCCGCGCGCGTGAAGCTGCCGTGGCGGGCCGCGGCCTCGAAGACGCGGATGGCGCTGAGCGGGATGCGGGCAAGGACGTCTGACATAAGCGAGGCTTATCTATGCAGCAGGAGGACCCGTTTGTCGATCATGGGTCTGCGAGCCATCCTTCCTCACGTGAGACAGGGTTGAGGACGGGAGATCGACATGGAAGAGCTGCACAAGATCCATAAGGACGTTCCCTTCGGCTACTGGGTGCTCTGGGTGCAGCCCGGCTGGCGGGCCCTCGCCCGCTGGCTGCGGGGCGCGGACGTGCCCGGGGCGACGCCGCGGGCGACGCGCCTGATGTGAGGCCCGTCGGGGGCGCCGCCTTAAGGGACGTTGGCTTCGAGTTCTTCCAGCCAGACCCGGGCGGTCCCGTCCGACGGGGCGCGCCAGTCGCCCCGGGGGCTGAGGTTGCCGCCGGACACCACCTTGGGGCCGTTGGGCATGGCCGAGCGCTTGAACTGGCTGATCTCGAAGAAGCGGAAGAGGAAGACCTGCAGCCACTTCTTGATGGTCGCCAGGTCGTAGGCGTTGCGCGCATCCTCGGGGAAATGGGGCGGCCAGGCGCCCTCCTCCGCGTTGCGCCAAGCATGCCACTCCATGAAGGCCACCTTGGACGGCGGCAGGCCGTAGCGGGTGATCCAGTAGAGGTTGAAGTCCTGCAGCTCGTAGGGGCCAATCTTGGCCTGGGTGCTCTGGATGGCGCCGGTTTCGGCGTCGGGCGGCACCAGTTCGGGCGAGATCTCGGTGTCCAGCACCGACAACAGCACCTCCGAGGCGGCGGTATCGAACTGGCCGGTCTTGGCCACCCAGCGGATGAGGTGCTGGATCAGCGTCTTCGCCACCGAGCCGTTGACGTTGTAGTGGCTCATCTGGTCGCCGACGCCGTAGGTGCACCAGCCCAGGGCCAGCTCCGACAGGTCGCCGGTGCCCAGCACGAAGCCGTGCCGCTGGTTGGCCAGGCGGAACAGGTAGTCGGTGCGCAGACCCGCCTGGACGTTCTCGAACGTCACGTCATAGACCGGCTGCCCCTCGGCGAAGGGGTGACCCATGTCCTTGAGCAGCTGGGTCGCCGCCGGGCGGATGTCGATCTCCTCGCCGGTGACGCCGAGGGCCTCCATCAGCTTCCAGGCGTTGGATTTGGTGCCCTCGCTGGTGGCGAAGCCCGGCATGGTGAAGCCGAGGATGTCGGAGCGCGGCTTGCCCATCAGGTCGAAGGCCTTGGCCGCGACGATCAGGGCATGGGTGGAGTCGAGACCGCCGGAAACGCCGATGACGATGTGCTTCGACTTCGTGGATTGCAGCCGTTTTACAAGGCCTTGCACCTGGATGTTGAAGGCTTCGTAGCAGTCCTTGTCGAGCCGGGCGGGATCGTCCGGCACGAACGGGAAGCGGTCTACGGCGCGCCTCAGGCCCACGTCGCGGAAGTGCGGCCGGTGCTCGAAGCGCACCCGGCGGAAGGCCCGTTCGGGATGGCCGCCCGCGAGGGCCGCATCGTTGAAGGTGGGCGTGCGCATCCGCTCCAGCCGCAACTTCTGGACGTCGATGTCGGCGATCGCCATCTGCGCTTCGGTGGGGAAGCGCTCGGTGCAGGCCAGTTCCCGGCCGAGCTCGTAGATCGAGGCCTGTCCGTCCCAGGCCAGGTCCGTGGTGCTCTCGCCCGGGCCCGCCGCCGAATAGAGGTAGGCCGCCTGGCAGCGGCTGGACTGGGAGGCGCACAGCAGCGCCCGCTCGTCGGACTTGCCCACCACGATATTGGAGGCCGACAGGTTGCAGAGGATCAGGGCGCCGGCGAGCGCCCCCCGGGTTGACGGCGGGGCCGGAGCCCAGAAGTCCTCGCAGATTTCGGCGTGGAAGACGAAGTCCGGAAGGTCGGCCGCCTCGAACAGCAGGTCGGTCCCGAAGGGCGCGGTCTGGCCCGCCAGGGTGACCTCGAGCCCCTCGACCCCATGACCGGGGGCGAACCAGCGCTTTTCGTAGTACTCGCGATAGTTGGGCAGGTAGCTCTTGGGCACGACGCCCAGGATGCGGCCGCGGGAGATGACCACGGCGCAGTTGTAGAGCCGGCCGTTGTGGGCGATCGGGGCGCCCACCAGCAGCACCGGCGCGAGCTTTTCGCTGGCTTCGGCCAGCCGGCCGATCTCGGCCTCCACCCGCTTCAGCAGGGCGTCCTGCAGGAACAGGTCGTCGATGGCGTAGGCGCTGATGCCGAGCTCGGGGAACAGCATCAGGTCGCAGCCGGCGACCTCGCCCTCCTGAGCCATCCGCAGGGTCTCACCCGCGTTGAAGCCGGGGTCGCCCACCGCCACCCGCGGCGTGCAGGCGGCCACCCGGACGAAGCCGTGGGCGTGGATGGCGTAGAACGACGTCTTCACGGCGGCTCGGTCCCCGGGAACTTGAGAAGGGGCAGGAGAAATGCTCACTTTGAGCATATAGCGCGGGCGAGAAGGCAGGGAAACCTAGGCTTCCGGCTTGCCGTACTTCATCCCCTCCAGCTTCAGGCCGTCCGGGTCGAGGAAGAAGACCGCGTAGTAGTCGGGATAGTACTCGCCCGCCGGGTCGACGATGGTGGCGCCCTGCCCCTCCAGGAAGGCCTGCAGCGCGTCCACGTCGGCGCGGCTGCGCAGCTCGAACGCATAATGGTGGAAGCCCACCTCGCCGATGCGGGGCCTGCGCCGCCGACCGGCCTCATCGGCCTGGCCGATCCAGTAGCGGGTCTTGCCGTTGGTCCAGCCGATCTGGTCGCCGAAGTCCTCGAGGACCTCGAACCCCAGGAACTCGAACAGCGGCCCGTAGAAGCCCTTCGACCGTTCAAGGTCGCTGACCCGCACAGACAGGTGGTCGACACCCACGACCTGGACCATCGCTGGTCTCCTTGCGGCGATCCGACCTGGCCCCGACAGCAAAACGGCCCCGTAAGCGGGGCCGTTTTGATCAATCGTCGCGGTGAACCCGCTCGCGGCGCTCGTGGCGCTCCTGGGCTTCGAGGCTGAGGGTGGCGATGGGCCGCGCCTCGAGCCGGGCGACGCCGATCGGCTCGCCGGTTTCCTCGCAATAGCCGTAGGAGCCATCCTCGATCCGCCGGAGGGCTTCGTCGATCTTGGAGATCAGCTTGCGCTGACGATCCCGAGTACGAAGCTCTAGGGCCCGATCAGTCTCCGAGGAGGCGCGATCGGCCAGGTCGGGATGATTCTCTGTTTCGCTCTGGAGGTGGGACAGCGTTTCGCGGGATTCGCGAAGGATGTCCTCCTTCCACTTCAGGAGCTTCTGCTTGAAATACTCAAGCTGACGCTCGTTCATGAATTCCTCGTCCTCGGAAGGACGATATTCAGGACTTTCAGCCAGAACCGCGGCTGCTTTCATGAAACCCTCACGCCCCCTGGACGTCCTGAGACACGCGGCGGCTGTATATCAAATCGAACGGTGGTTTCAACGCACTCAACGCTAGGAGGCGTTTACGCCGCACGACGCGCCGATTCCAGCTTGGCCAATTCCACCTCAGCGCGAACTTCGATCTCGTCCAGCACCGCCTCGAGGGCGGGATCGTCGGTGGCCTGACGCTCCTCGCGGATCGCCCGGCCGAGGCGGTCGAGCTGGCCGGCGGAAAGCTCGCCGTCCAGGAGCGCCACCTTCACCTCGTCGAGGACGTCGAGAATCCGCCCGGCCCGGCGCACCGAGCGCCGGCGGCGCTCCAGGGGGCCGCCGACGTCCTGCAGGGCCAGAAGGGCGTCCACGCCCATCAGGGCCGAGACGCCGCCGAGCGCAGCCGGCTTCTCAGGCCCCGCAGCCGAGGCGGGTCCGGCCAGCCGGAAGCCCTCGCCGCCCTGCCGCGAGCCGGCCTTGCCCGCGCCCGTTGTTGGGGAAACACCGCTCGTGCCGCTGACCTTCATGGCCTGTCGTAAACCCCTGCCCAACCAAGCTGAAGCTTCACCGGCCAAACTTGCAGCATGGTTAACGAGCGGCAAATCCTGCCGGGAAAAAGGCGCCGCGTTAACCACGTCGACCTCTGTATTCATTGAGCAATTTCACAAGTCTCCGTCTGGCATGGTCTTCGCAGGGGCGCGGGTGAAGCAGCTTCAGTGAGCGCCCATGCGTCCGGTCCGAGCCCTTGCCGCCCTCCTCTTCACCGCAGCCGCCCTCGCCGGCTCGCCGGCCATGGCCAAGTCGCGCATCAAGGACATCGTCGAGTTCGAGGGCGTTCGCGAGAACATGCTGGTGGGCTACGGCATCGTCGTGGGTTTGAACGGCACGGGGGACGCCCTGCGCAACGCGCCGTTCACCAAGCAGAGCCTTGAGGCCATGCTGGAACGGCTGGGCGTCAACACCCGGGACGCCCAGCTGAACACCAAGAACGTGGCCGCGGTGATGGTGACGGCCAAGCTTCCGCCCTTCGCCGCGCCGGGCTCCCAGATCGACGTCAGCGTCTCGGCCCTGGGCGACGCCAAGAGCCTGCAGGGCGGCTCGCTGCTGGTGACCCCCCTGCTGGGCGCGGACGGCCGGGCCTATGCGGTGGCCCAAGGGACGGTGCAGACCGGAGCCATCAGCGCCTCGGGCGCCTCGGGCTCGTCGGTGTCCAAGGGAGTGCCGACCCCCCGCCCGCTCGCCGGCGGCGCCGCGCTGGGACTGG
>JAEYNH010000152.1 GCA_023412655.1 Pseudomonadota bacterium | reverse complement strand
TGCGCCCGCGCCGCACCGGCGGCGGCGCCGGTTTCCCGGCGGAGGTCGGTACGTGGGCCAGCGCGCTCATGCCGCCGCTCCGCTTCGCTCCGCGCCGCCATGAGACACCTTCGCGCTGAGCCAGCCGATTCGCTCGCTGCGCTCGCTCATGCCGACGCACCCACCGGCGGCTCGTCGAGCAGCGGCGCGGTCTGGTCGTCCTCACCGGCGGCCCGGGGCAGCAGGAACGCGTGCCGCGGGTCCCAGTGCGCGGTCACCGCCGTGCCGACCGCCAGCTGACCGCCGAGCCCGCTGTTCGCGGCGAACGCGGTCAGCTCGCTGCCCCACGCGGTGCGCACGAGGTACTGGGTGCTCACCCCGACGTAGGAGGCGTCGCTGACCACGCCGCCGACGTGCTGGTGCCCGGCCGGTACCCGGTCCGGGCTCTCGACCAGGTGCAGCTTTTCGGGACGTACGCCGAGGAAGGCCGGCCCGTCGGTGAGCCGGGCCCGGCCAGCGGGCACCGAGAAGCGCGAGCCGTGCGCCGTGACCTGCACGTCGTCGGCGGCGCGCGCGCCGGCTTCGGCGGCGAGCAGGTTGGACTGGCCGAGGAAGTTCGCCACGAACGCGGTGGCCGGGTACTCGTAGATGTCGGCGGGCGCGCCGAGTTGCTCGATCCGGCCGGCGTTCATCACCGCGACCGTGTCGGCCATCGTCATGGCCTCCTCCTGGTCGTGGGTGACGTGCACGAAGGTGATGCCGACCTCGGTCTGGATGCGTTTCAGCTCGATCTGCATCTGCCGGCGCAGCTTCAGGTCGAGCGCGCCGAGCGGCTCGTCGAGCAGCAGCACCTGCGGGTGGTTGATCAGGGCGCGGGCCAGCGCGACCCGTTGTTGCTGGCCGCCGGAGAGCTGCGCGGGGCGACGCCTGCCGAACCCGTCGAGCTGGACCAGCGACAGCATCTGCCGGACCTGGCCGTCGACCTTGCGGATGCCCCGCCGTCGCAGCCCGAAGGCCACGTTCTCGGCGATGTCCAGGTGTGGGAAGAGCGCGTAGCTCTGGAAGACCGTGTTGACCGGGCGCCGGTACGGCTTGGCGTAGGTGATGTCCTGCCCGGCCAGCGTGATGCTGCCCGAGGTGGGCGTCTCCAGGCCGGCCACCATCCGCAGGGTCGTGGTCTTGCCGCAGCCCGAGGGGCCGAGCAGGGCGAAGAACTCGCCCTCCCGGATCGTCAGGCTGACGCCGTCCACGGCGGCGTGGTCGCCGAACCGCTTGGTGACGCCTTCAAACCGGACGATGTCGGCGGGAACGCCCACGGACCCGCTCACCGGCCCGTCAGCACCCGTGTCCACTGCCGGTTCACGTCGCGCAGCAGGGACTGGTCCTTGGTGGCGGTGACGAACAGCCGCTTCGACAGCTCGGGGGTCGGATAGACGTTGGGATCGTTCCGCACCGCCTCGTCCACCAGCGGCGTGGCCGCGGCGTTGGCGTTGGCGTACTGGGTGTAGTCGGACGCCCTGGCGATCACCTCGGGCCGCAGCATGTAGGCCAGGAAGCGGTGCGCCGCCGCCGGGTTCGGGGCGTCCTTCGGGATGGTGAAGACGTCGAACCAGATCTGGCTGCCTTCCTTCGGGACGACATAGCTGAGCTGGACGCCGTTCTTGGCCTCCTCCGCCCGGGCCTTGGCCTGCAGCACGTCACCGGAATAGCCGATGGCGATGCAGGCGTCGCCGTTGGCCAGGGCCTCGATGTATTCCGACGAGTGGAACTTGCGCACGTAGGGCCGGGCCTTGAGCAGCATGTCCGTGGCCGCGGCGTAGTCGGCGGGCGCCGTGGAGTTGGGGGCCTTGCCCAGGTAGTTCAGGGCCACCGCGTACATGTCCTCGGAGGCGTCGAGGAAGTAGACGCCGCAGTCCTGAAGGCGGGCCAGGTTCTTCGGGTCGAACACCACCGACCAGCTGTCGATGGTCACGCCGGGCAGGCGCTTGGCCACCTCGGCGGCGTTGTAGCCGATGCCGACCGTGCCCTGCATGTAGGGCATGGCGTAGGCGCCGCCCTGGTCGAAGGTCGCCAGGTGCGCCATCAGCTCGGGGGAGAGATTGGCCAGGCCGGGCAGCTGCGCCTTGTCGAGCGGCTGGATCGCTCCGGCGGCAATATAGCGGGGCAGGTTGTGGTTGGACGGGACGACGATGTCATAGCCCGTGCCGCCCTGCAGCATCTTGGTCTCGAGCACCTCGTTGGAATCGAAGGTGTCATAGACGACCCGGATCCCGGTCTCCTTGGTGAACTCGTCCAGCAGCGCCGGGTCGATGTAGTCCGACCAGTTGTAGATGCGCAGCTCGTCGGCCGACTTGCCGCCGCACGCCGAGAGCACGAGCGCCAGGCCGAAGGCCAGCGCCGTTCCGATCCGCCCCATAGAAGCTTCCCCGTTCCGCAAGAGGGCCGACAAAAGACCTGTCGGTCGCCCGAGCGCAAGACTCCGGCGCTCCCGTCGAGCACAAGCGGCGGCTTCCGGCGGATTTGTCGCTGGACCGGGCAGGCTTCGGAGGCAGGCCTTGGCGAGACGGCGATAGCACCGCTACAGCGGAAGCGCCGCTCCTGGAGGCCCCATGCCCGCCGTCTGGCCCTTCGTCACGCCCGTCCTGCTGCTGATCGCCTCGAACGTCTTCATGACCTTCGCCTGGTACGGCCATCTGAAGGTCGAGCACCGTCCGCTCTGGATCATCGTGCTGGTGAGCTGGGGGATCGCCTTCTTCGAATACTGGCTGGCGGTGCCCGCCAACCGGATCGGCTATGCCGTCTATTCGGGCGCCGAGCTCAAGACCATCCAGGAGGTGATCTCGCTCAGCGTCTTCGTGCTG
>JAEYNH010000145.1 GCA_023412655.1 Pseudomonadota bacterium | reverse complement strand
GTGCTTGTCCAGGTTCGTTAGCCGGTCACGCGGTAGCGGCCCTGGGCGTCCGGGCAGACCCGGACATAGCGGTAGTCGCTGCCGCGGGCGTCCACCGGCGCGGGGGCCAGGCGGCAGCGCTGCTGGGCGTAGTAGTTGGCGTCGTACGAGCCGTAGCGGTACGAGCGGCTCTCGCGATACGGCACGGTGTCGTTGTAGGTGAAATACGGACCGCGGTTGTCGCACTTGTACCGGTCGTTGGCGTTGCCGACCGAGGCGCCGAGGCCGCCGCCCACCAGGGCGCCGAGCACCGCACCTTCCGTACGCACGTTGCGGGCGGCCACGTTCGAGCCAAGGACGCCGCCGACCAGCGCGCCGAGCACGCCGGCGGTCACGGTCGAGTTGTTGTTGCAGCGGAAATTGGTCGAGGCGTTGGAGCCATAGTAGCCGGCGTAGGGCGGGCTGCCCCAGCTGTCGTTCCAGGCCGGGCGGGCATTGCGGCGCTCATAGGAGCCGGTCCCATAGCGGGCGTCGTACTGGGCGCGGGCGCGTTCCCATTGGGCCAGTTGCCGTTCGTAATCCCGGCGCTGGGCGCTGTAGTCGGCCCGGGCGTCGCGATAGGCCTCGCGGCTATCCTGATACTGGGCGCGCTGGGCGTCGTATTGGCTCTGTGCGCGCTGGTATTCGGGGGTGGGGCGATAGGTCTGGGCGTAGGCCGGCGCGGCGGTCGCCAGGGCGAGGGCGGACGCCAGCCCCATCTTCATGATATTCTTCATTCCAAGCTCCGTTTCTCCTCGTGGCGCGCGGATGCTCTGTCAGGGCAGCCCGCGCGTGCGACGAAGACGCGCCGGTCTGCCTCCGGCCCCCGAAACGGATGCAGGCCCGGCTCGACCTCGGGCCTACAAACGGTCTGCCCTCGCGCGGGTTGCACCGGCCGTCAGGCCCCCGTTTGCGCGTGCGGCGCAGCCACTGGCTTGCTTTCCGGCGAGCCGCGCTGGCGCAGGACGATCGCCAGCACCACGAGCACGGCGGTGGAGAGGAACTCGCTCTGCCAGTTCTGGAAGCTCTCGAACCAGAACTCCGGGCCCGCCAGGTGCTGCCACACGGTGGGCGGCGGCTGGTGGTGCATGCCGGCCTCCTCCGCGGCCAGACGGGTGCTGTTGGCCAGGTGCAGGGCGAAGCTGGCGACGAACAGCAGCGCCATCGCCAGACCCAGGGACTGGCCGTAAAGCGCGCGCACCCAGCCGCCGGCCCTCACGGGCCAGGGCGCGTCAGGTCTGTCCGCGTCCAGGGCCGGATCACGATCCTGCGCGGCCGGCTTGTCGGGGTCCTTCGATTCCGGCGAGCCGCGCTGGAACAGAAAGGCCGTCAGGGTGACGTAGGCCCACATCTGCAGGAACTCGCTCTCCCAGTTCTCGAACAGCGTGGAGAGGAATTGGCCCGACGTCAGGAACTGGGCGACGCCGATGAGGGCCAGGCCGTGCTCCGAGCGCTGCTCGTTCTCGGTCCCCAGGCCGCTGAAGACCTGGCCCACAAGGCTCACGACGAAGAGCAGCAGAAGGGTCAGCGTAAGGCCATTGTCGCGCAGGAAGCTCTTCATAGCCGTGGAAGGCGAAACCACGGCCCCGGTTCCCCGCTTGTTAGGGCGGCGGCTTGCGCCTAGTTTCCGCCGCTTCCGCACGACACACGCAAGGACGCGATCTTCCGAATGGCCGCGCACTATCTCGAGTTCGAGCGCCCCATCGCCGACCTCGAAGCCAAGATCGAAGAACTTTCCCGGCTGTCGGAGACGGCAAGCCCCGGCTCGCTCGACGAAGAGATCGACGCCCTGCGGGCTCGCGCCCAGGACATGCGCCGGGAGGCGTACGCCAATCTCGACGCCTGGCAGAAGACCCAGGTGGCGCGCCATCCCGAGCGGCCGCATTTCGTCGACTACGTCGCCAATCTCATCGACGACTTCCAGGAGCTGCGCGGCGACCGCGCCTTCGCGGACGACCAGGCGATCATGGGCGGCCTTGGCCGCTTCCGGGGCGTCCCGGTGGTGGTCATGGGCCACGAGAAGGGCCGCGACACCGTGGGCCGCGTGAAGCACAACTTCGGCTATGCCCGGCCCGAGGGCTACCGGAAGGCCATCCGCCTGATGGAGCTGGCCGAGCGCTTCAACCTGCCGGTGCTCAGCTTCGTCGACACCGCCGGCGCCTATCCGGGCGTGGCGTCCGAGGAGCGCGGCGTCGCCGAGGCCATCGCCCGGTCCACCGAGAAGTGCCTGATGCTGCAGACGCCGAACGTGGCGGTCATCAGCGGCGAGGGCGGCTCGGGCGGGGCCATCGCCATCGCGGCCGCCAACCGGGTGCTGATCCTCGAGCACGCCATCTATTCGGTGATCGCCCCCGAGGGGGCCAATTCGATCCTGTGGCGCGGCGCCCGCACCGCCGGCGAGGCGGCCAAGGCCATGAAGATCACCGCACAGGACCTGGAGCGGATGAAGATCGTCGATCGGATCATCCCCGAGCCGGCGGGCGGCGCGCACTCCGACCCCGAGGCCGCCATGAAGGCGGTGGGCGATGCGGTGGAAGAGGAGCTGAAGCCCCTGCTCCAGCTCGACGCGGCCACGCTCAAGGCGCGGCGCGCCGAGCGCTTCTACGCCATCGGCAAGAGCGGCCTGCAGTAGCGGACGGCCTCCCCGCCGGCGCTCCGGCGACGCGACTTGCGCATCGCGGGCTTGCCTGACGCGGCGTATGCCGGTTCAGTGTCGTCCAAACAGATGTTTGGAGGGCCCGCCCCATGGCGCTGAAGACGCGGTTCACCGAGACGTTCGGGATCGAACACCCCATCGTGCAGGGCGGCATGCAGTGGGTGGGCCGCGCCGAGCTTGTGGCGGCGGTGGCCAACGCCGGGGGTCTCGGCTTCATCACCGCGCTCACCCAGCCGACGCCCGACGACCTGCGCCGCGAGATCGAGCGCTGCCAGAAGCTGACCGACAAGCCGTTCGGCGTGAACCTCACCATCCTGCCGGCCATCACCCCGCCGCCCTACGCGGAATACCGGCAGGCGATCATCGACAGCGGCGTGAAGATCGTCGAGACAGCGGGCTACAAGCCCCAGGAGCACGTCGACCACTTCAAGGAGCACGGGATCAAGGTGATCCACAAGTGCACCGCCGTCCGTCACGCCCTGTCGGCCGAACGGATGGGCGTCGACGCCATCTCCATCGACGGCTTCGAATGCGCCGGCCACCCAGGCGAGGACGACATCCCCGGCCTGATCCTGATCCCGGCGGCGGCCGACAAGGTGAAGATCCCGATGATCGCCTCGGGCGGGTTTGGCGACGCCCGCGGCCTGGTGGCCGCCCTGGCCCTCGGCGCCGATGGCGTCAACATGGGCACCCGCTTCATGTGCACGGTCGAAAGCCCGATCCACCAGAAGGTGAAGGAGCAGATCGTCGCCAATGACGAGCGGCAGACCAACCTGATCTTCCGCACCCTGCACAACACCGCCCGGGTGGCGAAGAACACCGTCTCCGACGAGGTGGTGGCTATTGAGCGGCGGGGCGGGGCCAAGTTCGAGGACGTGAAGGACCTGGTCGCCGGAGCCCGGGGCCGGGTCGTCTATGAAGAGGGCGACCCCGATTACGGCATCTGGTCGGCCGGCATGGTCCAGGGTCTGATCCACGACATCCCCACCTGCGCCGAACTGATCAGCCGCATGGTCCGCGAAGCCGAGGAGATCATCCAGGGCCGCCTGGCCGGCGTGGTGACCCGGAGCCTGCAGCCGGCCTAGGCGCCGCGCTTGACGTCCCCTTGGCGGGCGCCTAGCCCAAGGGTCTAAGGTCACCGCCGGGGACGTCCGATGCGCATTCTCGTGGGCACGCCCACCTACAACGGTCAGCTGACGACCAACTACACCGGGGCCTTGCTCAACCTGTTCCAGGCGTTCCCGGGACAGCTGGACTGGAAGTCCACCAGCGGCACCCTGTTGGCCTGGGCCCGCAACCTGCTCGCCAGCATGGTGCTCGAGGGCGGCCACTCCCACCTGCTCTTCATCGATTCCGACATCGACTACCCGGCCGAGCTGATCCGCCGGATGGTGGACTTCGACGCCCCGGTGGTCTCGGCGGTCTGCCCGCACCGGACGCTGGATATCCACCGCTTCTATGGCCTGTCGCGCAGCGAGCCGAACGCGGAATCGGCCTGGGCCCGATCGCTGAGCTTCGTGCTGGAGCTGGAGACGCCGCACGTGGAGCGGCAGGGCTTCTACAAGGCCCGCCGCACGGGCACGGGCCTGATGCTCATCAAGCGCGAGGTGTTCGAGACGCTTCGGGACGCCCACCCTGAGCTCTATCGCCCGGTCGGCGACAGCTACTACGCCGGCAAGGGCTTCCAGCGCGTGCTCCAGTGCTTCGACCCGCTGTACGACGAGAGCGGCCTGGCCATGAGCGAGGACGTCTCGTTCATCCGCCGCTGGCAGGCCCAGGGCGGCGACGTCTGGGCGGTGTTCGACGAGCGGGTGGGCCACATCGGCCCGTTCATGTTCCGCGCCGCCGGCTAAGCGCGCGCCGCGCCCCGCATCTGCCGAAAGCAAAAGAGCCGCCGGATCGCTCCGGCGGCTCTTCGCTATTTCCGTGAACATTGGCCCGGGCCCGAAGACCCGGACCGGAACCTCGTCTTAGAAGTTCATGTTCGCGCCGACGAAGAAGTAACGGCCGCGGTTGTCGTACTGCGACGAACCCGTGCCCGTCCCGGTGAAGATCGAGTTGTCCGGGATGGACGGCGGATAGTCGTCGAACAGGTTGATCACGCCGGCGCGGAACGTCACCTGGTCGTTCAGGCGATAGGTGCCGCGGAGGTCATGACGGAAGTAGTCGCCCGTCTTGTACTCGGTGATCTGGTTGGGCTGGAACGCGTTATTCGAGATCATGGAGCCGATGTAGAACGTGCTCCAGGTCAGCGAGACGTTGTCCTTCGCCCAGCGGGCCGACAGGTTGCCCTTCCACTCCGGCGTCGCGTTGTTGATGGTGTTCGCGAGCTGCGTGTAGGACTGGTTCGGCAGGCCTTGCAGCTGGAACTGGTACATCCAGGTCGCGTCGACGCGCAGGTCGATACGGCCGTAGTCACGCTTCAGCAGGTCTTCGGTTTCGAAGCCGTAAGCCACCGAGTAGTCGTAGCCTTCGACCTTAACCGACGCGACGTTCTGGTTGGTCAGGATGACCTCGGTCACGCCGCCGACCCGGCCGCTGCCGCCCGTGCCGGTCGGATCACGGATGATCTGAGCGCAGTACGGGTTCGAGGCGTAGGGGGTGCTGCTGTCATAGCACAGCGCCTGCAGCAGGGTGTTCAGCGGGATCGTGCCCACCTGGCCGCGGATGTTGTACTTGAAGAAGTCCACCGACACCTGCAGGCCCGGGACCCAGCGGGGCTGGACCACGACGCCGTACTGCCAGGTGTGAGCGCGCTCTTCCTTCAGCTCCGGGTTACCGCCGTTCAGCAGCGGCAGCGACGGACGGCCCGTGCCGAAGTTCGATTCGAACGTGGCGGGGTTCCAGCCCGGGATCGCCGCGGCGCAGGTGACGCGACGGGCGGCCTGCTGGGCAGCCGTGGCGCCGGCGAACACCGAGGCGTCGCAGGGGTCGACGGCGGCGGTCGTGAAGTTCCGGCTCTGCGGCGAGTACAGCTCGACGATGTTCGGCGCACGGATCGCGGTGCTTTCCGTCGCGCGGAAGCGGATGTCCTGCACCGGCGACCAGTTCAGGACGGCGCGCCACTGGTTGCCCAGGCCGATGGTCGAGTAGTTCGACCGGCGGCCGGCCAGTTCGATGCTGAGATCGTCGGCCAGGAACACGTCCTTCAGGACCGGGATCACCGCTTCGGCGTAGCCTTCAACCACGTCGAACTTGCCCTGGCGGGTGCCGACCGAGTTGAAGAACAGGGCGCCGCTGGCGCTGAGCGGATCCTGGACGAACGAGCTCTTCTCTTCGCGGGCTTCCAGACCGGCGGCGACGCCGATCGGACCGGCGGGCAGGTCGAACAGGTTGAAGCCGATGTTGGCGCCGGCGATCGACTGCTCGATCTTCTGGTCGGTGGTCGCCACGCCGTTGGCCCAGAGGACCGCTTCGCGCGACGCGCCGTTGATCAGGTTCCACGGCACGCAGCCGGCGGCGCGGGCGGCCACGTCACGGCAGACGATCTGGCCGTTGACGAGCACCGCGTCGGTCGCCTGCTGGACGCGGGCGACGTTCGGCACGCCGTAGGAGATCGTGCGGCCGGTCAGTTCCGAGTACTGGCCATAGACGTCCCAGTTGAACTGACGACCGAAGGTTTCGAATTCGCCTTCGAAGCCGCCCAGGACCTTGATCTGCTCGCGCTCGGTCTTGACGTCGCGGCCGCCGAACTCCTGCCAGAACTTGGCGACCTGAGCGGTCGAGCCCTGGGTGAAGGTCTTGCCCGCGTCCGTCCACTCGGCGCGCAGCGCCGCGGCGGTCGGGTTGTCGGCCGCCAGGAACGCGTTGTCGCCGCGCAGGACCACCGGCATGGTGCCGCCGCCCGCAGCGCTCGAGAACGCCGGCTGGAAGATGCCGTAGCCCGAGCCCTTCACGTAGCTGATGTCGCCGAAGGCCTTGATGTTGTCGGTCAGGGCGTAGTCGACATAGGTGCGCAGGATGCTGCGGTTCGATTTCGCCTGCAGGGTGTTGTAGACGCCCGAGTAGAACAGGGCGTCGTCCTGGCAGTCCGGCTGGACCGTCGGGGTCGAGCAGGCGCCCGACAGACGGACCACGCGGGTCGGGTCACGGACGTCGAGGGTGACCGAACGGGCCGCGCCGACGCCGCCGCCGAGCAGCTGGAAGGTCGCGTACGGCGAGGTGTTCGACCGCGAGGCGCCGATGATGGTCTGCGGGTTTTGGCGCGTGTCGCGACGGATGCCCGGGTACAGTTCGTCCCGGTCCTTCTGCATGATCACGTCCTGGCTGGCGTATTCACCGCCGATGAGGACGTTCAGGCGGTCGTCCAGGAACTTGCCGCCCCAGTTGAAGCCGAGGCGCGATTCCTCGCCGTCGCCTTCCTGGCTGATGCCGCCCTGGATGTCGATTTCGAGGCCTTCGTGCTCCTTCTTCATGATGAAGTTGACGACGCCCGAGATCGCTTCCGAGCCGTACACGGCCGAGGCGCCGCCGGCGATGGTTTCGATCCGCTCGACCATGAGCGAGGGGATGGTGTTCAGGTCCACGCCCGGGGACGAGGCGTCCGAGAACGGCAGGCGGCGGCCGTCCATCAGGACGAGCGTGCGCGTCGGGCCGATCCCGCGGATGTCGGCGCGGGTCTGACCGGCCAGGAACAGCGTGCCGGACGAGTTCTGCTGGTTGGTCGCCGGGTTGATGTTCGGCTGCTCGAGCAGGAGGTCTGCCACCGACACGTTGCCGGATTGGCGGATCGCCTCGGCGCTCACCACCGAGAGGGGCTGCGGGGTGGAGAAGGTGTCGCGGCGGATGCGCGAGCCGGTGACGACGATTTCGTCGACGGCCACGTCGCTGGTCTGCGCAGCGGCGAAGGTCGGCACGGTCAGCGCGGCCGCGGCGGCGGCCGACGTCAACAGCGCCGTTCGAAGCATGGTACTACGTTGGAAATTCATTCTAACGCCCCGGAAGGTGGTTGAAGGCAGGACTGTCTTCCTTTGGAAGAGTCCCAGCCGCCAGGGACGGTTCGCGCGTTGCGTGTAGATGCTAGCGGATAGGCCCCCCGCGGGATGCGGCGGAACCTGTCATGGTGACGTCATACCGGCAACCGGAACGCGCCACAAAGCGGGCCGAATGAGGCATCGATAATGGTGTTTGGCGGCCGGGTGCGCCAAAGTTGTCACAGTTGGGCGTAACTCGGGGCAAACTTCGCCCTTTTCAAGGACATTCAGGCCAAGCTGCGGAGGGTAACCGCCAGCTGTTCCACCGCCTCTTCGGTCGTCGCCCACGAGCACATGAGTCGCACCGAGCCGTCGAGGAAGCGGTATGCGAACCAGCCGGAAGCGTGCAGGCGGGCGAGCGCCGCGTCGTCCATCTGCACGAACACCGCATTCGCTTCCACGGGGTGCACAACCGGGAATGGAGAAAGGCGCGCGAGCTTCCGCGCCATGGCGTTGGCGTGGGCCGCGTGGCGCAGGAAGGCGCCCGACCCCAGCATCCCGATGAACGGGGCGGCATAGAAGCGGCCCTTGGACGGCAGCTGGCCGGCCTGTTTCAGCCGGGCGTCGAAGCGGCGGGCCAGCGCCCGGTCGAAGATCACCATGGCCTCGGTGGGCGGCATCCCGGCCTTGGTGCCGCCGAGCACCAGGACGTCGACGCCCAGGCTTCTGATGGCCTTCAGGTCGAAACCGGCGGCGGCGGCGTTGGCCAGGCGCGCCCCGTCGAGATGCACGCCATAGCCCTTGGCCTTGACCGGCGCGATCAGCGCCTTGAGCTCGTCGGCCGAATAGACCGTCCCATATTCGGTGGCGTTGGTGAGCGACAGCGCGGCGGGCGGCTGGCGGTAGGAGACGTCGGGCGCGTTGAGCGGGGCCTTGAGCGCGATGGGGTCGATCTTGCCCGACACGCCCGGCAGCCGCACCAGTCCCACGCCCTGGCCGAAGAAGCCCGGCGCGCCCGTCTCGTCGGTGCAGACGTGGGCGTGTTCATGGGCCAGCACCGCCTCGAAGGGCCTGGCCAGGCCCGCCAGGGACACGGCGTTGGCGGCGGTGCCCGAGGCCACGAACCGCACCTCGGCGTCGGCGTCCAGCAGCTCGCGCACCAGGTCGGCGGCCCGGGCGGTGACGGGATCGGTCCCGTAGCCCGAGGTGAAGCCGGTGTTGGCGGCGACCAGCGCCTCCAGCGCCTCGGGCGCGGCGGGCGCCGTGTTGTCCGACGCGAAGTCGTAGCGGGCGTGGGTCATCCTCGCCCTTTAGCCCTCAGACCGACCGGCCCCAAGCCCGGACCTCGTCGACGAACAGATCCGGCTCCTCCATGGCCGCGAAGTGGCCGCCCCTGGGCATCTCGCTCCAGCGTACGACCTCATAGGCGCGTTCGGCCCAGCTGCGGGGCGGTGCGGTATAGAGCGGCTCGCCCGGGAAGTTGGCGAAGGCCGTCGGCGTGGCGCAGCGCTCGCCCGGCGGAAGCGCCACGCCGCCTTCCTCCATCAGCCCGCGGTAATACCAGGCGCCGGTCGTGAAGCTGCCGGTCATCACATAGAGCATGATGTTGGTGAGCAGTCGGTCCTTGGGGAAGGCCTCGTCCAGGGACCGGGCCGACAGGTCCGTCCAGTCGTGGAACCGCTCGGCGATCCAGGCGGCCTGGCCCACGGGATTGCCCGCCGCCATCCAGGCGATCGACTGCGGCCGCGAGACCTGCAGGCGCAGGTAGGCGCCCATGACATCCAGCATCGCCCGCTGCCGTTCCATCCAGTCCGCTTCCGCCTCGGACTGCGGGCCGTCCGCCGGGCGGAAGCCGATCATGTTCAGGTGGATGGCCCGCACCGGCCCCCTGGCCTGGACGCCATGGTCGTGGCCGAGCCACGAGGTCACCAGGCCGCCCCAGTCGCCGCCCTGGGCCAGGTAGCTGTCGTAGCCCAGCACCTTCGTCATCAGGGTGTTGAACAGGCGGGCGGTGGCGCGCTGGCCGATGGGGCGCGCCGGCTTGGACGAGAAGCCGAAGCCGGGCAGGGACGGGATGACCAGGTCGAAGGCGTCGGCGGTCTCGCCCCCGTGCCGGCTCGGGAAGGCCAGCTTCTCCGCCGCCTGCCAGAACTCGTAGTGCGAGCCGGGCCAGCCGTGGGTGAGGATCAGCGGCCGCCGGCCGCCCGCCTCGCCCACCAGATGCACGAAGTGGAGGTCGAAGTCCTCGATCCTGGCCGTGAACTGCGGGAAGCGGTTGAGGTCGGCCACGGCCGCGCGCCAGTCATAGGCCTCCGTCCAGTGCCGGCAGAGCTCCCGCAGGTAGCCGTCGTCGCAGCCATAGGCCCAGCCGTCGGCCACCGCCGGCGCCGGCGGCCAGGGATAGGCGCGCACCTGCGACAGCACGGCCTCCACCTCCTCGGCGCTCCACGCGACCTCGAAGGGCTGCGATTGTGGCATGGCGGACCTCCCTGGATGACCTCGAGCCTCGACGGATGACGCGACGGCGGTCAAGTTGCCGCCGGAGGGGGACGAGCCATGAGTGACAGGGACGCGGCGCCGGCCTGGCGACGCCTGGCGGCGGCGGCGGTGGACGGAGTGTTCTTCCTGCTGGCGGCCAGCCTGATCTCGGTGGCGCTCTATGCGGCCACCGACGGCCGTCTGCGGGCCTACGTCTTCCAGCCCATCGACCGCTGCGGGCCGGCGGACCGGATCCCGCCCATGGTGGTTGCGGCGGCGCTTTCGGCCATTCCGGCGGACTCGGCGCGGGTGGTCTCGGCCACCGCCTGCCGGCGCCTGTTCCTGGGTCTGGAGAGCGGACGCTTCATCTCGGTGGCCGTCGAGGCCCAGCAGGGCGAGACCCTGATGCGGGCGGCGGTGCTGCAGCCGGTGGACCGCGAGGGCGAGCCGGTGCGGCCCATATCCCTGGGCTTCGCCTATCCCCTGGCCTTCATCGCCTGGATGGCCCTGTGCGAGGGCCGGCTGCGCGGCACGCCGGGCAAGGCCGCGCTGGGGCTGCGCATCGTGGGGGCTTCGGGCGGGCGCCTGGGGCTCCCAAGGGCCCTGTCGCGCAACCTGATCATCTACGCCTGGCTTGTGGCGGCCGCGCTGCTGATGGCGGTGCTGCCGCAGCTGGGCCGCCTCGCGCCCAGCCTTCTGGCCCACGCTCGGACGGTCTGGATCGGCGAGCTGGCGGTGGTGGGCGTCCTCGCCCTGGCGTCGCTGGTCCTGCTGCTGATCGGCCGGCCGGATCCTGTCTATGACCGCTGGACCGGCGCCCGGGTGGTGCGAGTCTAACCCTCGGGGCGCAGGCCCCGGGTCATCGCCTGTCCCATGGCGGAATGCAGCGCCTTGGCGCTCCCCGGCGGCAGCTTGCCGGCCAGTTCCAGCACCACGCAGCCGTGGGACGCGGCCCAGAACATGGCGCCGAGCTGCTCGGGATCGCCCGCCAGCACGCCCGCGGCGATCAGCTCCTTCACATAGTCCCTGAGCGTCGCCCTGGCACGGCGGCCAGCCTCGACGAGGTCGGGATAGCGTTCCTCTTCCGGCTGGTTCAGGTCGAACATCAGCTTGTAGGTGTGCGGGTGCTCCAGGGCGAAGGCCACATAGGCCTCGCCTACCGCGGCGCCCTTGCGCCGGGCGTCGCCGTCGGTGGTGTTCCGGGCCTTCTCCAGGGCCTCGGCGAAGCGGTTGAAGCCGTTGGCCCGGACCGCGGCAAGGATGTCCTCCTTGTCCTGGAAGTAGCGATAGGGGGTCATGGGGGAGACCCCCAGTTCGGCCGCCAGCTGGCGCATGGTCACCGCATCCGGGCCGCGCTCGGCGAACAGCCGCTCGGCCGCCGCGCACAGCCGTTCACGGAAGTCTGCGACGTCGGACTCGGTGAGGACGCGGGGCATCGGGACTCATTGCTGACGAAAGCGCTTGCCAACGCGTAGCCCTTACCCAATAGATTTACAACGTAAGTTGTCTCGGCTCGGGAGGAACGGCCATGGACGGCGATATGCGTGCGAACCCCTATCTGGTGGGCAACTTCGCGCCCATCCGCTCGGAGGACGACTACGACCTCACGGTGAAGGGCGAGATCCCCCGCGAGATGCGTGGCGCCCTGTTCCGCATCGGTCCCAACCCTCAGTTCGAGCCGCGCGACCCGAACCACCACTGGTTCGCAGGCGACGGGATGGTCCACGGCTTCTACGTCGAGGACGGCAAGGTCTCGTACCGCAACCGCTATGTGCGCACGCCCAAGTGGCGCGCCGAGAACGAGGCGGGCCGCTCGCTGTTCGGCACCTTCGGCAATCCCATGACCACCGAGCCCGACCGCATCGGCCAGGACTCCGGCGTCGCCAACACCAACATCGTCTGGCACGCGGGCAAGCTGATGGCGCTCGAGGAAGGCCACATGCCCACCCGCATGGATCCGCGGACGCTGGAGACCATCGGCTACGACGAGGCCTACCTCGGCCGCACCACGGCCCACCCCAAGCTCGACCCGGCGACGGGCGAGATGGTCTGGTTCGGCTACGGCGTCGGACCCATGCCGTTCTCGGCCGGCATGAGCTATGGCGTCACCGACCCGCAGGGCCGGGTGGTGCGCCGCGACGACTTCGAGGCGCCCTTCGCCTCCATGGTTCACGACTTCATGGTCACCGAGAACCACGTGCTGTTCCCGATCCTGCCGCTCACCGGCAGCCTGGAGCGGGCCATGGGTGGGCGCCCGCCCTTCGCGTGGGAGCCGGACAAGGGCAGCCACGTGGGCGTCATGCGCCGGGACGGCTCGGTGGACAGCATCCGCTGGTTCAACACCGAGGCCTGCTACGTCTTCCACCCGCTCAACGCCTGGGAGGAGGACGGCCGGCTGTTCGCCGACGTCATGCGCTACGACAATGCGCCCCTGTTCCCCAACGCCGACGGTTCGCCTGGCGCCAAGGCCGCGGCCCGGCTGGTCCGCTGGACCTTCGACCTGGCGGGCGACAGCGACGCCATCCATGAGGCGCCGCTGGACGACCTCGACGGCGAGTTCCCGCGGGTCGATCCCCGGGTGGAGACCCGCCGCCACCGCCACGGCTGGTACGCCTGCGACCCCGCGGGCCTGCAGACCATCAAACAGACTGCCATCGCCCATCTCGACCTGCAGACCGGCCGGCGGCAGGTCTATGAGCTGGACGGCGGGGACATGACCTCCGAGCCGGTGTTCGTGCCCCGCTCGGATGCTGCGCCCGAAGGCGATGGCTGGCTCACCGCGGTGGTCTGGCGGGCGGCGGAGAACCGCTCGGACCTGCTGATCTTCGAAGCCCAGGACCTGGCCAAGGGGCCGATCGGCATAGCCGAGATGCCCCGCCGGGTGCCCTTCGGCTTCCACGGCAACTGGGCGGGCCTCTAGGCGGGGCGCATCCTGGCGGGCCTAGCCCTCGGGATCGCACTCCACCTCGTCGACCAGGCGCGCTCCGCGCCAGATCTCGACGATCGGCGCCCCGTCCTCGCACAGGTCCTCGGCCTGCGCCTTGGCGGCGGCGTCGTTCGGCGCGTGCACCCACACGCCGCTGCGGATCTCGCGATGCTTGTCCAGGCGGAACGCCCGATAGGTGGTCATGATCGGCCCCTCCTTCGGCTGAACACAACGGCCAGGACGCCGAAGCGTTGCCACAGGATCAGGCGGCGGCCGCCGACTGGCCGTCCGCTGTCGCCGCGCGCTCGGCCCGGGGCGGGACCGGGAGGGCCCTGCCCGCCGCCTGCGCCCGGCGCTCGCCCCGGGCGATCTCCTTCATCAGGTCGTGGACATAGAGGCCGAAGTCCACCTGGATGGTGTGCCGGGCCGACTTGTAGAAATGCCCCAGGTGCAGGGCCTCGTCGCTGGCGGTGATCGCCCGCATCTGGTCCGGCGGCGGCGGCCGGTAGCGTCCGGTGAGGTAGGCCGCGGCCAGCTTGGCCTGCTGTTCGGCGAAGTTCACCAGGGTCGGCAGCGGCTGGGCCAGGCCCATGAAGAACAGGTTGGGGATCTCGGGCTTCATCATCCGCTTGAACAGCGGGAAGCGGTGCTCGGCGTCGGGCAGCAGGTCGGGGTCGGAGAAGAACGGGAAGCTGATCCGGTAGCCGGTGGCGTAGATGATCGCATCCACGTCCTCGACGCTGCCGTCCTCGAAGCGCACCTGCCGGCCCATCAGCTCGGCGATGTTCGGCTTGAACTTCACGTCGCCGCAGCCGGCCCGGGTCAGGAACTCGCCCGAGACCGACGGATGGCCCTCCAGCGGCTCATGGTCGGGCTTGGGCAGGCCATAGTCCTCCATCCGCCCGAGGGCGCGCTTGATCTTCCTGCGGGCGAGGGCGAGGCCCAGCTTGCGCGGGAACCACGGGGGCAGGGCCGCCTTGTCCGCCGGCCGGCCGTCCATGTACTTGGGCAGCACCCAGACGCCCCGGCGGGCGGCCACCCATAGGGTCTTGGCGATGGGCCGCTGGGCGAGCTCGGAAGCGATGTCCATCGCCGAATTGCCCATGCCGACCACCACGATGTTCTTGCCGCGCATGTCCACGGGATCGAACGGGTCGCGGTATTCGTGGGCGTGGAAGTGCGGGCCATCGAAGTGGCCGGGATAGTCGGGAATGCGGGCGTCCCAGTGGTGGCCGTTGCAGACGAACAGGACGTCGTACAGCCGGGTCTCGCCGCTGGAGAGGGTGACCGACCACAGGCCCTCGGCGGTGCGCTCGGCCCGGGTCACGGCGGTGTTGAAGGTGATCAGCGGCCGCAGGCCGAAGTGGTCCACATAGCCGTGGAAGTAGGCCAGCAGCTGGGCGTGGTGCGGGAAGTCGGGCCAGTCCGCCGGGACCGGATAGTCCTCGAACGCCAGCCGCCATTTCGAGGTGTCGATGTGCAGGCTCTCGTAGCAGGCGGACAGGCCGTTGGGATTCTTGAAGTACCAGTTGCCGCCGATGTCGTCCGACATCTCGAAGCAGTCGAACGGGACGCCAAGGTCCTTCAGCCGCTTGGCGGTGGTGAAGCCGGAGCAGCCCGCGCCGATGATGCAGGCCTTGGGCAGGGACGCGGCCATGGTGACCTCCCGTCGTTTTGCCGGAAGTCTGACGCGCTTACGCCACGGCCGGCAAGCGGCGGCGGAGCGCTGGCAGCCGAACGTGATTTCGCGCAAGAGAGTGGCCATGACGGCCAGGCTTCTCGACGGCGAGTACGACTACATCGTGGTGGGGGCGGGGTCGGCCGGCTGCGTGCTGGCCAACCGCCTCTCGGCTGATCCGCGCAACCGCGTCCTGGTGCTGGAGGCCGGCGGCAAGGACGACTGGGTCTGGTTCCACGTTCCGGTGGGCTATCTCTTCGCCATCGGCAATCCCCGATCGGACTGGCTGTTCGAGACGGAGCCCGAGCCGGGACTGAACGGGCGCGCGTTGAAGTACCCGCGGGGCAAGGTGATCGGCGGCTCGTCGGCCATCAACGCGATGATCTCCATGCGGGGCCAGGCCGCCGACTACGATCACTGGCGTCAGCTGGGCCTGACGGGCTGGGGCTGGGAGGACGTGCTGCCGGTCTTCCGCCGGCTGGACGACCACTTCCTGGGGGAGAGCGAGCACCACGGCGTGGGCGGGGAATGGCGCGTGGAGCGGCCGCGGGTCCGCTGGGCGGTGCTGGACGCCATCGCCCGGGCCGCGGTGGAGATGGGCGTGCCGGCCACCGAGGACTTCAACACCGGCGACAACACTGGGGTCGGGCTCTTCCACGTCAATCAGCGGCGCGGCCTGCGCTGGTCCGCGGCCCGGGGCTTCCTCAAGCCGGCGCTCAGGCGGCCGAACCTGCGCCTGGAGACCGGCGTGACGGTGGAGCGGGTGCTGATCGAGGATGGCCGCGCCGTGGGCGTCGCCTTCCGCCGGGGCGGCCAGGCCATCGCCGCGCGGGCGAAGGGCGAGGTGATCCTGTCCGCCGGCTCCATCGGTTCGGCCCAACTGCTCCAGCTTTCGGGCGTCGGGCCCGGCGAATGGCTCCGGGAGCTGGACCTGCCGGTGGTCGCCGACCGGCCGGGCGTCGGCCGCAACCTGCAGGACCACCTGCAGCAGAGGGCGATCTACAGGGTCGCCGGCGTGCCTACCCTCAACGCCGCGTACCACTCGCTGGTCGGCAGGGGCCTGATGGGACTGGAGTACGCCCTGCTGCGGACCGGGCCGCTCACCATGGCGCCGTCGCAGCTTGGCCTGTTCACCGTCTCCTCGCCCGAGCACGAGCGGCCGAACATCCAGTTCCACGTCCAGCCGCTGTCCCTGGACCGGTTCGGAGAGCCGCTGCACCGGTTTCCGGCGGTGACCGTGGCGGCCTGCAATCTTCGGCCCACCTCACGCGGCACGGTGCGCCTGCGCTCGCCCGCGCCGTCCGACCCACCGCGCATCGCCCCGAACTATCTGGCCACGCCCGAGGACCGGCGGGTGGCCGCCGACGCCATTCGCGTGACGCGCCGGTTGATGGGCCAGCCGGCGCTGAGGCCCTACAGGCCGGAGGAGTATCTGCCGGGACCGTCGGTGGGCGACGACGAGGCGTCCCTCGCCCGGGCCGCGGGCGAGATCGGCACCACCATCTTCCATCCCGTGGGCACGGCGAAGATGGGCCCGACATCTGATCCCCAGGCGGTGGTCGACGCCCGGCTGCGGGTGATCGGCGTGGACGGCCTGCGGGTGATCGACGCCTCGGTGATGCCGACCATCACCTCGGGCAACACCAACACGCCGACCGTCATGATCGGCGAGCGGGGCGCCCGGTTCGTGCTGGAAGACGGGCGGGCCTGAGGCCCGCCCTGCGCGGTTCTAGGCCGGAGCCCCTTAGACCAGCGCCCCGTGGCAGTGCTTGAACTTCTTGCCCGAGCCGCAGGGGCAGGGCTGGTTGCGGCCGGTGTCTTCCCAGCCTTCCGGCAGCGAGGTCACCGGAAGCGCCTGGCGTTGCTCGGGAGAGATGTTGTCGGGCACGAAGCCGCGCTCGACCTCGTTCTCGCCGGTGAGCGGGTCCAGATGGACCTCGAACATCGGCCCGGCCTCGGGAGCCGGCGGCTCCTCGAACTGGATCTCCACGTTCATGATCCAGCGGGTGACGTTCTGGCGCAGGTCGACCAGCAGCTTCTCGAACAGCGAGAAGGCCTCGGTCTTGAACTCGTTCAGCGGGTCGCGCTGGCCGTAGCCGCGCAGGCCGATGACGTTGCGCAGGTGGTCGAGGTGCATCAGGTGCTCCCGCCACTGCATGTCGATCACATTGAGCAGGAAGCTCTTCTCGACCTGCCGCATCCGCTCGGGGCTCAGCAGCTGCTCGCGCTCGGCGGCGCGGGCGTCGGCCGCCTGCAGGATGCGCTCCTCGATCTCCTCGTTGGCGATGCCTTCCTCGGCGGCCCACTCGGCGATCGGCAGGTCCAGGCCCAGGAACTCGCGCACGTGCTCGGTCAGGCCCGCCACGTCCCACTGCTCGGCATAGGCCTTGGGCGGCAGGTGGCGCTGGACGAGGTCGGCGATGGTGTCGCGGCGGAACTCGACGATGGCCTCCGACAGGTCGGAGGATTCCAGGAACTCCTGGCGCTGCTCGAAGACGGCCTTGCGCTGGTCGTTGGTGACGTCGTCGTACTTCAGCAGGTTCTTGCGGATCTCGTAGTTCCGCTGCTCGACGCGCTTCTGGGCCGTGGCGATGGCGCTGTTCAGCCACTTGTGGGTGATGGCCTCGCCTTCCTGGACGCCGAAGGTGCGCATGATCGCATCCAGCCGGTCGCCGGCGAAGATACGCAGCAGGTCGTCCTCGCAGGACAGGAAGAACTTGGAGTGGCCGGGGTCGCCCTGACGGCCGGTCCGGCCGCGCAGCTGGTTGTCGATCCGCCGGCTTTCGTGGCGCTCGGTGCCCAGCACATAGAGGCCGCCGGCGGCCAGGGCCTGTTCCTTCAGGTCCTTGATGTCGGCTTCGATCAGCTCGCGCTGGGCGAACGCCTGCTCGGGCGTGGGCTCGACGCCGAGGGCCCGCTGCTCGTCGCGCCACTTGGCCAGGCGCATGTCGACGTTGCCGCCCAGCTGGATGTCGGTGCCGCGGCCGGCCATGTTGGTGGCGATGGTCACCGCGCCCGGACGGCCGGCGTCGGCGACGATCAGGGCTTCCTGCTCGTGGTAGCGGGCGTTCAGCACGCTGTGCGGGATGCCGACCTGGGCCTTGCCGTCCTTCTCGAACCGGTGGGCCTTCAGCAGTTCGGACAACAGCTCCGACTTCTCGATGGACACCGTGCCCACCAGGATCGGCTGGCCGCGCAGGTAGCAATCCTCGATCTGCTTGATGATGGCCGCGTTCTTCTCCGCCGCGGTCCGATAGACCTCGTCGTCGTCGTCGATGCGCTGGATCGGGCGGTTGGTCGGGATCTCGGCCACGTCCATCTTGTAGATGTCGAGGAATTCCTGGGCCTCGGTGGCCGCCGTGCCGGTCATGCCGGACAGCTTGGAATAGAGCCGGAAGTAGTTCTGGATCGTGACCGAGGCCAGGGTCTGGTTCTCGGGCTGGATGACCGCGCCTTCCTTGGCCTCGATGGCCTGGTGCAGGCCCTCGGACAGCCGGCGGCCGTGCATCATGCGGCCGGTGAATTCGTCGATCAGCACCACCTCGCCGGCGCGGACGATGTAGTCCTTGTCGCGGGTGTAGAGGACGTTGGCGCGGAGCGCCTGGTTCACGTGGTGGACCACCGAGACGTTGGCGGGGTCGTAGAGGCCGGCGCTGTCCTCGGCCAGGTGGCCCGCCTCCTCGAGGATCTGCTCGATCTTCTCCGAGCCCTCCTCGGTCAGGATCACCTGCCGCTGCTTCTCGTCATGGTCGAAGGTGGCCGGGTCCTGGATCAGCTCTTTGATCAGCAGGTCGATGGTCTTGTAGAACTCGGACCGGTCCTCGGTGGGGCCCGAGATGATCAGCGGCGTGCGCGCCTCGTCGATCAGGATCGAGTCCACCTCGTCGACGATCGCGAAGTTGTGGCCGCGCTGGACCATCTCGCGCTTGTCGTAGACCAGGTTGTCCCGAAGGTAGTCGAAGCCGAACTCGTTGTTCGTGCCGTAGGTGATGTCGCTGTTGTAGGCGTCCTGCCGCTGGCCCTGGCTCAGGCCGTGGACGATCACCCCGGTGCTCAGGCCGAGGAAGCGATAGACCTGGCCCATCCACTCGCTGTCGCGCTGGGCGAGGTAGTCGTTGACGGTGATGACGTGGACGCCCTTGCCGGTCAGGGCGTTCAGGTAGGTCGGCGCCGTGGCCACCAGCGTCTTGCCTTCGCCGGTCCGCATCTCGGCGATGCCGCCCTGGTGCAGGATCATCCCGCCCACCAGCTGCACGTCGTAGTGGCGCTGGCCAAGCACCCGGCGGGCCGCCTCGCGCACCACGGCGAAGGCTTCGTCCATGATCTGGTCGAGGGTCTCGCCCTTCGCCAGCCGCGCCTTGAATTCCTCGGTCTTGCCGCGCAGCTCGCTGTCGGAGAGCGCCTGTATCTTGGGCTCCAGGGCGTTGATCTTCAGGACGCGCGCCTGCATCGCCTTGACCTTGCGGTCGTTGGAGGAGCCGAAGAAGCGTTGGAATATGCTCAAGGGGATACGTCCGTGAGGCGGCGATAAGGCCCTTCGCCAGCCCGGAAAATCGCTCTTTTGGGGCGTTGGTCACTTAAGGACTGGCCACCTCTAAGTCAACGCGAGTGGGCGGCTTGGCCGTCATCCAACCGTGTTCGCTACTCGCTGCGCGAAGGCTGAGCTTGGGTCCCGAGCAAGCAGGAGCCGACGTCGCGGCCGGGAACCCCGCGGTCATCGAGGGCGTCTTCGCGGCCGAGCTCCAGCTCTGGGCGCCGCGGTTCGACGCCACCGGCGAACTCAGGGATGGCCCCTGATCGAGGGGTCCTGAAACGAAAAGGCCCTCCCGCGGGGGAGGGCCGATCCGTCTCAGACTGGCCTGGGCCTTAGAAGACCTCGAACAGGCCCGCGCCGCCCATGCCGCCGCCGATGCACATGGAGACGACCACGTTCTTCGCGCCGCGGCGCTTGCCTTCCTGGAGGATGTGGCCGGCCAGGCGCGCGCCGGTCATGCCGAACGGGTGGCCGATGGCGATCGAGCCGCCGTTGACGTTGTACTTCTCGGGATCGATGCCGAGCTTGTCGCGGCAGTAGAGGCACTGCGAGGCGAACGCCTCGTTCAGCTCCCACAGGTCGATGTCGTCGACCTTCAGGCCGTGCCGCTCGAGCAGGCGCGGGATGGCGAACACCGGGCCGATGCCCATTTCATCGGGCTCGCAGCCGGCCACGGCCCAGCCCTTGAACACGCCCAGCGGGTTGAGGCCCCGGCGCTCGGCTTCCTTGGCTTCCATCAGCACCACGGCGGCGGCGCCATCCGACAGCTGCGAGGCGTTGCCGGCAGTGATGAACTTGCCTTCGCCGCGGACGGGCTGGAGCTTGGCCAGGCCTTCCAGGGTGGTGTCGGGGCGGTTGCACTCGTCGCGGTCCACCACGTAGTCGACGATGGACTCTTCCTTCGTCTCCTTGTTGACCACCTTCATCTTGGTCTTCATCGGGACGATCTCGTCCGCGAACTTGTTGGCCTGCTGGGCGGCGGCCATGCGGCGCTGGCTTTCCAGCGAGTACTCGTCCTGCGCCTCGCGGCTGACCTTGTAGCGCTCGGCCACGATGTCCGCGGTGTCGATCATCGGCATGAAGATCGCCGGGTACATGCGGGTCAGCTCAGGGTCGAAGTTCTCGACGCTGCCGGGGCCCGGGTTCGGCATGGAGATCGACTCCACCCCGCCGGCCACCACGGCGTCGGCGCCGCCGCTGCGGATGTAGTCCGCGCCCATGGCGATGGTCTGCAGGCCCGACGAGCAGAAGCGGTTCACCGTCACGCCCGAGGTGGTGATCGGCAGGCCGCCCAGCAGGCCCGCCTGACGGCCGAGGTTGCCGCCGCCGTGCGCCACGTTGCCAAGGAACACGTCCTCGATCTCGATCGGCGCAACGCCCGAGCGTTCCACCGCGTGCTTCACGGCATGGGCGGCCATCGAGACCGTCGGCGTCATGTTGAAGCCGCCCCGGGCGGACTTGGCCAGCCCCGTGCGGGCATAGGAGACGATCACGGCTTCGCGCATTTTAAATGATCCTTCGCGACAATGATGAGCGCTTTTAAACGAGCGTTCTAACCCGGGGGCAACCTTTGCATCCCGCAATGGAAATGGCTAGGGACGGCCCGCGCCCCAGACGGCGGGCGCCGCTCCGAAAACCGTGGGTGCACTCGCATGGCGGCAAAGACCCTTCGCACTGCCGGCCTGGTCATGGCGCTGTGTCTCGCCATGGCGGCCTGCGGCCGGGGCGGCGATGGTGATCAGCCCCCGGAGCGGGGCGACGTGGCCGTGGCGCGGGTGGACGGTCGCACGGTCTGGACCTCGGACGTGAAGCGCGAGGCGGTGGCCCAGGGCCTGATCGGCGAGGGCGAGCCGCTGGATCCGTCCTCCGAGCTGTTCCGCCGGGTGCTGGACGAGGTGGTGGACCAGCGACTTTTGGCCGCTGAGGCGCTCAAGCGGAAGCTGGACGAGAACCCGGTGGCCCAGCGCCGGCTGGACGCCGCCCGCGACCGGATCCTGGGCGACATGCTGGTGGAGAACGTCGTCTCGGGCGCGGTCACCGAAAGCAACATCCGCGGCCTCTACGAGGAACAGCAGAAGCTGGCCAAGCGCTCCGAGGAGTACCGCGCCCGGCAGATCGTTCTGGCCACCGAGGCCGACGCCGAGGCCGTGAAGAAGCTGCTGGCGGCGGGCGCCTCGTTCGAGGCCCTGGCCATGGAGCGGTCCCGCGACGCCTCCACCCGCTTCAACGGCGGCGACCTGGGCTATTTCACCACCGACGTCATGCCCGAGGTCTATGAGGCCGCGCTCAAGGACGCCAAGCCCGGCCAGGTGGTGGGGCCGTTCCCGGTGGAGAACGGCGTCGCCCTGGTCAAGGTCGAGGACCGCCGCCTGGAACAGCCGATCAGCCTTGAGGCCGCCCGGCCGCAGATCGTCCGCTTCCTGACCTACGACCGCATCCGCGACCTGCTGGAAAAGCTGCGCGGCAAGGCCAAGATCGAGAACCTGGTCAAGCCGCCGGACGATGCGCCCCCGCCGATCCCGCCGGCCGATGCTCCCCGGAACGCCGCGCCAAACGCCCCCAAGACCGCCCCAAGCAAGGGAACGCCCTCATGAGCCGCAAGCCGACCCCGTCGAAGGGCGCGAAGACCGCCGCCAAGCCGGTGGAAGTGGTGGGCCAGACCATCGAGCGGGCCCTGGATCCCCTGGCCAGCGCCCTCAAGCGGGCCGCCCTCAAGCGGGCGGACAAGCTGGCCCACGCCTTTGACCGCGAACCCGCGCCGGCCGCCCCGGCGCCGCCCACGGGCAAGGTGGACAAGAGCGCCATGCCGGTCTCGCCCCTGGCGGTCCCGTTCCCGAAGATGCCGCCCATCCCCGGCGTGCAGATCGCCGTCGGCCGGGCCGGCTTCTACAAGCACGAGCGGGACGACCTGATGGTCATGGTCTTTCCGGAAGGCGCCAGCGCGGCCGGCGTGTTCACCCGCCACGGTGTCGGCTCGGCCCCGGTCGACTGGTGCAAGCGCCACCTGGAGGCCACCAAGGGCGAGGGCGCCCGGGCCCTGGTGGTCAACGCCGGCTGCGCGAATTCCTTC
Organism: Pseudomonadota bacterium; assembly: GCA_023412655.1. Taxonomy (GTDB): domain Bacteria; phylum Pseudomonadota; class Alphaproteobacteria; order Caulobacterales; family Caulobacteraceae; genus Phenylobacterium. Next base: position 1,104 of record JAEYNH010000145.1, on the reverse strand, counting down.
ACCGGCAAGCCTGGCGCCGACGCGGTGCGCCGCGTGGCGGCCAGCGTCGCCAAGCGCTTCGACTGCCGCCAGCGGGATGTGATGGTGGCCTCCACCGGGGTCATCGGCGTGCTGCTCGACGACGCCAAGATCACCCACCGGCTGCCCGAGCTGGAGCAGAAGCTGGACGCTGACAACTGGGCCGCCGCCGCCCGGGCGATCATGACCACCGACACCTTCCCGAAAGGCGCCTACGCCGAGGCCCGGATCGACGGCGTGACGGTGCGGATCGGCGGCATCTGCAAGGGCTCGGGCATGATCGCGCCCGACATGGCCACCATGCTGGCCTTCGTGGTCACCGACGCGGCCATCTCGCCGTCGGCCCTGCAGAACCTGGTGAACCTCTACACCCGCAACACCTTCAACGCCGTGACGGTGGACGGCGACCGCTCCACCAACGACACCCTGCTGCTGTTCGCCACCGGCCAGTCCGGAGCGCCGAAGATCAGCCGCGCCGGCGACAAGCGCCTGGCCGACTTCCGCGACAAGCTGGAAGGGGTTCTGATGGACCTCGCCCACCAGCTGGTCCGGGACGGCGAGGGGGCCACCAAGTTCATCAAGATCACCGTCACCGGCGCCGAGACGGCCGCCTCGGCGCGGAAGATCGCCAAGTCCATCGCCGACAGCCCGCTGGTGAAGACCGCCTTCGCCGGGGAGGACGCCAATTGGGGCCGCATCGTCATGGCGGTGGGCAAGGCCGACGAGCCGGTGGACCGGGATTCCATCAGCGTGAAGTTCGGGCCTCACTGGGCGGCCCAGGACGGGCTCGTCTCGCCCACCTACGACGAGGCCAAGATGAGCGCCTACATGAAGCAGCAGGAGCTCGAGGTCGCGGTGGACGTCGGCGTCGGTCGGGCCAGCTCCACCGTCTGGACCTGCGATCTCACCAAGCGCTACGTCGAGATCAACGGCGACTACCGCTCCTGATCCCTGCGGCTGAAAACGAGGCCTGAAACGAAAAAGGGGCCGCACCGTCTCCGGCGCGACCCCTCATCGGTCGGTCTGCGGCTGGCGCCTTAGCGGTTCGACCAGACGCCGGAGCGGTTTCCGCCGCCGCCGGAACGG
>JAEYNH010000032.1 GCA_023412655.1 Pseudomonadota bacterium | reverse complement strand
CGCCGGCGGCGGCGGCGCCCTCGGCCGGGACGCCTTCCGGCGCGGTGGCTTCCGGCGCAGCGGCGGCGGCCGGGTTCGGGGCCGGGAACGGCAGGCTGGAGCCCTTGGAGTGCAGGAAGGCGATCATGTTGATGCGGTCTTCCGGCTTCTTCAGGCCGACGAAGGTCATCTTGGTGCCGGGGATGTCCTTCTGCGGCGCCTTGAGGAACTCGTTCAGGCGCTCGTAGTCCCACGAGCCGTGCGTGGCGCCGTACTGGACCATGGCCGGGGAGTAGGCGAAGCCGGCGTGGACGCCGGGCTTGGCGCCGACGACGCCCCAGAGGTTCGGGCCGGTGCCGTTGGCGCCGCCTTGGGCGATGTTGTGGCAGGACTGGCACTTGGCGAAGGCGGCCTCGCCCGCGGCGATGTCCGCGGCCGGCAGCACGGTGCCCCAGTCGATCGGGGCGTCGGCGGCCGCGCCGCCGGCGCCGGTTTCCTCGGCCACCTCGATCAGATAGCCCATCTTCTCGGGCGGATGGGGCGTGAAGACGCCCTTAGAGACTTCGCGAAGGCCCACGATGGCCAGACCGGTCGCCAGAACCGCACCGGCGACTTTGTTGAACGTCAGGTCGCTCATAGTCCCTAGATCACGCCTCTCTTCGGCCGACGGGCATGCCGGCGAATGCTGCGGGAATCCCGCCCCTTATTGCGTGCGGCTCTCTTACACGCTACCGGCGCTGGCGCAACCGCCCAGACACCGCTCGGGACGCCCAAACCTCTGCCATGAACCCCATCGTCCTCATCCCGGCGCGGATGGCCGCCACTCGCCTGCCGGGAAAGCCCCTGGCGGACATCGGCGGCATACCAATGATCGTTCGAGTCCTGCGCCGGGCCGAGGCCGCCGGCGTGGGGCCGGTGGCGGTGGCGGCGGGCGATCCGGAGATCGCCGAGGCCGTGACGGCGGCCGGCGGCCGGGCGGTGCTCACCGACCCCGAGCTGCCGTCCGGGTCCGACCGGATCCTGGCGGCCTTGGCCGCGCTGGACCCCGCCGGCGACCACGACGTGGTCATCAACCTGCAGGGCGACATGCCGTTCGTGGCGCCGTCGGTGGTGACCGACTGCGCCCGGCTGCTGGAGGCCGAGGCGGGCTGCGACATCGCCACGGTGGTGGCCCCCGAGGCCTCGCCGGCCGACCGGTCCAACCCGGACGTGGTGAAGGCGGTGCTGGCCCTGCCGGAAGGCGCCGCGCGCGGCCGGGCGCTCTATTTCACCCGCTCGACCCTCTATGGCGACGGACCGATCTGGCGGCACGTGGGGATCTACGGCTATCGGCGCGAGGCGCTGGCCCGGTTCAACGCCGCCCCGCCCTCGCCGCTGGAGCGGCGCGAGAAGCTGGAGCAGCTGCGGGCGCTGGAACTGGGGCTCGACATCTGGGCGAGCCTGGGCGAGGCCGCGCCGATATCGGTCGACACACCGGCCGACCTGCAGGCGGCCCGGGACTATGCTGAGACCATCGGGGGAGCCGCATGAGCAAGGGACGCATCGCCTTCCAGGGCGAGCTGGGGGCCAACAGCCACGAGGCCTGCGCCACCTACTTCCCCGATTACGAGCCCGTGCCGCACCCCAGCTTCGAGGACGCCTTCGAGGCGGTGAAGTCGGGCGACTGCCAGCTGGGCATGATCCCGGTGGAGAACTCCATCGCCGGGCGGGTGGCCGACGTGCACCACCTGCTGCCGCGCTCGGGGCTGAAGATCGTCGGCGAGCGGTTCAAGCCGATCCACTTCCAGCTGATGGTCAATCCGGGGGTGACCCTGGACCAGGTGACCACGGCGGTCTCCATGCCGATCGCCCTGGGCCAGTGCCGCAAGACCCTGCGGAAGATGAAGCTGAAGACCCAGGCGGCGGGGGACACGGCGGGGGCGGCCAAGGAGCTGGCCGAGAATCCCGACCCCACCAAGGCGGCGATCTCGCCGGCCCTGTGCGCCGAGCTGTACGGCCTGGAGATCCTCGCCCGGGACCTCGAGGACGAGCACAACAACACCACACGCTTCCTGGTGATGACCGCCGAGAAGGAGCCGGCCCCGCCGCCGTTCACGGCGCCCTGCGTCACCAGCTTCATCTTCCGGGTGAAGAACCTGCCGGCGGCGCTCTACAAGGCGCTGGGCGGCTTCGCCACCAACGGCGTCAACATGACCAAGCTCGAGAGCTACATGGAGAACGGCTCGTTCGCGGCGACCTTCTTCTACGCCGAGGTGGACGGGCGGCCCGAGGACCTGGCCGTGGCCCGGGCCTTCGAGGAGCTGGGCTTCTTCTCCGAGCGGTTCGAGATCCTGGGCGTCTATCCCGCCGACCCGTTCCGCAGCCGCGCCTGACGGCGTCCGGAAGGGGCGTCAGCCCTCCTCGATCCAGGCCTTCAGCAGCTGGTGGGCGATGGCCAGGGGCGGCGGGGCGGTGACGCTGTCGTGGGTCCCGGCCAGCACCTGGCGGGCCTCGTCACGGGTGAACCAGCGCACCTCGGCAAGCTCGGTCTGGTCGGGGGAGCCTTCGTCGTCCTCCACCTCGGCCATCAGGCCGATCATCAGCGAGGACGGGTAGGGCCAGGGCTGGGACGAGTGGTAGCGGACGCGCAGGGCGCGCAGGCCGGCTTCCTCTTCGAGCTCGCGGGCGCAGGCCTCCTCGATGCTCTCGCCCGGCTCGAGGAAGCCGGCAAGGGCCGAGAACATGCCCGCCGGCCAGGCCTCCTGGCGGCCGAGCATGCAGCGGTCGCCGTGGTAGGGCAGCATGATCACGACCGGGTCGGTGCGCGGGAAATGCTCGGCCTCGCAGGCGGGGCACTGGCGCTTCCAGCCGGCTTCCCGGGCGTCGGTGGGCTCGCCGCAGACGGCGCAGCGGCGATGGCGGCGTCGCCATTCGAACATCGACTTGGCGGTGGCGCAGATGGCCGCCTCGGCCGGCGTCAGGCGCATGGCGATCTGGCGCAGGTCCTGGAAGGCGCCCAGGCCCTGCAGGGGCCCGTCGGTGGGATCGGCCTGGCCCTCCAGGTCCACGGCGAACACCGCCGTCTCCTTCCAAAGGCCGAGGAACAGCAGCCGCTCGGGCCCGCCGGAGAGCTCGCTGGCCAGCCGGGACGGCAGGTAGGCGATCTGCAGGCCGTTCGGCTGGTCAGCCGGCTCCACCAGGGGGCGGCCGTTCCACAGGGCCACGGCCAGGGACTCCGGCGAGGCGAGCTGCGAGGCGATCCAGGCCTCGTCCGGCCGGCGCTCGCTGGCGCGGTTCAGGGGATTGCCGGCGAAGGTGTTGGTGAAGGCGGAAAGGGCCATGGACGCCTTGTAGCGCCCATGGCCCGACCGCGGATAGCCCGTGACCCTGCGTCAAGCGCCGATCAGGCGGCCTGTTTCCACTGCGGGACCAGTTCCTCGTGCGGCCAGGCGGCCGGGACGGGGCGGGCCTCGGGGCCGCCGGCCAGCTCGTTCGCGAAGCCGTGGTTGACGTCCCGGTGGTGGGCCTCGTCCGCGCGGACCACCTCGACCACGTCGCGCAGGCGGGCGTCGGCGGGCAGGTTCCAGTAGGCGAGGGCGATGGCCGGGGCCGGGACGTTCGCGCTGCGGCCCTCGTCGATCTCGGCGAGGTAGTGGGTGTAGCTGATCACCGCCTCCTCCTCGAAGTAGCCGACCACGCGATGGGCGGTCTTCGGGCTGACGAGATAGAGGCCGAAGAAGAACAGGTAGAAGACCCACTGCACGGCCACGACGATGAAGCGCTCGAAGAGGGTGGGCTTGCAGACCTCGATGAAGGTCATGAGGTGCATGCGCTCGTTCTCGGCCTCGTCCATCAGCGTCTTGATCCAGCCGCGGTCGTCTTCCATGCGGCGCAGGCACTTGAGGTGGTTGAGGGTGGCGCCGACCATGCCCGGCACGGCGGCGACGGTCTCGAGCACCACCGCCCGGTGGCCGTAGCGCCTGGCGAAGAAGGTGTCGGCGAAGAAGCGCAGAGCCTTCACGAAGCCGTAGGCGACGCGGTCCGAGGGGCCCTTGGGGGCGTGGTGGACCTCGAAGTCGACGCCCGCCAGGGCGTCGGCGGGCGCCTGGCCGGGGCGCAGGTTCGCGGGGGCGTTCATCGGTGCGGCTCCTTGGGAGTGCTGTCTCGTCCTTCGCCCCAATGGATACGCCCCGCCCGGACACGGCGATATTCGGGGCGTCTCCCTACGTACTGGCCCGGAGGGTGCAAGCGGCCGATGGCAGGATGGGCGGGAAATCCGTCATTTCAGCCACGCGCCTGCGGGCGCAGCATCAGTCCATGCGTGCGACCTCCACCCTGATCCGCCGCATCCTGACGGGCCTGAACCTGGGCCTGACCCTGGGCCTGAACCTGGGCCTGACCCTGGGCCTGACCCTGGGCCTGACCCTGGGCCTTGCCCTGGCCGCAGCCTTTGCGAGCCCCGCCGCGGCCAAACCGCTGGTCGTGATCCTCGCCGAGCCGGACGGAACGGTGGCCACCGACATCCTGGCGCCCTACGCCATCCTCGCGGAGAGCGGGGCGGTGGAGGTGAAGGTCGCCGCCCCGACCCGGCAACCGGTGCGGCTGACGCCGGGCCACGCCTGGCTTTCGCCCCAGGCGACGCTGGCCGACCTGCAGAGCAAGCGTCCCGACGTGGTGATCGTGCCGGCCATGGCGGACGAGGACGACCCGGTCCGCGCCGCCTGGCTGCGGGCGCAGCTGAAACGCGGTGTCCACCTCATGTCGATCTGCAACGGCGCCCGCGTGCTGGCCAAGGCCGGCGTGCTCGACGGGCGCCAGGCCACGGTCCACTGGTTCAGCCAGGGGCGGATGTCGCGCCAGCACCCCAAGGTGGCCTGGCGGCGCGACGTGCGCTGGGTCACGGACGGGCCGGTGACCACCACCGCGGGCATCAGCGCCGGCGAGCCTGCCACCCTGGACCTGCTGCGGCGGCTGGCGGGCGAGGAGACCATGCGGGCGACGGCCCGGCGGCTGTCGTTGCCGCTGCCCGACCCCCGGCACAACGGCGAGGACTACCGCCTGACGCCGGCCCGCATGGCGGTGACGGTGGCGAACCGGATGGCGATCTGGGGTCATGAGGCGGTGGAGATCCCGCTGCAGCCCGGCTTCGACGAGCTGGCCTTGGGGACAGCGCTGGACGGCTGGTCGCGGACTTTCCGCTCGAGCGCCTGGGCGACCGGTGCGCCGGTGACCCGCTCCCGCCGCGGCCTGATGGTCCACCGCAGCCGCAGCCTGCCGTCCCGGTTCGACCGGGTCGTCGCCCTGCCGGGCCCGGACGTGATGGCGCGCACCTTCGCCGCCATCGGCCGCGCCTATGGCCAGCCCACGGCCAGGTTCGTGGCCCTACAGTTCGAACATCCGCTGGGGCTCGGCGGGCCCCCGACGGCGCGGCTGGCGCGCTAGGCGGAACGAACCGGGCGGTCGCGGGGTTCGGCGTGCACAGGCTTCGCTACGCCGGAGCCTTCCCCAACAACGGCAAGGAGCGCGCCATGAGCGAATGGAACAGGTACGGCCGCAGGGACCGACCGGGCTACGAGGCCGAACGTCGAGGCGGCTGGGACGAGCGTGACCACCATCGGGACCGTCACCGGGACCGTCATGACGAAGGAGGCGGCCGCGAGCAGCGCAGCTTCCAGCGGGGCGGCGCCGGCCCTGGCCCGGGCGGCGGCTACGGCCCCGGCGGCCGCAGCTTCGGTCCGCCCTCCTACATCGAACCCGGCGGCTCGTACGGCGGCGAGGTGTTCGGCGGCGGCGGCCGCGGCTACGGCTATGGCTACGGCGGCGGGAGCCGGTCCGGGAGCTACGGCGACGAGAGCCGCTTCGACTACGGCGGCCGAGGCGAGGGCCGGCGCGGCTACGGCTCGTCTGCCTATGGTCGCGACTATGGCCGCGGCTATGGCGAGGACCGCGCGTTCGGCGATCCCAACGACCAGGTCCGACGGGTGGCCGACGGCGACAACGGCCCCAGCCTGTTCGGGCGGGGCGAGCATCGCGGCCGGGGCCCCAAGAACTATGTCCGCTCGGACGAGCGCATCCGCGATGACATCAACGACCGGCTGTCGGACGACGACTGGCTGGACGCCTCCGAGATCGAGGTGGCCGTCGACAAGGGCGAAGTCACCCTCACCGGGACGGTGGCCCGTCGCGAGGACAAGCGGCGCGCCGAGGACCTGGTGGAACAGGTGTCGGGCGTGAAGCATGTGCAGAACAGCCTGCGCATCCAGCACCACGGCCTGACAGGCGACCCGTCCAACTACGGCTCGGCCATGGCGGGCAGCACGGGCTCGACCGGCGTCGGCGACCGCAGCTCGCTGGCCAGCGGCACCACCTCGACGGGCGGCACCATCGACCGCACGAACTGACCCACCCGAGCGGGTGGTCGGGCGGCCCCGGGGCGCGACCCCCGGGGCCGCTTTTCGTGGGGCATTTCCGAGACTTGAGGGGCGCGCCGGGAACCTTAGCCCTGGCCGGGTGTTTGGCACGCCGGAGGGGTGCGGCTTTGCCAAGGTATCAGTTCGTTCCGATTTCAACCGATGGCCGTCGGGGAGAGCCCATGGTCGTGGCCGCCTTCGACGACGCCGTCGCCATGAAGCGCGCACTGAACCTGCCGGGGGCCGTCGCGTGGGACATCTGGCGCGGCGTCAAGCACGTGGGCCTGCTGGCCGCGCCGGCCGTCCGGCCCGCGGCGGATGAGGCGCCGGTTCAGGGCGACGAGCGCACCACGCTCACCACGGATGCCGGCGGTGCAGGTGCGGAGGGCGACACGCCCGACGATCGCACCGCTCATCCCGCGGCGCAGGCCGCCTGAGCCCCATGTGGCTCAACGTCCGCGCCCAGCTGACCTACGACTTCGCAAAGGCCTGCGAGACCCTGCTGCTCATCGAGGCGGCCCGGGGCGCGGACCAGACGGTGCACGACGAGGTGCTGACCCTGTCGCCGAACGGCGAGGTGGCCCGGCTGGACGACAGCCTGACCGGCGAGCGGCGGGCGGTGATCGAGGCCCATGGGCGGCTGAAGATCGATTATCGGGCGACTGTCGAGGTCGCCGCCCGGGACCATCACGCCATCAAGGGCGCGGCGGCCGTGCCGATCCGCGACCTGCCGGGCGAGGCGCTGCGGTACCTGCGCCCCAGCCGCTACTGCCCCTCTGACCGTTTCGAGCGGTTCGTGCACCGGGAGTTCGGCCACCTGCAGGGCGGCGACAAGGTGGAGGCGATCCTCGACTGGATCTGCGCCCACGTGGACTACACGCCCGGCGTCAGCGACTCGGCGACCACGGCGGTGGACACCTTCACGGACCGGGCCGGCGTCTGCCGGGACTTCGCGCACCTGGCCATCTGCCTGTGCCGGGCGGCCGAGATCCCCGCCCGGGCGGTGAGCGCCTATGCCTGGAAGCTGCAGCCGGCGGACCTGCATGCGGTGGTGGAGGTGTTCGTGGGCGGGCGCTGGCGGCTGGCCGACCCGACGCGCAAGGCGCCGGTGGAGGGCCTGGTGCGGATCGCCTCGGGGGGCGACGCCGCCGACATCGCCTTCATGACCGTGTTCGGCGCCGCCGAACTGGTCAGCCAGAGCTTCGAGGTGAAGAAGGCGAGGGCCCGGACGGCCGCCGCCTAGCCGCCGGCCCCCTAGCTGATCCAGCCGTCGGGCAGGGCCGAGAGCTGGACGCCCACCAGGATGGCCTGGGCCCCGCCGCCGCTGATGGTCACCACCACGTCGGCCCCCACCTGGGCGGTGGTGAAGGTGTAGC
>JAEYNH010000198.1 GCA_023412655.1 Pseudomonadota bacterium | reverse complement strand
GCCCACCGTGGGGCGGGCGGGCGGCGGGATCTGGGCGACAGGCGGCGCGGCTGTGGCCTGGCCGCGGCCCTGGGCGGCGGCGAGCATCGCGTCGGAGAGACGCTTCAGGCGTTCGATCTCGGCCGCCTGGCGTTCCAGAAGGGCCTGTTGGGCGGCGAGCTGAACTTGGAGTCCCACAAGTGATTTCGCGAAACCATCCGGGACCTCCGGGCTCTGCGCCCGGGCCGGAGGGGCGAGGGCGGTCAGTCCGAGCGCGAGGGCGGAGCCCGTCGCGCAGAGCAAGATCTTGGGCACGGGGGTTCCCCTTCGTCTTGGACAGCCGAGGGGCCAGTTAGCAGGGGGAGGACGTGCTCCCTTTTACATAAGATGTACTGAGCGTCTGCAGTCGGCGGAGGGCGGTCGCAAGATGATCGGAAGAACCCTCGCGAAACCGGGCGGGTTGGTGGCTTTTGACAATGTTCGGGCGCTGGGGGCCGTGAGAGCGTCGCCACCTGACGTCTAACCCACAGCACGGACGGGCCGGCGATGACCATGCGCAGCGACCATTCAGGCCAGGCCGCCGCCGGCGGCGGCGGGGCGCCGCCCGGAGCCGCGGCGAGTGACTTTCCGTCGTCTAGAATCTCGGAAATCAGAACGTTTTCAGACATGTCCGAGCGGCGCTTCGCGCGCGGCGGCGGCAAGGTTGTGGCGGTGGCCGGCGGCGCGGGTTTCATCGGCTCGCACCTGTGCGAGGCGTTGCTGGCCCGGGGATGCGAAGTCGTCTGCATCGACAATTTCCAGACCGGTTCGGCGGAGAACATCGAGGGACTCTTCGGGGCGCCGCGGTTCACCCTGATCGACCACGATATCTCGAGGCCGCTGCCCGAAGACTTGCCGAGATTTGACGAGATCTACAATCTCGCCTGCCCGGCCTCACCGGTGCACTACCAGGCGGACAGGGTGCGCACCGCCCTGGCCTGCGCCCTGGGATCGCTCAACGTGCTGGAGCGCGCGCGGCGGGACGGCGCCTGCGCCTTCCAGGCCTCGACCTCGGAGGTCTATGGCGACCCGGAGGTTCACCCCCAGACCGAGGCGTACCGCGGCCACGTGAACCCGATCGGTCCCCGGGCCTGCTACGACGAGGGCAAGCGCTTCGCCGAGACCCTGTTCACCGACTACAGCGCCCAGTGGGGCGTCCCGGTGAAGATCGTGCGGATCTTCAACACCTATGGACCGCGCATGCAGTTCGAGGACGGGCGGGTGGTCTCGAACTTCATCGTCCAGGCGCTGAACGGCGAGGACCTCACCCTCTACGGCGACGGTTCGCAGACCCGCTCGTTCTGCTTCGTTGAGGACCTGGTGGATGGCTTCCTGCGGATGATGGCCGCGCCTGCCGACCTCCGCGGGCCGGTGAACCTGGGCAATCCGGCCGAGATCACGGTGCGCGAGCTGGCCGAGCTGGTGCTGGAGATCACCGGCTCGCGTTCGCGCATCGTCCACCGGCCGCTGCCCACCGACGATCCCCGCCGCAGGCGGCCCGACATCCGCCTGGCGGAGGCGCGCCTGGGCTGGTCCCCTCAGGTGCCGCTTCGCGACGGGCTGGAGCGCACCGTCGTCAGCTTCCTTCGCAGGATGCAGCGTCAGCGGCGCCAGGCTGGCCTCGCCGTGGGCAAGGGCGTGGCCCTGTGATCCGCCCCATCGACCGTCCAACCGCGCCTGGGGCCTCCAGATGCTAGACACCCTCGACATCACCGCGCTGCTGGTGGTGGTCTTCGCCGCCACCCAGGTCCTCTATGCGCTGGGGTTCCTGAACGAGCTCTACCTCTACAGCCTGCCCATCGACCGCGTGCGCATGGCCGACGCCGAGCAGGTTCCGGCGCGGGACTATCCGCACATCGTCATGTTCTATCCGGTGCTCAACGAGCTGGAATCCACCATGCGGACCACGCTCGTGGCCCTGGGACGGATCCGCTATCCGGCGGCGAAACGGCAGGTCATAGCCGTTCCCAACTGGGACGATGCGCCCACCATCGCCGCGCTGCGCCGGCTGCAGGCCGAGTTCCCGTTCCTGGAGGTGCTGGAGACGCCCCCAACGGACGATCCCAGCTGGCAGCTCGTCTGGGAAACCTGGGACGCCAACCCCAGGTGCTACTGGTGGCACGTGGGCCGGCATGCGGGGGAGCGGAAGCTGCCCCCCAAGAAGACCCGGCAGCTGATCTACGCCTTCTACCAGGTGCATCGGGCGCGGCGCGGGGAGGAGTTCCTCGTCAACTACATCGATGCGGACAGTTGCCCGCCGCCGGGCCACTTCATCGCCGCCGTCGCCGGCATGCGCCGCTATGACGTGCTCCAGGCCAAGAACGTCGCCGGCAACCTGAACGCCAGCCTGGCGGCCAGCTGGCACGCCCTGGACCACATGAACTGGGACGGCATGAAGTACGCCCACCTCTCGGGCGGCGGGCGCCAGCCGTTCTGGATGCTGGGCAAGGGTCTCTTCTTCCGGGCCTCGGACCTCTACGAGCTGGGCAGCTTCCATCCCTGGATCACCATCGAGGATCCGGAAGTGGGGATGCGGTTCTGGAAGAACGGCAAGCGCCTGGGGATCATCGAAAGCCCGCTGATCGAGGAGGTGCCGCTGACCTTCGGGCGCGGGATCACCCAGCGCAAACGTTGGATCTGCGGCTTTCTCCAGAGTCTCGGCGAGCCGCTGACGCGGATGGGCTTCACGCCGCTGGAGAAGCTCAAAGCCTGGCTGAACTTCCTGCCCTGCCTGTCCCTGTGGATCAATGTGGTCGGCTATCCGGTCGGCGCCTGGGCGGCCTGGACGCTGCTCGACGGCCAGAACGTGATGCCGGCCTGGCTGGTCGGGCTGGCGGTGGCGAACACGCTGGGCTTCCTCGTGTCCCTGGCCTGCCTCTACGCCAACACCTGGCGGCGCACCGGCCTGGTGCTCGACAGCGTCCGGGCGCGGGCCGCCTACATGCTGCGGGTCAACCCGCTGTTCGTGATCGCCTGGTGGTGGCTGTGGCTCGTGCCGCAGGCGATCGGCATCTGGATGTACCTGCGCGATCTCGGCCAGGTCTGGGAGCGGACCGAGAAGGTCAACGCCAACGAGGACCTGATCCAGGTCCACTACGGCGGCGCCGCCCACCAGGCCGTCAGCTGATCCTGCCCACGCACATTCCCGGAGTCCCTCCCATGGCCCCGCGTCATGCGCTCATCACCGGCGGCGCCGGCTTCATCGGCTCGCATCTGGCGGACACGCTGCTGGCCCGCGGTTTCGAGGTCACCGTCCTCGACTGCCTGCTGCCCCAGGTGCACGGCAAGGCCGACCGGGATGCGGACGGCTGGCCCATCTACCTCGACCGGCGGGTCCGGCGGGTGCGGGGCGACATCCTGCAGCCGGGGGTGTTCGAGGCGGCGCTGCCGGGCGTCACCCACCTGGTTCACCTGGCCGCCTCGGTGGGGGTCGGCCAAAGCATGACCCACATGGTGGACTATACGCTCAACAACACCCTGGGGGCGGCCGTCATCCTGCAGGCCCTGGCCCGGGGCGGCCATACGGTCCGGCGCATGGCCGTGGCCTCGTCCATGTCGATCTACGGGGAGGGCGCCTATCGGCGGCCGTCCACCGGCGAGATGGTCACGCCACAGCCGCGCAGCCGCGAACAGCTTATGGCCCGGCGCTGGGACCTGGAGCGGGACGGCGAGGTCCTGGAGCCGATGCCGACGGCGGAGGACAAGCGCCTGCAGCCGGCCTCGATCTACGCCGTCAACAAGCGCGACCACGAGGACATGTTCCTGGCCGTGGGCCGGGCCCTGGACATCCCGACGATCGCCCTGCGGCTGTTCAACGCCTACGGCTCCCGGCAGGCCCTGAGCAATCCCTATACCGGGGTGGCGGCGATCTTCATCTCGCGGCTGCTAAACGACCGGCCCCCCCTGGTGTTCGAGGACGGCGCCCAGCTGCGCGACTTCGTGCACGTCTCGGACGTGGCCGAGGCCTTCGCGACGGTGCTGGAGAGCGATGCGCCGCTCTGGGACGCCTTCAACATCGGCAGCGGCCGGCCCATCGGCATCGGCGATCTGGCCGCGCTCCTCGCCCGGGTGCTGCACCGGAACATCGCCCCGGAGTTCCTGCAGCAGTCGCGGGCAGGGGACATCCGGCACTGCTATCCGGACGTGGCCCGCTTCCGGGCCGCCTTCGGGGCCCCGCCGCCGCGCGATCTGGAGAGCGGGCTGGGCGAGCTGGTGGACTGGGTGGCCAGCGTCGGGCGTCCCGAGGACCGGGCGGAAGAGAGCCTGCGGCAGCTGGCCGAGAGCCGGCTGGTGGTGTGAAGGTGGGCGCCTCAGGCGCGGGCCAGGGAGTCCCGCAGCGCCCGGTACATGGGCTTGGCCCTGAGCTCGGCGTCATAGGGCAGGCCGCGGTTCAGCTCATCGTCACCCGCGGAGCCGGGCGGCTGGAGCCAGGAGTGGGCGTCACTGAGGCCCCAGGTGAAGACCCCGTCCACGGCCGGCTGATCCAGGGCGATGTCGAGGTCGCGGCGGACCTCGTCGGCCACGCGCCGGTCCCGTTCGGCCAGCGGCAGGGAGGCGTCCCGCTCCTGGACGTCCAGTTCGCTGATCACGATGCGCAGGTCGAGGTCGGCGATGGACTGGAGGAAGGGGGCGATCAGCTCGCGGCGGATCGGGCCCTTGCCGAGATCGAGGTGCGCCTGGACCCCGACCTCGTGCAGCGGCGCGCCCGTGGCCTTCAGCTGTTCCAGCAGGCGAAGGAAGCTGCGTCGGCGCGCCGCCTCGACGGGGTTGTCGTAGTCGAAGCCGTAGTCGTTGATCGCCAGGCGCGCCTGCGGATCAAGGTGGTGGGCCTCCTCGAGGGCGCGTCGGATGTAGTCCGGGCCGAACGCCTGGAGAAAGACGCTGGGGAGCAGCCCCTCGCCGTCGCGGGCGATCGGTTCGTTGACGACGTTCCAGGCGGCGGTCCTGGGTCCCCAGCGGCCGACGAGCGTGCGGAAGTGGCGGCGCACGAGGCCCCAGTCGCGATCCTGGGCCAGGGCGTCCTGCGCCCAGCGGGGCGTGCTCTGGTCCCAGATCAGGCTGTGGCCGCGGACGGCGAGGCCGGCGCCGGAGGCGAAGGTGACCAGACCATCGGCCGCCCGGAAGTTCCAGCGTCCGGGCGCCGGGGCGACATAGTCCCAGTTCATGTGGAACTCGGGCGCCACCCACGCGCAGTCGCGCAGCAGCGTCCGGCGTAGCGCCGTGTCGTCGCGGATGAGCTCGATCCGGGCGGCGGCGCCGAAGTATCGGCC
>JAEYNH010000181.1 GCA_023412655.1 Pseudomonadota bacterium | reverse complement strand
GGCCGGCTCCCGCCGCCGAGGCGCACGGCCGGCCGGCCGCCGACCGCGCGCAGGAGGACTAGGGGCCGCGGCCGCTAGGTGAGGGCGGCGTAGACCAGGCGGGCCGAGTCGCCGCGCAGGTCGGGCGTGCCGCCGCCGGGGATCGAGCCGCCGAGGTTCTGGATCATGCCGACGAAGACCACGTCGTTGGCCGGGTCGATCCAGAACCAGGTGCCGAAGGCGCCGCCCCACCAGTAGGTGTCGAGGCCGTGCGGCAGGCCGCTGATGGCCGGGTCGCGGTGGACGGCGAAGTCCATGCCGAAGCCCACGCCCTGCTGCACCGGGCCGTAGAGGTCGACCCCGACGCCGGGTTCCAGCACGTCCGCGCGCATGAGCTTGACGGTCTCGGGCTTGAGGATCCGGGCGCCGTCGAGCTGGCCGCCGTTCAGCAGCGCCTGGCAGAAGCGGAAGTAGTCGCCCGCCGTGGAGAACAGACCGCCGCCGCCGGACAGGAAGCGCGGCTTCTCGGTGCGCACGCTGGGGTCGCGGCCCGGGACGATGGCGCCGGCGCCGTCATAGGTGTGGATGCGCACCACGCGCCCGGCCTTGGCCGGGGCGACCCAGAACTGGGTGTCGACCATCTTCAGCGGGTCGAAGATGTGGCGCTGCATGTAGTCGGCGAGATCGAGGCCGGAGAGCTTCTCGACCACATGGCCCTGGAGGTCGACGACGGGGCCATAGGCCCAGTCGGTCCCCGGCTGGCTGGCCAGGGGCAGCCTGGCGAGCTTGTCGACCATGCCCTGCAGGTCGCTGTCGCGCAGGCCCTCCTTCTCGTAGAGCGAGCTGACGCCGAAGCCGGCGGTGTGGCTCATGAGCTGGGCCATGGTCATCGGGCGGCGCTGGTCGACGAGGGCGCCGTCGGCGGTCTTCACCTTCAGGCCGGCGCACTCGGGGATGTGCTTGGCCACCGGGTCGTCGAGCTTCCACAGGCCCTTTTCGTAGAGCTGCATCATGGCCACGCCGGTGACCGGCTTGGTCATGGAGGCGATGCGGAAGATGGAGTCGGTCTTCACCGGGGCGGGCGCCGAGGCGTCGGCGCGGCCGTAGGCGTCGAGGTTCACCACCTTGCCCCGGCGGGCCAGCAGGGTGACCACCCCGGCCAGCTTCCGCTGGTCGACCAGGGCGTGCATGTGGGCGTTGAGGGCGGCCACGCCGGCCGGCGAGACGCCGGCCGAGGCGGGCGGCTGGAGCGCCGGCCGGGTCTGGGCGAGGGCGGGCGAAGCGGCGAAGGCCGCGCCGGCGGCCAGCAGGCCGCGGCGGCTGAAGCTCATCTGGTCCTCCATGGGATATGTTCTCGCGCGGCGAACATTCCCGAGTTTCGAAAGCGCGGCCACACATTTCGGTGGCGACATTCTTCGGCTAGGGTCCGCGCGATTTCCGGGGGATCCAGTTGGCGAGAGTTCCTGAAGCCGCGGCCGCGCCGCACCTTCCCGGCCGGCGGCCGCCGTTCTGGACGCATCTGTATGTGCAGGTGCTCGTGGCCATCGCGCTGGGGGCGCTGATCGGCCACTTCTGGCCGGACGTGGGGGCCTCGCTGAAGCCCCTGGGCGACGCCTTCATCAAGCTGGTGAAGATGATCATCGCCCCGGTGATCTTCCTGACGGTGACGACGGGCATCGCCGGGATGCGCGACCTGGGCAAGGTGGGCGGGGTGGCGGCCAAGGGCTTCGCCTACTTCCTGGCGGTGTCGAGCTTCGCCCTGGTGGTGGGGCTGGTGGTGGCCAATGTGGTGCGGCCGGGGGCGGGGATGGGCGTCGACCCGGCCACCCTCGACGCCGGGGCGGTGCAGGCCTATGCGGCCAAGTCCCACGAGATGACCCTGGTGGGCTTCCTGATGGACATCATCCCCGAGACGGTGGCGGGCGCCTTCGTCAGCGGGAACATCCTGCAGGTGCTGTTCTTCTCGATCCCGTTCGGCGTGGCCCTGGCCATGGTGGGCGACCGGGCCGCGCCGGTGCTGGACGTGCTGAACGCCACGGCCGAGGCGTTCTTCAAGCTGGTGGCGATCTTCATGCGGGCGGCGCCCATCGGGGCGTTCGGGGCCTTCGCCTTCACCATCGGCAAGTACGGGCTTTCCAGCATCGCCAACCTGGCCGCCCTGGTGGCCACCTTCTACCTGACCTCGCTGCTGTTCGTGCTGGTGGTGCTGGGCGCCGTCGCGCGGATGAACGGCTTCTCGATCCTGGCGCTGATCCGCTACCTGAAGGAGGAGCTGCTGCTGGTGCTGGGGACCTCGTCCTCGGAGGCGGCGCTGCCCTCGCTGCTGGAGAAGATGGAGCGCGCCGGGGCCCCGAAGACGGTGGTGGGGCTGGTGGTGCCGCTGGGCTACAGCTTCAACCTCGACGGCACCAACATCTACATGACCCTGGCGGCGCTGTTCATCGCCCAGGCGGTGGGGATCGACCTGTCGCTGGGCGAGCAGTTGCTGCTGCTGGCGGTGGCCATCCTGAGCTCGAAGGGGGCCGCGGGGGTGACCGGCGCGGGCTTCATCACCCTGGCCGCCACCCTGTCGGTGATGCCCAGCGTGCCGGTGGCGGGCCTGGCGCTGATCCTCGGCATCGACCGGTTCATGAGCGAGTGCCGGGCGCTGACCAACTTCATCGGCAATGCGGTGGCGACCCTGGTGGTCAGCCGCTGGGAAGGCCAGCTGGACCGCCAGGCGCTGGAGACGGCCCTGAGCCGCGGCCCGGCCCCCATCGCCGCCCCGCCGGTGGAAGCCGACCCCGACTAGGACGCCCGGATCAGCTGGCCCGGGAGAAGCGCGGGGCCGCGCCGGCGGCGGCCCGCCGCACCGAGGCCATCAGGCCCGAGACCAGGATCGGCTTGGCCACGAAGTCGTCGAAGCCCAGGGCGGCGTACTCCTGCGGGGCGCGCGACAGGACGTCGGCGGTGAGGGCGATCACCGGGGTGTTGCGCTCCTCGCCCAGGGAGGCGCGCAGGCGGCCCACCACCTCGATGCCGGTCATGTCCGGCATGTGGATGTCCATCAGCACCACGTCGAAGCGCTCGGCGCCCAGGTGCTCCAGGGCCTCGCGGCCGCAGGAGGCGGTGGTGGCCACATGCCCGAACGCGGTCAGGATCTCCTGCACCACGCGCAGGTTCATCGGGTCGTCGTCTACATGCAGGACGCGCAGAACCCTTTCTGGGTCGCGGCCGGCTTCGGCGCTGTTCACAGCGGTTACTCCATCGGGACCTCGCCCGAATGAGGCGGAAAGGTGGCGCCCAGAAGCTAAGGTATGACTGACGGACGTGGCTAACCGCCGTTAAGCACCCTGAACGCAAGTGGACGTGGGCGTCGGGTTCGGATGTGGCGCGGACGGCTCCCAGTGTTGGTCGGGCGCCGACAGTCGAGGCCAAGTCGATGGAAGGTTAAGGGGCGGCCGATCAACCGGCGGGCGGCCGCAAAGACGCGGCTTGCGGCGGGCGCGGCGGGGGCTAGGTAGGGGCGATGCAGGATGCTTACGCCAAGACGGTGACCACGGGCTGGGTGGTGGCGGTGATGCTCGAGATCGAGGGCGAGCGTGCGCCCATGCGCCACTACTACGCGGTGGGCCTGGCGGACCAGGCGCGGGCGGAATGGACCGCCGTGGACCGGGCGGTGATGGCGGGAAGGGTGGCCACCAGCCCCATCGGCGGGATCGAACCGGTGCAGGCGGTGAAGGCGCTGAGCGCCTGGCGGATGAAGGTGCTGGGCCTGGCGCTGGGCGAGGTGCGGCCGCTGGGCCCCAACCATCCGCGGCGCCCGGGGGGGGGCGGCCGCGCCCCCGCCGCCGGCGAGGCGTCAGAGGCCGCCGATGCCGATCAGCACCGTCTGGGCGTTGCGGTTGCGCGCCCAGGCTTCCTCGTTCGAGCCCGGGTCGAGCGGGCGTTCCTTGCCGTAGGAGATGGTCTCGAGGCGGTCGGCGGCGATCCCCATGGCGATCAGCGCCTGGCGCACGGCGGCGGCCCGGCGGGCGCCGAGGGCCAGGTTGTAGTCGCGGGTGCCGCGCTCGTCGGCGTTGCCGGCGATCCGGGCGCGGACGTCGGGCCGGGCGCGCAGCCATTCGGCCTGACGGCGCAGGGTGTCCCGGGCCTCGGCCTCGACCGCATCGCTGTCGAAGGCGAAGAAGACGCGGTCGCCGGCGGTGGCGGCGAGATCCTCTTGCGAGCCGGGGCGGCCCGCGCCGCCGGCGCCCCCGAGGCCGCCCGCGCCCCCAAGCGCGGAA
>JAEYNH010000158.1 GCA_023412655.1 Pseudomonadota bacterium | reverse complement strand
CGCCGGCTGAAGCTGGCGCTGGCCGTGGCCGCGGGCGTGCTGCTCGCGACCATTTTGCTCACCCTCCAGGCGACGCCCAAGTACACCGCGACGGCCAATGTGATGCTGGACACACGTCAGGAGAAGGTCAGCAACGTCGAGGAGGTCCTCTCCGGCCTGCCTGCTGACTCCAGCGTGGTGGACACCGAGGTCGAAGTCCTGAAATCGCGCCGGCTGGCCGAGCGCGTGGTCAGGGCTCTGCAACTGAACCAGGATCCCGAGTTCAACCCGGGACTCGCCAAGCCGAAGGGCCTCGCCCTCGTCGCCGGCGGTGTCCGCGGCCTCCTCGGGATGGCCACCCCGATCGACGCCCAGCTGACGCCCCTTGAGCAGCAGAAGGCCCACGAGCGGGTTGTCGACCGCGTGCTTAGCGGCCTTTCCGTGAAGCGGGCCGGCCTGACCTACATCATCAATATCGGCTTCGAGTCTGAACGCCCGCAGAAGGCGGCGACCATCGCCAACAAGTTCGCCGAACTTTATCTGCTGGAGCAGATGGAGGCCAAGTTCGAGGCCACCCAACAGGCGACGACCTGGCTGAACAGTCGTCTTGCCGAGCTGCGCGACCAGGTCTTGGCCGATGAGGCCGCCGTCCAGCAATACAAGATCGCGAACAACCTGCTCAGCGCGTCAGGGACGAACCTCACCGAGCAGGAGATTTCCAACTACAACCAGACCCTCTCCCAAGCCCGCGCCCAGGTGGCCGAGGAAGAGGCGCGCCTCGCCACGGCCCGCCGCCAGCTCGCAAGCGGCTCCACCGGCGATGACGTGGGTGAGGCCCTTTCGTCCCCCGTGGTCACCAAGCTTCGCGAGCAGCGGGTGCAGACGAGCGCCAAGGTGGCGGACCTGCAAGGCCGCTATGGCGACCGGCATCCCGAGATGCTGAAGGCCCGGCGGGAACTGCAGGATATCGACAGTCAGATTCAGGCCGAGATCCAGCGGATCATCTCCAACCTCGAAGCCCGGGCGCAGGTATCCCGCCAGCGGGCCGCCGCCATCGCCGGCAGCCTTGGGGGCGCCCGCGGAACCCTGGCCAACAACAATCGGGCCATGGTCCGCCTCAACGAGCTCGAGCGCACGGCGGAAGCCTCGCGCACCCTCTATGAGAGCTATCTCAACCGCTACAAGGAAACCTCGAGCCAGGAGGGCATCGGTCAGTCCGACGCCCGCATCGTCTCCAAAGCGAAGATCCCAACGGGTCAGAGCTCGCCGAAGCCCGCGGTAAACCTGGCGCTCGGCTTGCTGCTCGCCATGGGCGCCGGCGCCGGCGCGGTGGTCATCGCCGAACTGATGGACGCTGGCCTGGCTACGGCCGAGGACGTGGAGCGGCGCCTGGACGTTACCTACCTGGGCGCAGTCCCCACGCTCTCTTCCGTTGCAGCGGACTCGCGCCTGTCGCCCATCGACTATGTGGTGGCAAAGCCGCTTTCGGCCTTCTCGGAAGCGTTCCGCAACCTACGGACCTCAACTCTCTACGCTCGCCTCGGCGAGCCCGTGAAGGTGGTGGCGATCACCTCCTCATTGCCCGGCGAGGGCAAGACCACGACGTCCCTCTGTCTCGCCCGGGTGGCGGCGCTGCAGGGCCAACGCGTGGTTGTGGTGGACTGCGATCTGCGCCGGCGGAGCGTCAACAGCCTGCTGAGCGCCGACCCGAAAGCAGGCCTCCTCGAGGTGCTGTCCGGCGAGGCCGAACTGGGCGAGGTTCTGCTCACCGACGAGGACACCGGCGCCCATGTGCTGCCTCTGGCCAAGGGCGTGACGACGCCCCGCGACGTTTTCGGCTCGCCGGCCATGGACCGGCTGCTGGCCCAGCTTCGCGAGCGTTACGACCTGGTGCTGTTGGACACCGCCCCGGTGCTGCCGGTGGCGGACACCCGGACGCTGGCCCCCAAGGCCGACTCCACCATCTTCCTGGTGCGTTGGCGCAAGACGCCTCAGCACGCTATCGAGGCGGCCTTCCGTCTGTTGTCGGGCACGGGCGCGCACCTGGCCGGCGTGGCGCTCAGCCAGGTCGATATGAACCAGCAGGCCCGCTACGGGTACGGCGACCCCGGCTACTACTATTCCGAATACAAGAAGTATTACGCGGGGTGAGCCATGTGGGACCGCGCAACCTTCTTACATCCCGCGCAGAAGCCGGATCAGGCTGATCCAGGCGAGCCCGTTCGCAAAGAGCAACGCGACGGCCGTTCGGCGCTTGGACCAGCGGGGCTCACGATAGGCTGCGGCCGCGCCGGCCATGGCCCGGGCCAGTTCGCGCTGGAGCACCCGCGCCGGGCTGTCGTGAAACGGCACACCGGCGGATCCCCGGGGAAGGAAGGTGCGCCGGTCCGGCGCCTCGGCGGCATTCGCCGCGGGTTTTTCGAGTGGTGTCGCCACGCCCGCTCCTTTCTGAAGCCCGTCCAGTCTAGACGCACGCGCTTAACAATCAGTCTCCGACTCCCCGCCCCTGCCTGGAAAATCTGAAAACTGCCGCTTTCCCACGCCACTCGTCGAAAGGTTGTGGGTGGCACGAATTTGGCGAGGTAAGGCTAAAAATGAGTGTCGAGGGGTAAAGGATGTACCTTTTCGGAACACACGGCCTGGGACTCGATGGCTCATCGGCGGTCGTTGACGCCGTGTCATCTGATCGTATTCGCGTCAGATCCGGGGTTGATGCGTGCCGTATACTTGATGTTATCCTCTCTCTTGGCGGATTGCTCTTCCTTGCACCGACGCTTGTCCTAATTTCCATCGCCATAAAGGTCCAAGATGGAGGCCCGATCCTCTTTGGCCACAGCCGCATCGGCCGTCACGGTCGTGTGTTCCGCTGCTGGAAGTTCCGCAGCATGGTGGTGGAGGCCGAGCAGCGTCTGGCCGATCTTCTCGCCCGTGATCCGCAGGCCCGCGCCGAATGGGAGGCTGACCAGAAGCTGCGCAAGGATCCGAGAGTGACCCCCCTCGGCCTCTTCCTTCGCAAGTCGAGCATTGATGAGCTGCCGCAGCTGCTCAATGTCCTCGTGGGCGAGATGAGCCTCGTGGGTCCGCGCCCCATCGTCGCCGACGAAGTTCGCCGCTACGGCCGGTGGTTCCGCCACTATTGCGCGGTGCGCCCCGGCATCACCGGTCTATGGCAGGTGAGCGGCCGCAACGACGTGGACTACCGGCAACGCGTGGCGATGGACGTGCTGTACGCGCGCAGCCGTTCCTTCAGCCGTTATCTGATGATCCTCGCCGCCACCGTCCCCGCCGTCGCGCGCCGCAGCGGGTCCTACTGAGATGACCGGTCGTATTCACCCGGTCATCCTCTCAGGCGGCTCCGGCTCGCGCCTGTGGCCGCTCTCCCGGGAAAGCCATCCGAAGCAGCTCCTGCCGTTGGCCGGCGAGCGGACCCTGCTGCAGGAGACCGCCGCGCGTGTGACGGACCCCACCCGGTTTGCACCGCTCCTCGTCATAGCGAACGAAGCGCACCGGTTCGTCATTGCCGAACAACTGCGTGAACTGGGCTGCTCTGATGCCCGCATCGTGCTCGAGCCAGCCGGCCGGAATACCGCCCCCGCCGTCGCCGCCGCGGCGCGCATTGTGGCGGAGATCGATCCCGACGGGCTCATCCTGGTCATGCCCGCGGACCACGTTATCCTGGACGTAGCGGCCTTCCGCGCTACCGTGGAGGCTGGCGTGGTGGCGGCGGCCGAAGGATCCTTCGTTCTGTTCGGCATCCAGCCCGACACCCCCGCCACCGGCTATGGCTATATCCGGACAGGTGTTCCGCTCTCCGGGGAAGTCCGCACCGTCGCCGCCTTCGTGGAGAAGCCGGACCCGCTGACCGCTGAGGCCTATCTCGCCAGCGGCGAGTACCTCTGGAACAGCGGCATCTTCCTCCTTCCGGTCCGAGCGGTTCTGGAAGAATTGTCGGAACATGAGCCGCGCGTGCTCGCCGCCGCCACGGCGGCGGTAGACAAGGCCGCCCGCGACCTCACCTTCCTGCGTCTCGACGCGGAAAGCTTCGGGGCCAGCCCCTCGATCTCCCTCGACTATGCGATCATGGAGCGGACGCGCCGCGCCGCCGTGGCGCCCGCCCGGTTCCCGTGGAGCGACGTCGGCGCCTGGTCCGCCCTCTGGGACATCGCCCCGCGAGACGGCGACGGCAACGTCCTGGTCGGCGACGCCCTCGCCGAGGATGTCCAGGGCTCGTATCTGCGGAGCGAGGGGCCCCTGCTGGCCGCCGTCGGCGTAAAGGACCTGATCGTCGTCGCCACGCCCGACGCCGTGCTGGTCGCCGATCGCAAATCGGACCAGGACGTAAAGCGGGTGGTTGAGCGGCTGAAGGC
>JAEYNH010000133.1 GCA_023412655.1 Pseudomonadota bacterium | reverse complement strand
GGCGGCGGGGTGGAGATGCGGTACTGGTCGGCCGTCCACGTCCCGCTGTTCGACGCCGAGGGCAATGTGGCCTTCATCGTCCAGAACACCGTCGACGTCACCGAACTGCAGCGCCTGAAGGACATGGCCTATGGGCCGGGCGGCCAGGCGGTGCTGGCGCCGGGGGCCACCGACCTGCTGCAGCGCACCCGCGAGGTCGAGGCGCTGAACGAGACCCTGATGCGGGAGACGCAGGGCCTGCGCGACCTGTTCATGCAGGCGCCCGGCTTCATGGCGGTGCTGAGCGGCGAGAGCCTGGCCTTCGCCTTCGTCAATCACGCCTACCAGCAGCTGATCGGCCACCGGCAGGTGATCGGCCGCCCCATCGGCGAGGCCCTGCCCGAGGTGCGGGCCCAGGGCTTCGTGGAACTGCTGCAGACGGTGGTGCGCCGCCGGGAGCCGTTCGTCGGCAAGGCGGTGAGCGTGCGCCTTCAGCGCGCGCCGGGGGCGCCCCTGGAGGAGCGCTTCGTCGACTTCGTCTACCAGCCGATGGTCGCCCCCTCGGGCGAGGTGTGGGGCGTGTTCGTGGAGGGCAGCGACGTCACCGACCGGGTAATGGCCGAGCGGCAGCAGAAGCTGCTGGTCGACGAGCTGAACCATCGGGTGAAGAACACCCTGGCCACGGTCCAGGCCATCGCGGCCCAGACCCTGCGCTCGGCGGCGGACCTGGCGACATTCAGCGAGGCGTTCGAATCCCGGATCATGGCGCTGTCGGCGACCCACGACCTGCTCACCGCCACCAACTGGCGCAGCGCGCGCCTACACGACGTCCTGGGGGTGGAGTTCCGGCCCTATGGCCCCGAGCGCTACCGGCTGGAGGGGCCCGATGTGGCCCTGGCGCCGCCGGAGGCCCTGGCGCTGGGACTGCTGTTCCACGAGCTGGCGACCAACGCCGCCAAGTACGGCGCCCTGGCCCGCCCCACCGGCTGCATCGAGGTGGGCTGGGACGTCGCCGAGGACGTGCTGGAGCTGGTCTGGCGCGAGCGTGACGGGCCGCCCGTCGCGCCGCCCGCCCGGCGCGGCTTCGGCTCGCGGCTGATCGAGCGCAGCCTGCAGGGCGTGCTGCGGGGCGAGGCCAGCCTGGAGTTCGCCCCGGCCGGCCTCGTCTGTCGGATCACCCTGCCCCTCTCGGGCCCCGGCTAGACCTTCACCTGGCCGGTGGAGAGCTTCTCGAAGACCGCCTTGGTGACCTTCACATAGCCCTTCTTGGGATCGCGGAAGAACAGCGGCCCCTTGATCCTGCCCGGGTCGTAGCCGTCGCTGACCAGGTCCATCTTGCGAATCTTGAAGGTGCCGGTGGTGTCCATCGCCGGCAGGATGCGGACGAAGACCGGCTGGGCGTAGGACGGCAGCTCGCGGTCCACATGCTCGCCGAAGAGGGCGATGTCGAAGTCCGGGTCCACCACCAGGGCGGCCATGCCGGCCCGGCCGTCGGTCCCTTCCACGGCGACGCCATAGACCGTGGCCTCGGCGACGCCGGGGGCGGCCTGCAGACGCTCGGCCACCTCGTTCGTGGAGACGTTCTCGCCCTTCCAGCGGAAGGTGTCGCCGATCCGGTCGATGAAATAGAGGTAGCCGTCGGCGTCCATCCGCATGAGATCGCCGGTGGCGAACCAGGCGTCGCCGCGTTCGAACACATCGCGCAGGACCTTCTTCTCGGACGCCTGGCGGTCGAGGTAGCCGGCGTATTCGGCCCGGGCGTCGCCACCGATCCGGCCGATGCACTCGCCCACCTGTCCGGGCCCGGCCTCGATGCAGAAGCCGTTCGCGCCCCGCACCACCGTCTCCTGTTCGACGTCGAACTGGACGACGCGGATATTGAACCGCTTGCGCAGCCACTTGGGCACCCGGCCGACGGCGCCTTCGCGGCCGTCGAAGTTGAACAGGCTGACGTTGCCTTCGGTGGAGCCGTAGAATTCGAGGATGTCGGGGATGCGGAAGCGCTGCTTCATTTGCGGCCAGATGTCGGGCCGCAGACCGTTGCCGAACGCCAGCCGGATCTTGTGCTGGGTTTCTTCCGGCACCGAGGGGTTGTTCACCAGGTAGCGGCAGAGCTCGCCGATATAGACGAACATGGTGCAGCCCTCGGCCACCACCTCGGGCCAGAAGTGGGTGGCCGAGAACTTGCGTCGCAGGACGATGGAGCCGCCGTTCAGCAGGGCCGCGCCCACGGCGCAGAGGCCGCCGGTGGCGTGGTAGAGCGGCAGGGTGATGTAGATGCGGTCGCTGGCCTTGGCGCCGGTGGAGCCGGCGAAGCCGCGCATGTAGAGCTGGGCCCGCATGTGGGTGATGCGCGCGGCCTTCGGCATGCCCGTGGTGCCCGAGGTGAACAGCAGAAGCGCGGTCTCGGACGCACGCATGTCCTCGCGGACCGAACGGTCAGGCGGCAGCTGGCTGCAGCTCTTCAGGGCCTGGACGAGATCGCGCTGGCCGCCGTGGGCGGGCCCCAGGATCCACTGCTGCAGCGGCCGCTCCACCAGGTCCTTGGCCTGCTCGAACGCCGGTGCGGTCTCGGCGTCGACGATGATGTGGCTGGCCCCGGAGATGTTCAGGCAGTGCGCCAGCGGCAGGCTGGTCAGCTGGTTGTTGATCAGGGCGACGACGACGCCGACCTTCGAGAGGCCGTACCAGATGGGAAAATATTCCATCCGGTTCGGCATGAAGAGCGCCACCACCGCGCCGCGGCGCAGGTTCAGGCCCTTGGCCCAGTGGGCGTAGCGGTTCGCCATGGCGTCCAGCTCGCCATAGGTGATGGTGCGGCCCTCGAACGTGATCGCCGGACGGTCGCGATGGGCGTCCATCGCCGCCTGGATGTCGTCGCAGATGAGGTTCTCGCTCTCCTTGGAGATCGACTTCACCCGGCCCAAGGTCCGGCTCAGCCCCCGCAGGAAACGCAACTCACGCTGGAGCCTAGCCTTCAGGCGCATTCATTCCTCCGACTTGTCATACCAGCTTGGGGAGCCCCGCCCTGCGCGGTCAAGCGACGCCGGGCCGTGCCGACGCCAAGATCCGGCGCATGGCGAGGTCGTGCGGCGCTTCCGCAACAGCCAAGCCGGCAACAGTCCGACTGCAGGTCGTAATGTGGCGAATCCTGGGCGGGAAGCAAGCCTCCCCGGCTCAAGTTTCCGCGAATTTGAGCCGCCATCTCCGAGAAATAACAGCGAGATATAAAGGCGACGTTAAGCGAACTTCTGTGCGTTATCTTGAACAATCCCTTGCCATTATTCTGACAAAGCTGAGCCCTAAGCCAACTCGCGCGGAACCGGCGCCATATTCCCCCGTTTTGACTTCTCGACACCTTCTGGAGGGACGAGAATGTCCACGAACGAAACCGATCTGTCAGGCGACCGCGCCGGAATGTCGGACACGTCGAACTCGGTGACGGACGCGCCGATGATGGCCGCCACCCCGATCTGGGAGAGGCAGGGCAAGGCTGGCCGCCGGCGCCGCGAGGCCGGGTCGACGGAATATAGTCATGAGAACGAGCCGAGAACCATGGCGGCAGAACCGCGCAGCTTCGCCGTGAGCGAGCCTGCGGACACCTATCCGCGTTTCGATCGGCCGCAGACGGCCGAGCCGTCGCTGGCCTCCAGCGCCTCGGTGGCCGACCCGATGACCGGCCGCCCCGACATCGTTGAGCCCGGCCACGCGCCGGCCCACGCCGCGAGGGCGGAGGGGGCGGGCGACCCGGGGCTCATCACGCCGATCGGGCGGGTGCGCGACACCCCCCGCGACGCCAAGCGAGCGTCGCACCGGCCGGGCGGGCCGGTCCTGGCCATCGC
>JAEYNH010000050.1 GCA_023412655.1 Pseudomonadota bacterium | reverse complement strand
TCCAGGGGGGCTGGGGGGGCTGTTCAGGATCCGGGACCGAGGTTCCGACCAACCGACGATGTGAATATCGCGGGTCCATCGGACCTTCGCTGGACCGAAATAAGGTCATTTCACGGCGCCTGGGCGCGGGCTTGCCCGGCGCTTGAGGGCGCCTATTTCGGGTGGCCCCCCACGGGAATTTGCGTCAGGCTCCCATCCGATGGCCTTCGATCCGAGCTATGCGGCCCCGCGGCAGGCTGGCGTCTTCTTCGAGCGGCGTGAGCTGGAGCGCCTGTTGCGGCTCTATGGGCGCATGGTCGCCCAGGGAGAGTGGCGCGACTACGGCATGGACAGCTTGCCCGAGGCGGCCGTCTTCTCGGTGTTCCGCCGCACGGCCGAGGCGCCGCTCTACCGTATCGAGAAGCGCCCGGCGCTGGCCAAACGGCAGGGCGCGTGGGCGGTGGTGGGGCAGGGCGGGCACGTCCTGCGCCGGGGACACGAGCTGGAGCAGGTGCTGCGCTTCTTCGACAAGGGCCGGTTCAAGGTCATCGACTGATGCGACGGCGCCGGCGGGCGGAAGGATCCTGAAACGAAAGAACCCCGGCGGGTGGCCCGCCGGGGTTCTCTGTTTCCGGTCTGCTGCGGAGCGCCTAGCGGCGCTGGCCGAAGAACTGCAGCAGGAATTGGAAGAGGTTGATGAAGTTGATGTAGAGGCTCAGGGCCCCATAGTTGGTGGCCACACCCATGGCCGCCTGGTTCCCGCCCAGCTCGTAGTAGGTCATCTTCAGGCGCTGGGTGTCGTAGGCGATCAGGCCGGCGAAGATGAACACCCCCAGCACGCTGATGAGGAAGTTCATCATCGAGTTCTGCAGGAAGATGTTCACGATCGAGGCGATCACCAGGCCGATAAGACCGACCAGCAGGAAGCTGCCGAAGCCGGTCAGGTCCTTCTTGGTGGTGTAGCCGAACAGGCTGAGTCCGCCGAACGCCGTGGCCGTGATCAGGAAGGTCGTGGCGATCGAGGCGCCGGTGTAGAGCAGCGTCCAGACGCCGAGGCCCGCGCCGATAAGCGCAACGATGGTCCAGTAGAAGATCCCCGAGGTGCGGGGCGTGGCGTTGCGCAGGGCGAACATGCCGAACAGCATCACCGCCAGAGGCGCGAAGGCCACGATGGTGCCGAGCATGGTCATGCCGGCCAGGCGGCCGTCAGGCGTGACCGTGTAGAGAAGATCGCGCACCGGCGCGAACTGGCCCGTCAGGAAGGCCAGGGCGGCCGAGACCACGAGGCCGAGGGCCACCTTGTTGTAGACGCCGAGCATGAAGCTGCGAAGTCCCGCGTCCACCGACATGTCGGCGCGATCCGCCGGGATCGAGCGCGAGTAGCCGCGGTTGAAGTCGCTCATGAGAGGCTTTGCCCTTTCGTACGCGTCCCCCTTGGACGCAGGGGAAATATCGTGAGGGTTACGTCCGTAAGCAAGGGCCTTTCCGCCCCCATGGTTCCATTTTCGGTCGTTAGGTCACAGGGGCTTGAGCGCGCCCGGCGCTAAGCTAGATGGCAGATATGACGAAGGAATTCACCCGCAGGACCGCCCTTGCCGCGGCGGTGGCGGCGGGCCTGGCGGCTCCGGCCGCGGCCGGAGCGCCCGTCCAGGTAGCGATCCTCGGCGACTCCATCAACGCCGGATACGGCCTGCCGAGGCGCCAGGCGCTGCCCGCCCAGCTTGAGGCCGAGCTCGCCCGCCTTGGCCGCGCGGCCAAGGTGCGGGCCGAGGGCGTCAACGGCGACACCACTGCCGGCGGGCTGCGCCGGGTGGACCGGGTGGCCAGGGGCGGGGCCGACGTCTGCGTGGTGGCCCTGGGCGGCAACGACCTGCTGCTCGGCGCCGATCCCGCCCGGGTGGAAGCGAACCTCGACGCGATCGTCCGGCGGCTGAAGGCGCAGGGTGTGACCGTGGTGCTGGCGGGAGTGCAGGTTCCGGACATCCTGGCCGGCGCCTGGGGGCGCAGCTTCAATGGCGCCTTCCGGCGGGTGGCCCAGCGGCATGGGGTGAGCCTGATCCCCGACATGCTGGCCGGGGTGGCCCTGAACCCGGGGCTGAACCAGAATGACGGCATCCATCCGAACGCGGCGGGCGTGCGGGTGATCGCCCGCCGGCTCGCCCCGTTCGTAGCCCGGGCGCTGCCGACGCGGTAAGACGGGGCATGATCCGCCTGTTCGCAGCGCTGAGCCTGCCCACCGAGATCGTCAGAGGCCTGGTGCGGCGGCAGACCGGCGTGGAGTTCGCCCGCTGGCGCCCGCCCGAGAGCCTGCACATCACCCTGCGCTTCTTCGGGGAGGTTCCGCAGAACCTGGCCCGGGACCTGGACGCCGAGCTGGCGGGCATCGATGTTCCGCCCTTCGAGCTGGTGCTGGAGGGCGTCGGCGCCTTCGGCGAGGGCCGGGACATCCATGCGCTCTGGGCCGGGGTGGAGGAGGGCCCGCTGCTGCGCCGGCTGGCCGAAGCCTGCGAGACCGCCGCGCGCCGGGCGGGGCTGAAGCCCGAGAAGCGCAACTACAAGCCGCACGTGACCCTGGCCTATCTGAAGCAGGCCGACCCGGCCGAGATCGGCGCCTGGATCCAGGCGCACAACCTGCTGAAGTCGCCGCCGTTCGCGGTGGACCGCTTCGGCCTCTATTCGAGCACCCTCGGCGGTGAGGGGGCGCACTATCGCCTGGAAGCCGAGTACCCGCTCGGCTGACTAGATCGCGGCGGCGTGGTCCTTGAGGACGCCCAGGGGCACGATGGCCAAGGTCTCCTCATGGGTGGCTTCGAGCACGACCCGGGGCGCGGCGCCCGCATCGAGGGCCTCCTTCCAGCGCGGGGCGCAGAGGCACCAGCGGTCGCCGGGCCGCAGACCCGGGAAAGCCAGGTCGGGTCGGGGCGTGGACAGGTCGTTCCCGACGGCGCGGGAATAGGCCAGGAACTCGGCGGTCATCACCGCGCACACGGTGTGCATGCCGGGGTCGTGCGGGCCGGTTTCGCAGCAGCCGTTACGGAAGAAGCCGGTCACCGGATCGAAGCCACAGGGCTGAAGCTCTCCGCCCAGCACGTTGCGGGCGCCGGCGTCGTAACGGAGCGGACGTATGGCCATGCCCCCATCCTAATCCCGAACTCGTGCGTTCATAGGCCTCGGCGATGGCAAAACCGCCGCCGAAATCCATGGCCAAGCCTGGCGTCGCAGAGGACTATGAGTGGGATGAGGATGACGATGGGAGCCCTGGCGGGCATGGCGATGATGCTGGGCGCCTGGGCCGCGCAGGCGGCGTCCGCGCCTGAAGGGCCCGCGCCTGAGACGGCCGCCGCCCTCCAGGCCGACGAAAGCGAGCTTTCCGGTCCAGTGGTCGAGCATGTGGACCCCACCGCGCCGGTCCCGCTGGTGGCTCCGTCGCCGCAGCTGGCGGGCCTGGCCTACGATTCTCGCCTCCGGGCCTCGCTGATCGCGGCCCAGAGCTTCCAGGGCCCCCTGGACGGCGGCTGGCGGCTGCAGGCGGCGGACGGAGCGCTCTACGATTTCCAGCTGGTCGACCGGAACAACGGCGTCGTGGAAGGCGCCTGGCGCGACCTGCGCCGGCCTGGCGCGCCCGGCGCTTCGGGCTTCGTGGACGCCATCGAGCGGCAGGGCTCGGGCGTGCGGCTGATCTTCGACGGCGGCCGGACCGCCGAACTGGCGCCGGGCCGCGGCCAGGTCTGGACCGGGGCCCTGGACGGCCAGGCGGTGGTCCTGGCCCGGCGCGGCCCCTAGCGGCTGCGCAAGGCCTCACCCCCCGCCACCAGGGCGCTCGCCAGTTCCGCCGGCCGGTAGCGGCGCGCCTCGCCGGCGCCCCAGACCGGACCCGGCCAGGCGGGATCGTCGGCCCGTCGCCCGACCACATGCACGTGCAGCTGCGGCGTGACATTGCCGAGCTGTCCGACGTTCAGCTTCTCCACCGGCCGCGCCGAAGCCATGCCGATGGCGCGGACCGCCGCCCCCGCCGCCACCACCTCGTCCATCAGCCGCACGCGGTCCTCGGGGCTCAGCGCCTCGAGTTCCCGGACGTCGGCGACGCGCGGAATGAGCACGATCCATGGGAAGCGGGCGTCGTCCTGCAGCCGGGCATGGCACAGGCCCAGCTCGGCCAGGGGTTCGGACGTGGCTTCGAAGGCAGGGTCGATCCGGAACATGGCGAAGGGCCTGCGGCATTGCAGCAGGCCCGTCAATTGGCTAGGGGACGCCGCGAAAACACACAGATCATCCCCAGCCTTCCAAGGAGCAGCCCATGGCTTCCAAGCCGCCCATCCGCGTCGCCGTCACGGGAGCCGCCGGCAACATCGGCTACGCCCTGCTCTTCCGCATCGCCTCGGGCGAGATGCTGGGCAAGGACCAGCCGGTCATCCTGCAACTGCTCGAAATCCCCGCCGAGGGCCCGCAGAAGGCGCTCAAGGGCGTGGCCATGGAGCTGGAAGATTGCGCCTTCCCGCTGCTGCAGGACATGGTCCTGACCGATGATCCGAAGGTCGCCTTCAAGGACGCCAACTGGAACCTGCTGGTGGGCTCCAAGCCGCGCGGCCCGGGCATGGAGCGCGCCGACCTGCTGAAGGACAACGGCAAGATCTTCATCGCCCAGGGCCGGGCGATCGACGAGGTGGCGGCGGACGACGCCCGCGTCGCGGTGGTCGGCAACCCCTGCAACACCAACTGCATGATCGCCGCCAGCCAGGCCAAGCGCCTGACGCCCGACCGGTTCACCGCCATGGTGCGCCTGGACGAGAACCGCGGCCGCGCCCAACTGGCCAAGAAGGCCGGGGTGTCGATCAACGACGTGTCCGAGCTGTTCATCTACGGCAACCACAGCCCGACGATGTTCGCCGACTTCACCCACGCCAAGATCGGCGGCAAGCCGGTGACCGAGGTGATCACCGACCGCGCCTGGCTCGAGAACGAGTACCTGCCCACCGTCGGCAAGCGCGGCGCGGCCATCATCGAGGCCCGCGGCCAGAGCTCGGCGGCCTCGGCGGCCAACGCCCTGATCGACCACGTGCGCGACCTGGTGACCCCGGGCGCCATCCACTCGGTGGCCGTGGCTTCGGAAGGCCGCTACGGCTTCGCCGAAGGCGTCTGGGCCGGCATGCCGGTGAAGACCACCGCGCCGGGCGCCTATGAGGTCGTCACCAGCTACGAGATGGACGACTTCGCCAAGTCGAAGATCGCGATCACCAACGAAGAGCTGGTGGGCGAGCGCGACACCGTGAAGGACATGCTGGGCTAGGCCCAGGTTTCAACCTCTGCAGTTGCCACCGGGGCGCGAATACGATCAGTGTTCGCGCCTCTTTGGTGTCTGGGGGGATTCCATAAAGCGTATCGTCGCCGCCGCTGCGGCGCTCCTGCTGCTGGGCGCAAGCGAAGCGGCCGCCGAACAGGCCGCCGACGCCTTGGGCAAATGCCTGGCCGACTCCTCGACAGGACGCGACCGCGTGGCCTTGGTGCGCTGGATCTTCGGGGCGATGGCGAAGCATCCCGACGTCGCCGGCTTCGCCGGCGTCAGGGACGGTCAGCACCAGCTTTGGGCTGAGCAGGCCGGCGCCGCCGTGTCGCGGCTGATCCTGAAGGACTGCCGTGTGGAAGCGGTCGCCGCCATCGCCGCGGAAGGCGAAGCGGCTTTTGCCCAGGCCTTCGACGGCTTCGGCCGCCTCGCCATGCAGGAGCTGATGACCGACCCCGCGGTCAGGGGCCAGATCGAGGCTATCGGCGCGGGCGTCGACGACGCCGAATGGCGCGCGCTGATGGCCGAGGCCGCCGCGGCGCGGCGCTAGCTAGCGGCCGAGGTCGTCCAGCTCGGCGATCCGCTGGCGATAGACGCTCTCCACCGCGTCCGGCGAGCGGCGGGCGGCGTCCTCGCGGACGGCCAGCCAGTCGTCCTGTTCGGCGCGCAGCTCCCGGTAGGGGATTCCCGAGGCCACCGCCCGGTCGAAGGCGCGGTCCAGCCGGCGGTCGAGGCGGGCCAGCATAGCATCGTCGCAGATCATGCGTTCGGCGCGGCTGCCGGCCTGGCCGCAGTCGAAGCTGGGCCGGGCGGCCCAGGCCATCGGCGGCGGCGCGAGCTCGCGGATGGGCGCCGCCTCGTCCTCGCCGGCGTCACGCTGAGGCGGCGGTGGAGTGGTCTGAGC
>JAEYNH010000034.1 GCA_023412655.1 Pseudomonadota bacterium | reverse complement strand
TCTATGTTCTCTTTTTGTTCGACTTCATAACTCAGCTATGGTAAGCTCCTCGACCAATAGGCTGGGGAGAATTGATGGCTGGAAGTTCCAAGGGGCCTTTGACCCTGCTTGGCGCAGCCGGCGGCGGTTTCGTGGGAAGCGTTGCGCCCGGCGGCGGCACGGCGGTAAGGCTTTAGGCCGTGCCTTACTGGGGTCCTTTTCTTCGGATCGAGATGGCGAACAGGCGACCGCTGCTGCTCAATATGGCGCTCTTCAGGGAACGGCGGCAGGAGGTGCTCGATCGGTGCGTCGCGGCCGGACTGCCCGTCGCCGAAGGAATGTCCACGACCCAAGCGAGGCGCTGACGTGCGCGCCGGGGCGCGCTACGACAAACGCACTAGGGGGAGCGCTGAATGTTCGAATCTCTGAATCCCGTCCTGACCGCGGCGGCCGTGATCGGCGGCTACCTGCTGGGATCGATCCCGTTCGGGGTGATCGCCACCAAGCTGGGCGGCGCGGGGGACGTCCGTTCCATCGGCTCGGGCAACATCGGCGCGACCAATGTGTTGCGCACCGGCCGCAAGGACCTGGCTCTGCTGACCCTGCTAGGCGACGGCGGCAAGGGCGCGGTGGCGGTGTTCCTGGCCTGGCTCGCCACGCGCACGGCCCCCGTCGAGACGCAGGCGACCCTGACCGCGCTGGCCGGCGCCTCGGCCTTCCTGGGCCACCTGTTCCCGGTCTGGCTGGGCTTCAAGGGCGGCAAGGGCGTGGCCACCTTCTTCGGCACCCTCCTGGCCGCCGCCTGGCCGGTGGGCCTGCTGGCCGGCGCGGCCTGGCTGGTCACCGCCTTCGTCTTCCGCATCTCGTCCCTTGCGGCCCTCGTGGCCGCGGCGCTGGCTCCGGCCCTGGTGTTCCTGGTGAAGCGGCCCGAGCCGATCGCGCTCATGGCGCTGTTCATGGCCATCCTGATCTATGTCCGCCATGCGCCCAACATCCGGCGCCTGCTGAAGGGCGATGAACCGCGCATCGGCGGCTCCAAGAAGGCGTGATCCGCAAGCTCACCGACGCCCAGCGCCGCGACTGGCTGCGGCTGGCCCGCACCGAGAACGTCGGGGCGGTGACGTTCGACCAGCTGATCGGCCGCTTCGGGGAGCCGTCGCTGGCCCTCGCCGCCCTGCCCGACCTTGCCCGCCGCGGCGGGCGGATGAAGCCCCTGGCGATCCCCAGCGAAGCCGAGGCGGAGGCCGAGCTCGAGGCCGGCGCGGCCCTGGGGGCCCGGCTGATCGCCACCTGCGAGCCCGACTTTCCCCTGCCGCTGGCGGCGTTAGAACCGCCGCCGCCGCTGCTCTGGGTTCGCGGCAAGGCCGAGCTGCTGGCCAGGCCCTGCGTCGCGGTGGTCGGGGCGCGGGTGGCCTCGGCAGCCGGCCAGCGCTTCGCCCGAGGCCTCGCCGCCGACCTTGGCCGGACCGGCCATGTGGTGGTCTCGGGCATGGCCCGCGGCATCGACGGCGCCGCCCACGAAGGCGCCCTGCCCACCGGAACCGCCGCGGTCCTCGGCGGCGGCGTGGACGACGTCTATCCGCCCGAGCATCGCCCGCTGTACGAGCGCCTCGTCGAGGATGGCTGCGTCATCTCGGAGAACGAGCCGGGCCGCCGCGCCGTGGCCCGGGACTTCCCCCGCCGCAACCGGATCATCGCCGGCCTCTCCCGCGCGGTCGTAGTGGTGGAGGCCGAACTTCGCTCTGGGTCGCTGATCACCGCCCGCCTGGCCGCCGAACAGGGGCGTGAGGTTCTGGCCGTGCCCGGCTCCCCATTGGATCCCCGGGCCAAGGGCGCCAACGACCTGATCCGCCAGGGCGCCGCCATCTGCGAGGGCGTCGATGACGTGCTCCGGGCCCTCGAAGGCCTGCGGGATCTGCGCGAGCCGGACGGGCCCCGTTACAGCCCGGCCCCGCCCGCCGAGACGGACGCCGCGCTGTTACGCCAGGTGGCCGACCTGCTCTCTCCCACGCCGGTCAGCCGCGACGAGCTGGTGCGGGCGACGGGCGCGCCCGCCCCCGCGGTGTTCGCCGCCCTGGTGGAACTTTCCCTGGCCGGACGGGCCGAACTGCTGCCCGGCGGAATGGTGAGCGCCGGCTGAGCCCCTTTAGGGGCTCGCCCCCGTTCCGGCTGACGCCACGTCGCCGCGCCCGTTGACAGGGGGTCTAGGCCGCCCCCACCTTCCGCGCCTCTTAAGGACCAGACCCATCGTAATGAACGTCGTCATCGTCGAGAGCCCGGCCAAGGCCAAGACCATCAACAAGTACCTGGGGTCCGACTTCAAGGTGCTGGCCAGCTATGGCCACGTCCGCGACCTGCCCGCGAAGGACGGGTCGGTGCGCCCGGATGACGACTTCGCCATGTCCTGGGACGTGGACTCCAAGGCCGCCAAGCGGCTGTCCGAGATCGCCGAGGCCGCCAAGGGCGCCGACCGCCTGATTCTCGCTACCGACCCGGATCGCGAGGGCGAGGCCATCTCGTGGCACGTTCTGGAGGTGCTTCAGAAGAAGCGCGCGCTGAAGGACGCCAAGGTCCAGCGGGTGGTGTTCAACGCCATCACCAAGTCGGCCGTGACCGAAGCCATGGCCAATCCGCGCGAGCTCGACATGGAGCTGGTGGAAGCCTACCTGGCCCGCCGCGCGCTCGACTACCTGGTGGGCTTCACGCTCTCGCCGGTGCTATGGCGCAAGCTGCCGGGCGCCAAGTCGGCCGGCCGGGTTCAGTCGGTGGCCCTCCGCCTGATCGTCGACCGCGAGCTCGAGATCGAGCGGTTCCGGACCCAGGAATACTGGACGGTGGAGGCCGAGGTCGCCGCCGGCGGAGATCCCTTCACCGCCCGCCTGGTGAAGCACGAGGGCAAGCGCCTCTCCAAGTTCGACCTGAACAACGAGACCTCGGCCTTCGCCGCCCGCGACGCCGTGAAGGCGGCCTCGTTCAAGATCGCCGCCGTCGAGCGCAAGCCCGGCCGCCGCTCGCCGCCGCCGCCGTTCACCACCTCGACCCTGCAGCAGGAAGCCGCCCGCAAGCTGGGCTTCTCGGCCCAGCGGACGATGCAGGCGGCCCAGAGGCTGTACGAGGGCGTCGACATCGGCGGCGAGACGGTGGGCCTGATCACCTACATGCGGACCGACGGCGTCCAGACGGCGCCCGAGGCGCTGGACGAGGCGCGCGCGGTGATCGGCGGGCTCTACGGCAAGGACTATGTGCCCGAGAAGCCCCGATTCTATTCGACCAAGGCGAAAAACGCCCAGGAAGCCCACGAGGCGATCCGGCCGACCAGCCTGGCCCGCAATCCCGGCAAGCTGCGGCTGGATGGCGACCTGGGCCGCCTTTATGAGCTGATCTGGAAGCGGATGATCGCCTCCCAGATGGAAGCCGCCCGCATCGAGCGGACCACCATCGACCTCGACAGCGCCGATGGGCGCACCGGGCTGCGCGCCACCGGCCAGGTGGTGACCTTCCCCGGCTACTTGGCGGTCTATGAGGAAGGCCAGGACGATCCCGAGGACGAGGAAGGCGGCCGCCTGCCCCAGGTGGCGGAAGGCGCCCAGGCCACGGTTCGCCGGGCCCAGGCCGACCAGCACTTCACAGAGCCCCCGCCGCGCTACTCCGAAGCTAGCCTGGTGAAGAAGATGGAGGAGCTCGGCATCGGCCGGCCCTCGACCTACGCCTCGATCCTGGAGCGCCTGCGTGACCGGGCCTATGTGCGGATGGAGAAGCAGCGGTTCATCCCCGAGGACCAGGGCCGGATCGTCACCATCTTCCTTGAGGAGTTCTTCAAGAAGTACGTCGAGTACGACTTCACCGCCGAGCTGGAGAACCAGCTGGACCAGGTGTCGGCCGGCGACCTCGACTGGAAGGTGCTGCTGCGCAACTTCTGGGCGGACTTCAACGCCAAGGTGGGCGAGCTGGGCCAGATCGGCACGCGCGAGGTGATCGACGCCCTGGACGAGAGCCTCTCCTCCACCCTCTTCCCACCGACGGCGGACGGCTCGGACCCGCGGGCCTGCCCGCGCTGCGGCAGCGGCCGGCTGAGCCTGAAACCCAGCCGCACCGGCGCCTTCGTCGGCTGCTCGAACTATCCGGAGTGCCGCTTCACCCGCCCGTTCGGACCGCCCGGCGCCGAGGGCGCCGACGGCAGTGGCGACCGCGACCTGGGGACCGACCCGGCGACCGGCGAGACGGTCTGGCTCAAGGCCGGCCGCTTCGGGCCCTACGTTCAGCTGGGCGAGGCCGAGAAGCCCAAGCGGTCCAGCCTGCCCAAGGGGTGGAGCGCCGCGGACATGGACCTGGAGAAGGCCCTGCGGCTGCTGCGCCTGCCGCGCGAGGTGGGCCTGCACCCGGAAGACGGCCAGCCCATCCTGGCTGGCATCGGCCGCTATGGCCCCTTCGTGCAGCACAACGGCACCTACGCGAACCTGCCGAACGTCGACGAGGTGTTCGAGGTGGGGCTCAACCGAGCCGTCGACCTGATCGCCACCAAGCGGGCCGGCGGCAAGCGGGCCGGCGGGGCCGATCAGGCGCCGCTGAAGGACCTGGGGGCCCACCCGGCCGACGGACAGCCCGTCCGCGTGCTGGCGGGGCGTTACGGCCCCTATGTGAAGCATGGCTCCACCAACGCCACGGTGCCCAAGGGGACGGACCCCGCGGCTCTGACCATGGACGAGGCGGTGAAGCTGCTGGCCGAACGCGAGGCCAAGGGCGGCGGCAAGAAGAAGCCCGCCCGCAAGGCGGCCGCCAAGGGCGCGACTGCCAAGAAGGCCCCCGCCAAGAAGGCTGCTGCAAAGAAGCCTGCCAAAGCAGTCGAACCGGCTTCGACCGATGTCGAGGACGACGAGGCCCCGTTCTGAGCCGGCGCGTGGCGGCCTGACCGATGTCGGGCCGCCACAAGGGAAGCTGTCCCGGCCAGGCCCTCGCCTCACCGGCAGGCGCCGGGAAAAACCGATTGACCGACGAAGCGGCTCGACGACGGAGCCGGACCGCTGCCTTGGCGTTGTGCTAAGCACCCGCCATGGCCCGACCGAACAAGCCGAAACCCGCCCGAGTCCCCCAGGGCCTGCCCGACCGCGAGACGCTCCTCGCCTACATCCGCGAGCATGGCGAGATCGACAAGGCCGCCATCGCCCGCGCCTTCGGCCTCAAGGGTGGCGACCGCCGCGCCCTGCGCATGATGATGAACGATCTGGAGGCCGACGGGACGCTCTCGCGCCGCAGCCGCCGGGGCTTCGCCGAAACCGGCGCCCTGCCCGAGGTGGGCGTGGCCGCGGCGGTGGAGCGCAGTCCGGACGGCGACCTGATGGTCCGCCTGATCAAGGGCGAGGACGCCCCGCTCGTGCCGCTCGCCCCCGGCGGCGACGTCTCGGGACCGGCCCCTGGCCTCGGGGACAAGCTGCTGGTCCGCTTCGTGCGTCTGGAGAACGGCGAGATCGAGGCCCGGCTGATCAAGCGCCTGGGCCAGAGCGCCCATCGGATCCTGGGCGTCGTGCGCAGGGCCCGGCGTGAAGTGCGCCTGGAGCCGGTGGACCGTCGCACCAAGGACAGCCTGGTGCTCTCCGACCCCGGCGAGCTCCGCGACGGTGACCTGGTGGTGGCGCAGGTGGAGGGCTCTGTCGGCCGCTATGGCTCCAAGCGCGGCAAGGTGCTGGAGGTGGTCGGCCGCGAGGACGAGCCCCGGGCGGCCTCGATGATCGCCATCTACGCCCATGGCATCCCCACCGGCTTCTCGGCGGCGGCCGAGGCCGAGGCCGAGGCGGCGCAGCCGCCGACCCTGGCCGGCCGTGAGGACCTGCGCGAGGTTCCGCTGATCACGATCGATCCGGCCGACGCGCGCGACCACGACGATGCGGTCTTCGCCGAGCCCGACGCCGACGAGAACAACCCCGGCGGCTGGATCGTCTGGGTGGCCATCGCCGATGTGGCGGCCTACGTCACCCCGGGCTCGGCGCTGGACCGCGAGGCCCGGGAGAAGGGCAATAGCGTCTACTTCCCCGACCGGGTGGAGCCGATGCTGCCCGAACGGCTGTCGAACGGCCTGTGCAGCCTGCGCGAAGGCGAGAACCGCGCCACCCTGGCGGTGCGGATGGTGTTCGGCGCCGACGGGCGCAAGCGGTCGCACCGCTTCGTGCGCGGCCTGATGCGCTCGGCGGCCAAGCTGTCCTATGAGCAGGCGCAGGCGGCCATCGACGGCAAGCCGGACGACAAGACCGGACCGCTGCTGGAGAGCGTGCTGAAGCCGCTTTGGGCGGCCTATGCCGTGCTGAAGAAGGGCCGCGACGCCCGCTCGCCCCTGGCCATCGAGAGCCTGGAGCGGAAGATCGTCATCGGAGCGGACGGACAGGTGGCCTCGATCACCCCGCGCGCCAGCCTGGAGGCGCACCGCCTGATCGAGGAGTTCATGATCCAGGCGAACGTCTGCGCCGCCGAGACGCTTGAGCAGAAGAAGATCCCGCTGGTGTACCGGGTGCACGACGCGCCCAGCCAGGAGAAGATCTTCAACCTCACAGACTTCCTGGCCACGCTCGGTCTGCCCTGGACCAAGGGCGAGGCGCCGCGCACCGAGCGGTTCAACCGCCTGCTGGCCGAGACCCGCGACACGCCCAACGCCGAGATCGTCAACGAGGTGGTGCTGCGCACCCAGATGCAGGCCCACTACTCTACCGAGAACATCGGCCACTACGGGCTGAACCTGGCCAAGTACGCCCACTTCACCTCGCCCATCCGCCGCTATGCCGACCTGGTGGTGCACCGGGCCCTCATCACCGCCTTGGGCCTCGGCAAGGACGGCCTGTGCGACCGAGACATCGCCACGATGAAGGGGACGGCCGAGCACATCACCGCCGCCGAGCGCCGCGCCATGGCCGCCGAGCGGGACGCCACCGACCGCTACATCGCCGCCTTCCTGGCCGACCGCGTGGGCGCCGAGTTCGAGGGCAAGATCACTGGCGTGACCCGCTTCGGCCTGTTCGTGCGGCTGACGGAGACGGGCGCCGACGGCCTTGCGCCTGTCTCGAGCCTGGGCGGCGAATATTTCGTCCACGACGACCGCGCCCATGCCCTGGTGGGCGAGCGCACCGGCGCCCGCTGGCCGCTGGGCATGAACGTGCAGGTGCGGCTGCGCGAGGCGACGCCGCTCACTGGCGGCCTGCTGTTCGACGTGCTGAGCGAACCGGCCCCGCCCGACCGCTCGGCCCCACGGCCAAGGCTGGGTGTCAGAGGCCGCGGCGACCGCGAGTTCCGTCGCCCCTCGCGCGGCGGATCGGGCGGCAAGCTCCGGGGCGGCGGCGCGGGCCGTACGCCCAAGTCGAAAGGCAAGAAGAAGCCCCGTCGCTGAGCCCGAACCTGACGCCGCGTCACGCTTTCCAGCCCCTGCTTACCCCGCCACAGTTTCCCACGATGTCCAACGACGCGCCCGTCCTGCCCCTGAAGCCCGAAGGCCCGCCCCGCACCGCGGGACAGAAGGCCGTGCGCCCCAAGAGCGCCGCCACGGTGATGATCATCCGGCGCGACGGCCCCAAGCCTCGGGTGCTGATGGGGCGGCGCCACGGCGGCCACTCCTTCATGCCGGACCGCTGGGTGTTCCCGGGTGGGCGGATCGACCGCAGCGACTATCGGGCGCCGTTCTCCACCGACCTCAGGCCGGGGGTCGCCACGCTGTTCGACGCCTATCTGAAGCCCGGAAAGGGCCGCGCCCTGGCCTTGGCGGCGGTGCGTGAGACCTGGGAGGAAGCCGGCCTCCTGCTCGCCCGCAGAGGAGCGGCGCGGCCTTTGGCCGGGCCCTGGCGCACGTTCGTGGAGCAAGGCGCCCTGCCCGATCTGGAGGCGCTGGACGTGATCGCCCGGGCCGTCACCCCGCCCAGCGTGGGCAAGCGGTTCGACACCTGGTTCCTGATGGCCGACGCCGAGCGGCTGATGAGCCTCGAGCGCCAGCCGGATTGCGGCGAGCTGGAGGAGATCGCCTGGGTGGACTTCGCCGAGGTCCAGGACCTGCCGCTGCCGACCGTGACGCGGCTGATGATCCGCGAAGCCGAACTCAGGATGGCGGACCCCTCCCGACCTAAGCCATTCCTGCGTTACAAGGATCGCAGCGCGGGGAGACCCGCCTACCTGTAGAGCGCAATCGGGAGGGGGCCACCATGCTCCGGAGTCTGCTTGCCGCCGTCATGCTGTTCTTCATGGCCCCGGCCGCGGCCGAAGCGGCCGAGGACGATCGGCCGATCAATCAACTTCGCGTCTACGAGATCTTCGACGGCAACAAGGCCGCGTTCCACGACCGTTTCCGCGATCACGCCGCCCGCATCATGGCCCGCCACGGCTTCAGGATCCTGTCGATGTGGGAGGCCAAGAGCGAGGGCAAGACCGAGTTCGTCTACCTCCTGCAGTGGAAGGACGAGGCGGCGATGAAGGCGGCGTGGACGACGTTCATGGCCGATCCGGAATGGGCCGAGATCAAGCGGATCACCAGCGCCGAGCACGGCCAGATGGTCGGCGAGATCGAGGAGAAGACCCTCGTCGCCACGCCCTATTCCGCGCCGCTCGCCCCCTGAGGCGCAGGGCGCATCGCCGCCCATTCCAGCAGGGCGTCCAGCGCCGGGCACATGGCCTGTCCCCAATCGGTGAGGCTGTACTCCACCTTGGGCGGCACCTGGGGATAGACCACCCGCCGCACGATGCCGTCCTTCTCCAGGTCGCGGAGCTGCTGGATCAGCATCTTCTGCGAGACGCCGGGAATGGCGCGCTCCAGGTCCGAGAACCGCAGCACCCCCTTGTCGAACAACTGGAAGATGATGGTCATTTTCCAGCGGCCCTCCAGCATGCGGAAGGCGGCGTCGACCCCGGACGCGGCCATGTCCGGCGTCACGTCCTCAAGCTTACCTGTAGGTGAGTACCCTACTTTTTTGTCGGTTCTTTCCACGCCGCCAGTATAGCGCCATCTGCACGGCTCAACCATTGCAAGGAGCCTGCCGATGCCCCTGAAGCTGCCGCCCGCCATCTCCGCCTATTTCGCCGCCATGAACGCCGCCGACGCCGAGGGGGTGACCCGGACCTTCCAACCGGACGGCCAGGTGCGAGACGAGGGCCAGTTCCATCAGGGCGCGCCAGCCATCGCGGACTGGGTGCGGTCGGCCCACCAGAAGTACGCCTTCAAGGCCGAGCCGCGGACGCTGCGCCAAGAGGACGGAAATCTTATCGTCGTGGCCTGGGTGAGCGGGACCTTTCCCGGCTCGCCCACCTATCTCGAGCATCGGTTCGTCCTCGGCGGCGCCGGCATCCAGTGCCTGTCGATCGCGCCGCCTGCCGGAGAATTCGCCGGCCGCCGCGTGCTGGTGACCGGCGGCACCCAGGGCATCGGCGCCGCAGTGGCCGCCCGCTTCCGCGAGGCCGGCGCCGCGGTTCTCACCGCCGCGCGGTCGGCCCCCGAAGACGCCGACGACGGCTTCATCTCCGCCGATCTCGCCTCGGCCGAGGGCGTGGCCGAGGTGGCCGCCGCGGCCGAGGCGCGGCTGGGAGGCCTGGATGTGGTGGTGCACAACCTCGGCGGCGCCTCGACCCCCGGCGGGGGCTTCGCCGCCCTGGAGGACGCCCACTGGACTGAGGCCCTGAACCTCAACCTGCTGTCGGCGGTCCGCCTGGACCGCGCCGTCCTGCCCGGCATGATCGCCCGTGGCCGCGGCGTCGTCGTGCACGTCACCTCCATCCAGGCCGTGATGCCGCTCTACGAATCCACCCTGCCCTATGCGGCGGCCAAGGCCGCGCTCGGCAACTACAGCAAGGCGTTGTCCAATGAGGTGGGCCCCAAGGGCGTCCGCGTGGTCCGGGTCTCGCCCGGCTTCACCGAGACCCACTCGGCCACCCGGCTGATCCAGCGCCTGGCCGCCGCGGACGGCGTGGACGAGGCGGCGGCGCGCCGGAGCCTCATGGATTCGCTGGGCGGTATCCCGGTGGGCCGGCCGAACCGTCCCGAGGAAGTGGCCGAGCTGATCGCCTTCGTCGCCTCGGACCGGGCGGCGACGATCAACGGCGCGGAATATGTGATAGACGGCGGCACCACGCCGACGGTGTGAGGCAGAGATTGACTTCCGCCTGCGGATTCGTATTTTCCCCGCCTCTCCGAACACCCGCCGGCGGTGCGATCCCGTTTGGCCCCGCGTTTTAAGGACCTGACATGGCGAAGCCCGCCTCCATCAAGATCCGCCTGAATTCGACGGCGGACACCGGCTTCTTCTACGTGACCAAGAAGAACGCCCGCACCAAGACCGACAAGATGGTGCTGAAGAAGTACGACCCGATCGCGCGCAAGCACGTCGAGTTCAAGGAAGGCAAGATCAAGTAGGCTGATCCAGCCACTGATGATGCTGCAAGACGCCCGGCCTCACCGCCGGGCGTTTTTCGTTGTCTGAGGCTGAAACCTTGGCCCGGCGGCGCCGGAGGCACTCAGGCGGCGCGGGCGATCACCCGATTGCGGCCGCAGGACTTGGCTTCATAGACCGCCTCGTCCGCCCGCTTGAGCAGGGCCTGGACGCTGTCGGCGGGGCCGCAGCTCGCCGCAACGCCAATCGAGATGGTGACGCTGAGCAGCTCGCCCGCGGTCGTGGCCCGGAAGGGCGCTCCCGCCACGTGCAGGCGCAGGCGCTCGGCGATGCGTTCGGCGTCGTCCAGACGCGTGTCGGGCATCACCACCACGAACTCCTCGCCGCCGTGCCGCACCGGCAGGTCCACGGCCCGCACGTTCGAGGCCAGGCGGACGGCGAACTCGCGCAGCACCTCGTCGCCGGCGTCGTGGCCGAAGCTGTCGTTGATCTTCTTGAAGTGATCGATGTCGATGACCAGCGTCGCGACCGGCTCGCCGCCGGCGGCGGCGCGGCGCATCAGCGCCTCCAACTGGCCCTGCATGTAGCGCCGATTGTGCAGGCCGGTGAGCTGGTCGGTGACCGCCAGTTCAAGGGAATGATCCAGATTGGTCCGCAGGTAGTCCGTGTAGCGCTTGCGGCGGATCTGGGTCTTGGCGCGGGCGGCCAGCTCGCCCGGGTCGATCGGCCGGGCCAGCACATCGTTGACCCCGATCTCCAGCGCCTTGACGGTCCGCTGGCGCTCGTCGGGGTCGACCACCGCCAGGATCGGCAGGCCCCGGGTTGCCTCGTCCGAGCGGATCTG
The DNA here is from genome assembly GCA_023412655.1 of Pseudomonadota bacterium. Lineage (GTDB taxonomy): Bacteria > Pseudomonadota > Alphaproteobacteria > Caulobacterales > Caulobacteraceae > Phenylobacterium. The sequence goes on along the minus strand of JAEYNH010000034.1, from coordinate 60,518 downwards.
GGCGGCCAGGCGCAGGCCGTCGAAGCTCTTGGCCCCGGCGTTGACGATGACCAGGTCCACCGGCCCCTTGGCGGTGAGCAGAGCCTTGTCCGGTTCGGTCTCGATCACCGGCCGGTGCTCTATGGCCAGTTCGGCGCAGACCCGCTGGGCCTGCCGGACGTTGTCGTCGGCGATCAGGATCCGGCCGCCTGCCCCGCCGAGCCGCGAGGCGGCGCCGGCGATGACGCCCATGCGGCGGCCCGAGGCCTCGCGCTCGCGCAGCTCGTCGATCACCGCCTTCAGCCGGGTGAGCGAGCGCACCCGGGCGAACAGCATGACGTCGTCGATGGGCTTGGTGAGGAAGTCGTCGGCGCCCGCCTCAAGCCCCGCCACCCGGTCGGCGCGGCCATCAAGGGCGGTGACGAGCACCACCGGCACGTGGCGGGTCTCAGGATCGTCCTTCAGCCGCCGGCACACCTGGAAGCCGTCCATGCCGGGCATCATCACGTCCAGCAGGATGATGTCAGGGCGTTCGGCGGCCGCCATGGCCAGGGCGGTCGGGCCGTCGGAAGCGGTCAGCACCTCGTAGTACTCGGCCGTCAGCTTGGCCTCGAGGAGGCGGACATTCGCCTCGATGTCGTCCACCACGAGGATGCGGGCGGACATCGCCTCAGTCCAACAGGCGGCGGATGGTGTCGAGGAAGTGCGAAACCGAGATCGGCTTGGAGATATAGGCCTCGCAGCCGCCCTCGCGGATCCGCTCCTCGTCACCCTTCATGGCGAAGGCGGTGACCGCCACCACGGGAATGTGCGCCAGCTCGTCGTCCTCCTTCAGCCACTTGGTGACCTCAAGGCCCGATATCTCGGGAAGCTGGATGTCCATCAGGATCAGGTCGGGGCGGTGCTCGCGGGCGAGCGAAAGCGCCGCGAGACCCTCGCGGGTCTCGATGATTTCATAGCCCTGGGCTTCGAGCAGATCATGAAAAAGCTTCATGTTCAGCTCGTTATCCTCGACGATGAGGACCTTCTTGGCCATTCGGGACCCGGCGCCTTCTTCGAGGTCGTGCCGCCGGAAGCGACCTTCCCCACCTGTTCGCGTTTGATCCCACGGATATCCTTAAACTTCGTTAGCCGCGTTTGGACCACGACTTGCTCGACACTCCGCCCGTCAGCGCTCCCACCCTGGAATCCCTGGGACTTTCCCGGGATCGGCCGCTTGTACTGGTGGACGTGGATGAAGTGCTGGGCCTGTTCATGCAGGGCTTCGGCGACTTCCTGGCCGGGCGCGGGCTGGAAATGAGAATCGACCGGTTCGCCCTGTTCCAGAACATCTACCGGCCCGGCGAGACCCGGCACCTGGACGTCCAGGAGGGCAAGGCGCTGTTCGACGCCTTCTTCGCCGGCCACTGCCACGAGATCGAGCCCGCGCCGGGAGCCATCGCGGCGCTGAACCGGCTGGCGGCCCAGGCCGAGATCCTGATCCTGTCCAACGCCCCGGCCGAGGCCGAGCGGCTGCGGGCCCAGTGGCTGGCCAGCCATGGCCTGAAGCACCCGCTGATCCTCAACACCGGGCCCAAGGGGCCGGTGGCGGCGGCCCTCACCGGCCAGACGGCCCAGCCCACCGCCTTCGTCGACGACCTGCTGCCGAACCTCGACTCGGTGGCCGACCATTCGCCGGCCACGGCCACGTTCCAGCACGTGGCGGACCTGCGCCTGCGCCCCCTCGCGCCGGCCTCGGAGCGGCATCGGCGGATCGACGACTGGGCCGAACTTGCGGACGCTATCGAAGCGGCTGTACGCCGCTAGCCATGTCCGAGAACACCCGCATCTGGCTGGCCGCATCCTACGCAGCCCCGTTCCGCACCGGCGGCTGGGCCTTCGTGCGCAGCGCCGCCGGCGCCGTCACCGGCATGGCTGGCGGTGATCGCCGCATCACCGCTGAACGCCTGGCGCTTTCCGCCATCCTGGCGGCGCTCAAGGACGGGTCGGGGCCGGTGGAGCTGATCGCCGCCGACCCGCTGATCGTCGGCGTCCCCCAGCGCCTTGAGGCGACGGGCGATGACGCGCCCACCGAGGACCTCGACCTGTGGGCGCAGGTGGCCACCGCCTTCAGGAGCCGGCCGGTGCGGCTGGTCCGCCAGGCGCCGGCGCCGGGCAAGCCCCTCGCCTTCGCCGCCGCCTGGGCCGAGCAGTCGCGGGAGCGGGCCAAGAACGGCGCCTTCGCCTTCCCGATCCCCAAACCCAACCTCGCCAAGGCGGGCGCCTGAGGAACAAATCAGGTAGAAGAAGCGGATGATCCGCTTCGGCGTGGACTTCGGCGGCACCAAGATCGAGGCGGCGGGCCTCGACGGCGACGGCCGGTTCGTGGCCCGCGTGCGCGCGCCGACGCCCAGGGACTACGACATGGGTCTGGAGGCCGTCCGCGCCCTGCTGGCCGAGGCGGAACGCCAGGCGGGGGTCAAGGCCTCGCGGCTGGGCGTCGGCGGTCCGGGTTCGATCTCCCCTGCCAGCGGCCTTATCCGCAACGCCAACTCCACCCAGCTCAACGGCCGCCCCTTCGCGACGGACCTCGCCGCCATGCTGGAACGGCCTGTGCGCTACGCGAACGACGCCAACTGCCTGGCCCTCTCCGAAGCGGCCGACGGCGCCGGCGCGGGCGCCGAGGTGGTGTTCGCCGCCATCCTGGGGACCGGTTGCGGCGGCGGCGTGGCCCTGGGCGGGCGGCCGATCCTGGGGCGCAACGCGGTGGCCGGCGAATGGGGCCACACGCCCCTGCCCTGGCCCACCGCAGACGAATTGCCCGCGCCTCGGTGCTGGTGCGGCCGCCGGGGCTGCCTGGAGCTGTGGATCAGCGGCACAGGCCTCGCCCGGGACGCGGGCCAGCCCGCCGAACAGGCCGCCGCCGAGGACGGCCCCGCTCTCGCCCGCTACGTGGACCGGCTGGGCCGGGGCCTGGCGGTGATCGTCGACGTCCTCGATCCCGATGTGATCGTCCTCGGCGGCGGCATGTCGAACGAGGATGCGCTCTACGCCCGGCTTCCCGCCGCGATCGCCCCTCACGTCTTCTCCGATATCTTCGAGACCCCGATCCGCAAGGCCCTCCATGGCGACAGCTCGGGCGTGCGCGGCGCAGCCTGGCTGTGGCCGGCATGAACCCGTCGGCGACACCGCCCATCACGGCCCTGTGCCGCGACTGCTTCCGGACCGGCACGGAAGGGGCCCGTCGCTGCCCCGGCTGCGGCTCGCCGCGGATGGTGGTTCACGAGGAGTTGGCGCAGTTGTCCATCGCCCACATGGACTGCGACGCCTTCTACGCCAGCGTCGAAAAGCGTGACCGGCCCGAACTGCGCGATCGGGCGGTGATCGTGGGGGGCGGCAAGCGCGGCGTGGTCACCACCTGCTGCTACATCGCCCGGATCAAGGGCGTGCGGTCAGCCATGCCGATGTTCAAGGCGCTCAAGGCCTGTCCCGAGGCCGTGGTCATCAAGCCGGACTTCACCAAGTATCGGGCTGAGAGCAAGCGCATCCTGGGCCTGGCCGCGGAGCTGACGCCCCTGGTGCAGAACCTGTCGCTGGACGAGGCGTGGATGGACCTGTCCGGCACCGAGCGCCTCCACGGCGCCGCGCCAGCGGTGACCCTGGCCCGGCTGCAGGCGCGGATCGAGGCTGAGACGGGCCTGACCGTCTCCATCGGCCTGGCCGCCAACAAGTTCCTCGCCAAGATCGCCTCCGACCTCGACAAGCCCAGAGGGTTTTCGGTCATCGGGGCGCGGACGGCCCAGGCGTTCCTCGCGCCCCGGCCAGTCGGCATCCTGCCCGGCGTGGGGCCGGCCATGGTGGCCTCGCTCGAAAAGGCCGGCTTCCGCACCGTGGGCGATCTTGCGCGGGCCGACATCAGATTGCTGGCCGACCGCTGGGGCGCCCACGGCCTGCGGCTCTCCCGGCTCGCCCGAGGCGAGGACGACCGGGCGGTGAATCCCAACGAGGAGCGCAAGGGGATCAGCGCCGAGACCACCTTCAACGAGGACCTTTCCAGCGCCGCCCACCTGGAGGACATGCTGGCGCCCCTCTGCGAGAAGGTGGCCCGCCAGGCCCGGGCCGGCGGCGTCGCCGGTCGGGTGGTGACCCTGAAACTGCGAGCCACGGACTTCAAGATCGTCACCCGGCGCCGCACCCTGCCCGTGGCGACCCAGACCGCCCGGACCCTCTTTGCCGTGGGACGCGAACTGCTAGCCCGGGAGGCTGACGGGCGCCCCTGGCGACTGATCGGCATCGGGCTGTCCGATTTCGTGGGCGCGGAAGCCGCCGCGTCGGACTTCTTCGCCGAGGACGAGCGCAAGGCCCTGGCCGGCGAGAAGACCCTGGACGTGATCCGGGCCAGGTTCGGCAAGGATGCCGTCACCTCGGGCAGGATGCTCAAAAGCAAGGCGGTCAACGAAGAGTGATCGGCAGGCTGCGGACCGACGCGCATCCCCGGCTTTCCGTGACGCCGTGACGCTTTGACCCTTCCAAAAGGCGGCGTCTTCCATATCTAATCGAGGTGGGGCGCGCGTTTTGCGCCCAGGGAGATCCGATCGATGAGCGAGCGCAAGGAAGGTGACGTGGGCGCCGGCGTTCGCTCGAGCGTGATCACCCAGACCAAGCCGAAGACGCAGAAGCCGGCCATGTACCGGGTTCTGATCTTGAACGACGACTACACGCCCATGGAATTCGTAGTCTACGTACTTGAGCAGTTCTTCAATAAGTCGCGCGAAGACGCGACTCGCATAATGCTCCATGTTCATCAACATGGCGTGGGCGTCTGCGGGGTCTACACATACGAAGTGGCGGAAACAAAAGTGGCCCAGGTCGTTGATACGGCGCGGCGGCATCAACATCCGCTGCAGTGCACCATGGAAAAGGATTAAGGCCCTTTGCCTTCATTTTCGCGCCAGCTCGAAGAGTCCCTGCACCGCGCGGTCGCCTACGCCAACCAGCGTAAGCACGAATACGCTACCCTTGAGCACCTGTTGCTCTCTCTCGTGGATGACGAAGACGCCGCCGGCGTCATGCGCGCCTGCGATGTGGACCTGGGCGCGCTGCGCACCACCCTGACCAACTACGTCGACAACGAGCTCCGCTCGCTCGTGGTGGACGATGGCGAGGACGCCAAGCCCACGGCGGGGTTCCAGCGCGTGATCCAGCGCGCGGTGATCCACGTCCAGTCCTCCGGCCGTGAGGAGGTGACCGGCGCCAACGTGCTGGTGGCCATCTTCTCCGAGCGCGAAAGCCACGCCGCCTACTTCCTGCAGGAGCAGGACATGACGCGGTACGACGCGGTGAACTACATCGCCCACGGCATCGCCAAGAAGGCCGGCGCCTCCGAGGCCAAGCCCGTGAAGGGCGCGGACGACGACGAGAAGCCGGCGGTGAAAACCGGCGGCGAGGCGCTCGAAGCCTACTGCGTGAACCTCAACGAGAAGGCCAAGCAGGGCAAGGTCGACCCCCTCATCGGGCGGATGGCCGAGGTGGAGCGCTGCATCCAGATCCTCTGCCGCCGGACCAAGAACAACCCGCTTCTGGTGGGCGATCCGGGCGTGGGCAAGACCGCCATCGCCGAGGGCTTGGCGCGCAAGATCGTCAACAAGCAGGTGCCCGAAGTCCTCGCCGAGGCGACCATCTTCTCGCTGGACATGGGCGCCCTGCTGGCCGGCACCCGCTATCGCGGCGACTTCGAAGAGCGCGTGAAGCAGGTCGTCAAGGAGCTGGAGAACCACCCGAACGCGGTGCTGTTCATCGACGAGATCCACACGGTGATCGGCGCCGGCGCCACCTCGGGCGGGGCCATGGACGCCTCCAACCTGCTGAAGCCGGCCCTGGCCTCGGGCACCCTGCGCTGCATGGGCTCGACGACCTACAAGGAGTTCCGCCAGCACTTCGAGAAGGACCGGGCCCTCGTCCGGCGCTTCCAGAAGATCGACGTGAACGAGCCGACCGTCGACGACACGATCAAGATCCTCAAGGGCCTGAAGTCCTACTACGAGGACTTCCACAAGCTGCGCTACACCAACGACGCCATCAAGGCGGCGGTGGAGCTGTCAGCGAAGTACATCACCGACCGCAAGCTGCCGGACAAGGCCATCGACATCATCGACGAGGCCGGGGCCTCGCAGATGCTGCTCACCGAGGGCAAGCGGAAGAAGACGCTCGGCGTGAAGGAGATCGAGGCGGTGGTCGCCAAGATCGCCCGCATCCCGCCGAAGTCGGTCTCCAAGTCGGACACCGAGGCGCTGAAGCAGCTGGAAAGCGACCTGAAGCGGGCGGTGTACGGCCAGGACGAGGCCATCGAGCAGCTCTCGGCCGCCATGAAGATGGCCCGCGCCGGCCTGCGCGACGCCAACAAGCCCATCGGATGCTACCTGTTCACCGGCCCCACCGGCACCGGCAAGACCGAGACCGCCCGCCAGCTGGCCGGCACCCTCGGCATCGAGCTGCTGCGGTTCGACATGTCGGAGTACATGGAGCGCCACACGGTGAGCCGCCTGATCGGCGCCCCGCCTGGCTACGTCGGCTTCGACCAGGGTGGGCTGCTGACCGACGCCGTCGATCAGCACCCGCACGCCGTGGTGCTGCTGGACGAGATCGAGAAGGCTCACCCGGACGTCTACAACATCCTCCTGCAGGTCATGGACCACGGTCAGCTGACCGACTCCAACGGCAAGAAGATCGACTTCCGCAACGTGGTCCTGATCATGACCACCACCGCCGGCGCGGCCGACGCCCAGCGGAACGCCATCGGCTTCGGCCGCGGCAAGCAGGACGACGAGGTGGAGGAAGCGCTGAAGCGCCAGTTCACCCCCGAGTTCCGCAACCGCCTGGACGCCATCGTCCACTTCCACGCCCTGACCCAGGAGATCATCCGCCAGGTCGTGCAGAAGTTCGTCATGCAGCTCGAGGCCCAGCTGGCCGATCGCCACGTGACCATCGAGACGGACGAGGACGCGACGGACTGGCTGGCCAAGAACGGCTTCGACGAACTCTACGGCGCCCGGCCCCTGGCCCGGGTCATCCAGGAGAACATCAAGAAGCCGCTGGCCGACGAAATCCTCTTCGGCCGGCTCGCCAAGGGCGGCCACGTCAAGGTGGTGCTCAAGGACGGCAAGCTGGCGTTCGAGATCGAAGGCCAGACGCGCGAGCCCGGTGCCCCGGTGGTGGAAACCCCTGCGGACGAGCCCGAAGCCGTCTGACACCGGCGAAGCAAGCACGAGAAGCCCCGGGCCAACCCCGGGGCTTTTTCGTATGGGCTAGTTCAGGAAGGGGCGGCGCAGCACGCGGCGGAGCAGACCGTCCAGCACCGGCGTCTTGCCTGGCCAGACCCTACGGCCGTCCTTGCGCGGCCAGACCCAACCGCCGGTGGCGATGTCGAAAGGCAGGCGCAGCTTCAGCCGACCCCGGTCGAGATCGGAGGTCATGGGGGTGTAGTAGAGGCAGTCGCGGAAGTACCAGTGGACCACCAGCGACCGGCGGGTGGAGCCCGGTTCGGTGACCGGAGAGCCGCCATGCGCCAGGTTGGCCGCCCAGACGAAGGCCCACCCCCTGGGCACGATGGCATGCTCGGTCGGATAGCCCGCCTCGCCGATCCTGGCGGCGAACCACTTCACGAAGACGCTCTCGTAATGTTCCGGCCCCGGGGCTGACGCATTCACGCCAGCGTCGCGCATGGTGGCGATCGGCAGCCGGTGCGAGCCCGGGTGATAGACCAAGGGCCCGCTGCCCGGCCTGACGTCCTCCAGTGCGATCCAGACGCCGCACATGAAGCGTGCGGGCACGCTGTGGAAATGAATGGTGTCCGGGTGCAGCGCCTGGCCGCTGCCGCGCAGGAAGTTCAAGGTCTGGAATGCAAAGGGCTCGCGCCCGTAGGCCGCCTTCAGCAGCCGCCTGACCTCGGGCCAGGCCGCCAGGCGGCGCACGGCCCGGGAGCGGAACCAGGCGTCCTGGATGCGATTGCCGCTGCCGCGGCGGCCGAAGTAGCGCTCGGTGTCGGCGATGGCCTGATCGCAGAGCGCCCTCGCCTCGTCGCCCAGGTCCACGAGCGCATAGCCCTTCTCCGCGAGGCTGCGCACGAAAGCTTCGGTCGGGGCGTCCAGGCCGGCGCTGGCGAGGTAGGCCTCGAGGTCGGGGTCTTCGAACCACGGCGTCTCCGGAAGCTCCGCCGCCGCCATCACGCGATCTTCGCCGAGATCTGCTCGGCCAGCTCCTTCAGCTGATCCAGGTCCGCCATCCCGCCAGAGGCGTGGCGCTCCATGGGCACGCCGTCCCAGCGGGGGATCACGTGGAAGTGGAGATGGTAGACCGTCTGGCCCGCGGGCCCACCGTTGAGCTGGGCCACCGTCACGCCGTCGGGGTTGAGGCCCGCCTTGACCGCCTTGGCCACCCGCTGGACGCCCAGGATCAGCTGCGACAGCCGCTCGGGCTCCTCCTCGAGGATGTTGCGCGCCGACGAATGCTTGGGGATCACCAGCACGTGGCCCTTGGACTGTGGGAAGACGTCCATGAATGCGAAGACGTGGTCGTCCTCGTACACGCGCACGGCGGGCATCTCTCCGCGGAGGATCTTGGCGAAGATGTTGTCGTGGTCGTAGGTCCCGTCCAAGCTCATCGTCCGCTCCTCACGCCTGAGCTTCCACGCCTAGCAAATCGTCCGCCGCCGGGGAATGCCGACCGCCGATACCTCACGGCGCTGCCGTATCGCCGGCGCGGAACGGCGAATATTCCTCGGTCAGCCATTCGATCTCCTCGTCCACGGCCGCGCGCTCCTGCTCGAGGAAGCGCTCGACCGGACCACGAAGGGCGGGATCGGCGATGTAGTGGGCGGAATAGACCGGGGTCGGCAAGTAGCCGCGGGCGATCTTGTGCTCGCCCTGGGCGCCCGCCTCGACCCGGGCGAGGCCGCGCTCGATGGCCCACTCGATGGCCTGATAGTAGCAGAGCTCGAAGTGGAGGAAGGGTATGTCCTCCACACAGCCCCAGTGGCGTCCGTAGAGGCAGTCGTCGCCGATCAGGTTGAGGGCCCCTGCGATCCAGCGCCCGTTGCGCCGGGCCATGACGAGCAGCACCCGGTCGGCCATCTGCTCGCCCAGCAGGGAGAAGAAGGGGCGCGTCAGATAGGGCCGCCCCCACTTGCGCGAGCCAGTGTCCATATAGAAGCGGAAGAAGGCGTCCCAGTGCTCCTCGGTCAGGTCAGCGCCGGTTAGGCGAACGATCTCCACCGGCGCCTGGGCCTCGCGGCGTTCCCGGCGGATGGTCTTGCGCCGGCCCGAGGAGAGCGCGCCGAGGAAGTCCTCGAAGTCGTCATAGCCCCGATTGTTCCAGTGGTACTGCCGCCCCTCGCGAAGGCCGAAGCCGAACGCTCCCATGAACCGCCACTCGGCCTCGGTGGGAAAGTTCACGTGCACCGACGAGGCGCCGTACCGTTCGCAAAGGCCCAAGGCCCCGCCCAGCAGAAGCCCTGTCGCCTCCTGGATGTTCACGTCGGGCCGAACCAGCAGCCGCGGCCCGGTGACGGGCACGAAGGGCGCTGCGCCCACGAGCTTGGGATAGTAGCGGCCGCCCGCCCGCTCGTACGCGTCCGCCCAGGCATGGTCGAAGACGTATTCGCCCTGGCTGTGGGACTTCAGGTACAGCGGCATGACGGCGGCGATCCGGCCGCCTTCGTCCTCCACCGAGAGGTGCTGCGGCCCCCAGCCCTGCCGCTCCACCGCGCAACCCCCGGCTTCGAGGGCGTTCAGGAAATCGTAGAGGACGAACGGATTACCCAGGTGGGCGGGGTTGGAGGCGCAGGCGTCCCAGGCCTCGCGGCCGATGTCGGCGATACGGCGGGATACGTTCACCGCCGGCGTCAGGCTCACGCTGCAAATCCCTCGAACACCAGGTTGTCGCAGCCGTCCTTCACCGCCGCCCACTGGTCAGGCGTGCGCACGGTCCAGGCTATGACCGGCATCCCGCCGGCCCTCAGCCGGGCGGTGTTCTCGTCGGGCAGCATGTCTAGACCCAGAGCCAGGAAATGCGGCCGGGCGATGGCGACATGCTCCAGCCGGGCCAGAGCCTGCCGCAGCGCGGCGGGCATTTCAGGGCGATCGCGGTAGGAGTAACTGTCGAGGCCGCGCAGCACCCCCGGATAGCGCTCGGCGAACCAGGCGTGGCTGTAGGGGTTGAAGCCGATCACCGCCAGCGGCCCCTTGTGGTCGGCGATCACCTCGTGCACACGGCGCTCCAGCGGCCCGACATCGCCGGGCGGGGTCTTCAGCTCCACATGGACCATGGCCCGGTGGCCGACCACGGCCAGCGCCTCCAGCAAGGTGGGAATGGCCTCGTCCGAACCCTTCAGCCTGAGTTGGGCGAGATCGGCCGCCGAGCGGTCGCGGACACGGCCCGCCTGGCCTGTCATCCGCTCTAGTTCGTCGTCATGGAAGACGACCGCTTCGCCATCGGCGGTGAGCTGGACGTCCAGCTCGATGCTGTAGCCGGCGGCGCAGGCCGCCTGGAAGGCGCCGATGGAATTCTCCGGCGGCCCGTCGGGGGCCCAGAGCCCGCGGTGCGCGATCGGCGGGTGGAAGAGAAGGTCCCAGGCCTCGCCGAAGCGCTCCTTCACGACAGCTGCACCACCGCGTCGACCTCGACGGCGAAGTTGAGCGGCAGGCGGTAGACCCCTACGGCCGACCTGGCGTGGCGGCCGGCGTCGCCGAACACGTCCACCATCAGGTCGGAACAGCCATTGACCACCTGCGGAATGTCGAAGAAGTCCGGGCCAGCCTGGACGAAGCCACCGAGCTTCACAATCCGCACCACCCGATCGAGGTCGCCTTCGCAGGCGGCCTTCATCTGGGCGATCAGATTGATCCCGCAAAGCCGCGCCGCCCGCTTGGCGGTTTCGGCGTCCACCTCGACGCCGACGACGCCCCGGATACCGCCCGAGGCGTCCACCGAGACCTGGCCAGAGATGTGCAGCAGGTCGCCCGAACGGACGAAGGGCACGTAGTTGGCCACCGGGGCGTTGGGTTGCGGCAGGGTGAGGCCGAGTTCGGCGAGACGGTCTTCGACTTTGGACATGCCCAAGGTCTAGCGCCCGGCCGCGCACAGGAAAAGGGCCGGCCCTTGCGGACCGGCCCTTCTGTAACGCAGGACTGGATTGCGGCGGTTAGCGGACCGCCTGCAGCTTCTCGACAACCGCGGTCACCCGCTCGTTCAGCGGCTTCACCGAGTCCTTCATCGAGGCCGAGACGGTCTCGCTCATCTTGCCGACCTCGGCCATGTAGGTTTCGAGGTACGACTTGGCGAAAGCGGTCTGCAGCTCCATCACTTCCTGGACGCTTTTAGCGCCCGCGAGCGAACGTGCCGCGTTCACCTGGGTCTCGAAGGCGGTCTTGGAGAAGGCCATCGCCTGCGCGCCCAGGGCTTCAGCGCCCTTGGTGGCGGCGGTCACCGAGGCGACCACGGCTTCCAGGTTCTTCTTCGAATGGCTGTTCATTTCGTTCAGCGCAGCCAAGGTCTTCTCGACGCCGTCCTTGAAGGCGACGTTGGACGCGGCGGTGAACTGTTCGACGGTGGTCTTCGCGGCTTCGGCGGCGGCCATGTGGCGCACTCCTTGGCGAGAGGGGAGGAAGCTCTGGGCCACAGACGCAGGCCCTCGAGAAACACCCCGCCTTGTCTCATGTTGCAGTGCAACAGTCAACGGAATTTGTGCACTGCACAATGGCGACCGCCTCGGCGCCGCGCAGGCGCGTCATTTCGTCCGTTCAACACCTGTTTACTCTACCGAAAGGCTGCGGCTGTCATGTTAGGCAGTCCCGGCGGTGCTTCGCGGCCCGCCCAAACGCTTAGATTCGACGGACGAAGCATGTTCCAGCACGCCCGCCGCCTTGTGCTTTCCCTCGGTTTCGCCGCCTCGATGGCGCTTGGCGGCCTCGCGCCGCAGGCTCAGGCCCAGGTTCCCTACGCGATGCTCTCGCAAAGCTCATCGAAGGCCGCCGCGATCGTGGTGGACGCGAAGACGGGCGAGGTGCTCTACGAGAACCGCGCCGACAGCCCGCGCTATCCGGCCTCGATCACCAAGGTCATGACGCTCTACCTGACCTTCGAGGCCCTCGCCTCGGGCAAGCTGGACCTCGACGACCGGGTGGTGTTCTCGCCCCGGGCCGCGGCCCAGGCGCCGACCAAGCTTGGCGTTCGCGCCGGCGATTCCATCAGCGTGGACGAGGCCATGAAGGCGCTGGCCACCAAGTCGGCCAATGACGCCGCGGTGGCCCTGGCCGAGAAGCTGGGTGGGACTGAGCAGCGCTTTGCGGCCCTGATGACCCTTCGCGCCCAGGAACTGGGCATGAAGAACACCCACTTCGCCAACGCCTCGGGCCTGCCCGACAGCCGCCAGATCTCCACGGCGCGCGACCTCGCCATCCTTTCCCGGGCGGTGATGCGGGACTATCCCCAGTACTACCGGCTGTTCAGCACCACCCACTTCAACTTCCGCGGCCAGAACATGCGCAACCACAACGGTCTGCTGCACCGCATGGAAGGCGTGGACGGCCTGAAGACCGGCTTCACCAATGCATCGGGCTTCAATCTCGCGGTCTCGGCCGTGCGAGACAACCGCCGCCTGATCGCGGTGGTCCTCGGCGGCCCCACGACGGCGGCCCGCGACGCCACCGCCCAGAACCTGCTGCTGACCGGCTTCGACGTCATGACCCGCCGGGCTCATGGCGAGAACATCCAGGTCGCCCAGAGCTTCTTCGAAGCCCAGCCCATGCTGGGGCGGCAGACGCCTCAGACGGCCCAGGGCGACCGTGACGAGATTAAGATCGTGCTCGCCTCCACGGCTCCGCCGATGCGGGCCTCCAAGATCGAGATCGTCGAGAAAACCAGCACGGCCAAGGGGAAGTGGACTGTGCAGGTTGGCTCGTTCACCAGTCGGGCGGACGCGAAGGAGCAGCTTTCCATCGTTGAGAAGCGGTTCGGCAAGCATTTCAGCTCGGCGAGGGGCGTCGCGGAAAAGGACGGCAACCGGTATCGCAGCCGCTTCTCGGGCTTCACCGAAACCTCGGCCAAGGCCGCCTGCCAGGCCCTGAAGGCCAAGAAGCAGCCCTGCATGGTGATCTCGCCCCGGGCCTGATCCGGCAGAGCCCTTGAAACGCGAGCGGCGCCGTCCCGATGGGTCGGCGCCGTTTTCGTATGCGTCAGGTGCTCGGCGCTAGTCGCGCAGAAGCCGGTCGCGCGCCGCGTTGAGCTGGGCCGCGAGGCCGGCCGTTCCACCCTTGTCGGGATGAGCCAGGCGCATCAGCCGGGTGTAGGCCGCCTGGATCTCCTGTCGGCTTGCGCCCTCCTCCACCCCGAGGATGCGGCGCGCCTCGGCCACGCTCATGCGGTTGGAGGACGCAGCGGCCGGCGCGCCCGTGCGTCGGGTCGAAACCGCCAGTCCCAGACCGACCACGATCAGCACGATCGTCGGCGCCCACGCTCCGCGGACGCCGAACCAGGCGGCGGCGGTGAAGGCCGCCACAGCGAAGGCTCCAGAGATGAACCGCCATTCCCGGCGCTTCAGCACCGGCGTCTTGCGGCGACTGACGATCAGGAAGAGCGCCAGGGCCGCGCAGCCTAAAGCCAGGTAGATCATGCGGCCGGACGTAGCACGCGGCGGCTATTCCGCCGCGATCTTCTCGCTGTCATCGAGACCGGTGAAGCCGAGGGCTCCCATGAGCGCCCGCAGTTCCTGGCGCGCGGCCACATGCTGCAGCGACATGGCCACCGGCCGGATGCTCGGCGAGAGGTCGGCCACGGTGAGGCCGAAGGGGAACAGCTCGCGATAGATCACCCGGTCCCGCAGGCCGGGGCCGACGCGGAAGCCCACCTTGCGGGACAGGGCGTTGACCCGTTCGTCCAGGCGCTTGCGGTTACGCGCCTCGGTGGGCGCCAGGCGGTTGCGCAGCACCACCCAGTCGGTCTGGCGGCCGGTGGCCAGGGCGCGCGACTTGCGACAGGCCCAGACGGTCTCGGAATAGAGGCTGTGACGCTTCAGCTCGAGCGTCACTGGATCCACCTGCCCCAGCATGTCGAAGTCCACGAAGCTGTCGTTCATGGGCGTCACGATGAGATCGGCCTTGCCATGTGCGGCCCGGCTGATCGCCGTGTCGCTTCCGGGGGTGTCGATCAGCACGAAGTCCGCCGCCTGACTCATCTCGGCGAAGGCTTCTTCGAAGCGGGCGAGCTGTTCGGCGTCGGGCGCCTTGGCGAGGGCGTCGCCGGCCGAGCTGATCGCATGCTCCAGCGGCATGGGAGCTTCGGCGCCGTTGGCGGTCAGCCATACCCGGCGGTTGGAAAAGAAGCGGCCCAGGGTCTGCTGCCGCAGATCGAGGTCGAGCACGGCGACATTGGCCCCGCCGTGCAGCAGGGCCGTGGCGATGTGGATGGCGATGGTGGACTTGCCAGCCCCGCCCTTTTCGTTACCCACGACGATGACGCTGGCCTGGCCCATGGGTCTCTCAGCTCCGACTCAATTCCTTAACGTGAGCCTTTTGTGTGGCGCCGCGTCAACGCGCCGATCGCCACGGGCTGTGGATGGACGAGGGCCGCCGGTCGGCGTAAGGGCGCGCCATGACCCTGAAGACTGTCCGCACCGTCGCAGAACTCCGCGCCCAGGTCGCCGCCTGGAAGGCCTCCGGTGACCGCGTGGGCTTCGTCCCGACCATGGGCGCCTTGCACGACGGGCACCTGTCCCTGGTGCGGCTGGCCCGCACGCTGGCGCAGCGTGTGGTGGCCAGCGTCTTCGTCAACCCGACCCAGTTCGGGCCCAACGAGGATTTCGACGCCTATCCCCGCGACGAGGCCCGCGACGCCGAGTTGCTGGCCGGCGCCGGCTGCGACCTGCTGTTCGCGCCCACCGTGGCCGAGATGTATCCCGAAGGCTTCGCCACCACCGTGACGGTGGCCGGCGTGTCGGAACCCCTGGACGGCGAAGCCCGTCCCGGCCACTTCGCCGGCGTCGCAACGGTCGTCTCGAAGCTGCTGAACCAGGCTCAGCCCGACGTCGCCGTCTTCGGCGAGAAGGACTACCAGCAGCTGCAGGTGATCCGCCGACTGGTCCGGGACATGGATATGCCGGTGGAGATCGTCGGCGCGCCGACCGCGCGGGCGGAGAACGGCCTCGCCCTCTCCTCGCGCAACGCCTACCTCTCCGAGGCGGAGCGGGACGTCGCCGGACAGCTCAATGTCATCCTGAAAGCGGCCATCGCCGAGTTGAACGCCGGGGGCCGTGTCGACGCGGCCGAGGCCCGAGCCGTCGAGGCGCTGCGTGCGGCGGGCTTCGGCCGCATCGACTATGTGGAGGTGCGCGACGCGGCGGACCTTTCGCGGCTTGGTCCTGGTCCGGTGGACCGGCCTGCCCGCATCCTCGCCGCCGCCCTGCTGGGCCGGACCCGGCTGATCGACAACATGGCGGTCTGAGGCCTACCAGGCCCCCACTTCGCGCAGCTGCCGCGCCAGCTCGGCCGGGATCTCGCCGAACGCCTCTTCATCCATGTCCGGCGGCGCATCCTTGTGCTCAAGGTAGCGCCAGCCCTGGAAGGCCCGACGCGGGGTCGGCGCGACCCGCACGATGGCCTCGTCCAGAGTGACCTGGCAACGGGCGTCCTTCCCCTCGCCCACCGTCTCGATGGCGAGGATGCGCTGCCGGCACAGGATGTTGCCCTTGAAGACCCGGTAGACCGAGCCGCCCTCCAGCATCTCGGCGGCCCGCTTCGGGGTCTGGCGGGTGCGCAGGACCCAGGGATCGCCGGGGCGGCTGGAAACCCGCCGCCAGTCGAGCAGGTCCTCAACGGTGTCGCAGCCGACCACCAGCTTGATCATGTGGAGCGCCATGGCGCCTGGATTAGGCCGCCCTCCGGCGCTTGCAAAGTGCGGCGGGCCGCCTCAGCCGTCACGGCCAAGCCGGTGGTCCCGCACGACCGGCGGCGCTAGGCTTGCCCATGCTGCCTGAGCTTCCCGTCGATTCGACGCTGGCGCGCCTGTTCCGCCAGACCAAGGCCCGCGAGGCGGCCCGGTGGTTCTCCCTGCCGGGCGGCCAGAAGCTGTACGCCGCCGGCGACCCCGCCGACGAGCTCTACATCCTGCGCACCGGCCGGCTCGGGGCCTTTCGACAGGAACCGGGCCAGGAGCCGACGTTCCTCGGCGTGATCCGGCCTGGAGAGCCGGCGGGCGAGATGGCTCTGGTCGCCGACCTGCCGCATTCGGCCGATGTGGTCGCCCTGCGCGATTCCGAGGTCATCGCCCTGCCCCGTCAGGCGTTTCTCGAGGCCTCGCAGGCGGACGCCTCCGTGATGACCGAGCTCGCGCGGCTGATGATCCTGCGCACCCGACAGGCGGCGACGCGGGGCCCGGTGGGCGAGCCCTCGGTGTTCGGCTTCATCAGCCTCGGCCAATCGGGGTCGGTGCGCCCGATGGTCGAGCGCCTGGAGCGCGCCATCATTGCCCTGGGCTATTCCTGCACAACCGTGGGGGTCGAGGCCTCCAGCGCGCCCACGGAGTGGTTCTCCGAGGTCGAGCGGACGCACGACTTCGTGCTCTACGTAGCCGAGGCGGAGGACGGCGGCTGGCGGGCCGCCATAGCCCGGCAGGTGGACCGGCTGTTCCGCGTCGGTCGGGGCGACCGGCCGCCCCCGGCCGAGCCCCTGCACACCACCTCGCCGCTCCAGGCCCAACAGCTGGTGGACCTCATCCTCCTGCAGCCGGCGGGGACTGAGCGGCCCACAGGTTCGGAGGCCTGGCTGGACGCCACCGGCGCGGCCCGCCTGTTCCACCTCCGGCGTTCGGGCGACGAGGACGTCCGGCGCCTGGCGCGGGTTCTCACCGGACAGTCCGTTGGCCTGGTGCTCTCGGGCGGCGGCGCGCGCGCCTACGCCCACGTGGGCGCCATCAGGGCCCTGCGCGAACGCGGCGTGCCTATCGATTTCGTGGGCGGCGTGTCCATGGGCGCCATCGTGGCCGCCGGTTGCGCCCTGGGCTGGGACGACGCCGAGATGGAGCGGCGGATCCGCGAGGCCTTCGTCGAGACCAGCCCGCTCGACGACATCGCCCTGCCCCTGCTGGCCATGACCCAGGGGATCAAGGTGGGCGAGCGGCTGGCGCAGCACTTCGGCGAGGCCCAGATTGCCGACCTGTGGCTGCCGTTCTTCTGCGTCTCGTCCAATCTCACCACCGGCGCCTACCAGCTGCATCGGCGCGGCCTGCTGCGGAAGGCGCTGCGGGCATCCATCTCGCTGCCGGGCGTGCTGCCTCCCGCCACCGACGGCGTCAATGTGCTGGTCGATGGGGCGGTGATGAAGAACTATCCGGCCGACATCATGCGGGCCCACCAGCTGGGCCCCATCGTCGGCGTCGACGTCACCACCGCCCGCAGCATCACCGCTGAGGATGTGGCCCGGCCGTCGTCCGTGTGGCGCTGGCTCCGCTCGGGGCAGTGGCGCAACGGGCCGCCCATCGTCTCGCTGCTGATGCGGGCCGCCACCGTCTCCACCAGCCGCGAACTCGCCGCCGCCCGGGAGGCCACGGATGTGCTGATCCTGCCGGATGTGAGCGGCATCGAAATCCGTGATTGGGGGGCTTTCGACAAGGCGGTGGAGGCCGGCTACCGGGCGACCCTGGAAGCCCTGGACAACCTGCCGCGACCTGTCACCGAACTGCGGCGCCGGCTCAGCCTGGCCGAGGAGGCGGCCCTGGCGAAGCATCCGGCGCCCTTCGGGAAGGCGCCTCACGCTGCGGCCGAATGACCGACGCGGCGGTGTTTGCGCACCGCCCCGCCCGCGCCCATATTCAGCAGGTCCTGTTCAACAGCTGAAAGGAGGTGATCCAGTGTCTCATTTGTCGATCGCGAATGCGCTGGAACTCTCCGTGGAGTTTCACGGTCGCTGACCCAGCGCTCTCGCGGACAAATGCTGGGGGCTTAGCGCCGCCCAACAGAAGCGGAAGCCCCGGCCCTCGCCGGGGCTTCTTGCGTTTGGCGAGCCGTCGGAGCCGTTCCGTCACGTAAACGCGGCCGATTGCCCTTGGCGCGGCGCAGATGCGGCTCCTAGGATCGCCGCCGGGAGGCGCGTCGCATGTTGCCGCTGGAAGGTGTGAGAGTTCTGGACCTGGGCGCGGTGCTCATGGCGCCCTATGCCGCCCAGTGGCTGGCCGATCTCGGCGCCGAAGTTATCAAGGTGGAGCCTCCCGCGGGAGACACGACCCGCCGGATCGGGCCGCGGGCCGCGCCTGACATGGCCTCGGTGTTCCTGGCCGCCAACCGCAACAAGAAGAGCATCGTCCTCGACCTCAAGACGCAAGCCGGCCGCGAAGCCCTGCTCACCCTTGTGGATACGGCGGACGTGCTGATGCACAACAACCGGCCGCAGAAGATGAAGGCCCTGGGCCTGGGGCCCGAGGTGCTGCGGGCGCGCAACGCGCGGCTCGTCTACGCCTGCCTTCACGGTTTCGGGGAGACAGGCCCCTACGGCGGCCGCCCGGCCTATGACGACATCATCCAGGGCATGTGCGGCCTGGCGGATCTGGCCGGCCAGCGCTCGGGCGCGCCGGCCTATCTGCCCACCGCCGCCGCCGACAAGACCGCGGGCATGGCCGGCGCCATCGCCATACTGGCCGCCCTGACGCGCCAGCAGCGGACCGGCGAGGGCTGCTATGTGGAAGTGCCGATGTTCGAGAGCCTGGTGGCCTATACCGCCGTCGAGCACCTCTACGGCCGGCACTTCGACCCGCCCCGGGGCCCCACCTCATACCCGCGGGTGATGACCCCGGAACGCCGCCCGTTCGCCACGGCCGACGGCCATATCTGCGCCCTGCCCTACACCGACCGGCACTGGCGCAGCTTCTTCGAGGCGGCGGGGCGGCCCGAACTGGCCGACGATCCCCGCTTCGACGGCATCGCCGCCCGGACCGAGAATATCAGCGCCCTCTACGCCGTCGTCAGCGACATCCTGGCGAGCCGCACCACCGCCGAATGGACGCGGATCCTCGAGGAGCTCGAAATCCCCAACGCCCCGGTGAAGAGCCTGGACGACCTGATCGAAGACCCGCACCTGCAGGCCGTGGGCCTGTTCGAGACCCTGATGGACACCGACGGCTCCACCCTGCGGATGACCGGCGTGCCGGTGCTGATCGACGGCGAGCGGCCGCCGGTGCGGATGCCGCCACGCCTGGGCGAGCACACGCGCGAGGTGCTGCTCGCGGCGGGCGTGCCGCCGCAGCAGGTCGAGGCGCTCGCAAGCTGATCGCACGTCCGCCATGCGGACGATCGAAACCAAGGAGGAGACGAGCGTGGGTGTTCTGAGCGGAAAGGTCGTGCTGGTCACGGGCGCGGCGGGTGGCATCGGCAAGGAGTGCGCCCTGCTGGCGGCGCGCGAAGGCGCCAAGGTGGTGGTCAACGATCTGGGCGGCGGCGTCTCGGGTGGCGATCTGGGCGACGCCGGGCCCGCCGAGGCCACCGCCCAGGAGATTCGCGCCGCCGGCGGCGAAGCGGTGTCCAACTCGGACAGCGTGGCCGAGATGGTGGGCGCCCGCCGCATGTTCGAACAGGCCATGGACAGCTTCGGCGGCCTGCATGCCGTGGTGAATCCTGCCGGCATCCTGCGGGACAAGATGTTCCACAAGATGGACGAAGCTGACTGGGACGCCGTCATCCAGGTGCACCTGCGCGGGGCGTTCAACGTCACCCGGGCGACCATCGAGCACTTCCGTAACCAGGAGGACGGCTCCTACGTCCACTTCACCTCCACCTCGGGCCTGATCGGCAATATCGGCCAGGCGAACTACGCCGCCGCCAAGCTCGGCGTGATGGGCCTGTCTCGGATCGTGGCCATGGAGGGGGCCGCCAAGAACGTTCGCTCGAACATCATCGCGCCCTTCGCCTGGACCCGGATGATCGCCACTATTCCGATCAAGGACGAGGCCTCTGCGCAGCGCGTCGAGCGGATGAAGAACATGATGCGCGCCGATCAGGTGGCGCAGCTGGCCGTCGCCCTGGCCGCCTCGGACGTCAACGGCCAGATCTTCGCCGCCCGAGGCAACGAGGTGGTGCTGTTCAACCAACCGCGGCCGGTGAAATCCATCGCCAAGGTCGAAGGCTGGACGCCCGAGACCCTGATCGCCCAGGGCTTCCCGGCCATGCGCGCCGGCTTCACGGATGTGGGCGCAACCGCCAGCGTCTTCCCTTACGATCCGATCTAGCGCGCGTCGGCGCCGTTGCGTGCGGCGCGGGTGGGTTCCGCCTGAGACATGCGGGGCCCGCCCGATCGCCTTCCCAGGCGAACCCGGATAGGTTATGCAGGTTCGCCCTGTCTGTAGGATCACCTTCGCCGATGAGCGCCCAGCGCCACACCTTTGCGACGATGATGATTACCACCCGCCATAACGGACGGGGGCGATCCCGCGCGGCCTGACGACCCGCCAAGATCGAAGAGCTTCAGCAACCCCGCTCCGGCCAGGACGCGGGGTTTTTCATTGGCTTTCGCACCCGGCCGGGGCCTTCCCAACCAAGAAGGACCTGCCCCATGACCGAACCTCTCAAGCGCCTGGCCGACGCCGCCGAACGCTTCGCGCTGCGCCTGCCCCAGACCAGCCGCATCGAAGCCCGCCTGGACAGCTCCCACGGCCTGCCCGCCCTGTGCGCCGTCGAGGGCGTCTTCTCACGCGTCCTACCCGCCGGCACCGCCAAGGAGCTGGTGTGGCTGACCCGCGCCGCCGACGCCACGGGCGACCGTCTGCAGCTGCGCGCCTATGGCGAGGACAACGCCCTGCTGGCCGAAGACCTGTTCGAGGCCGCCGATGCGTGAGGACGTATATGTCCTGGGCCTTGCCCCCGAACCGGACGCCCTGATCCGGGCGCTGACGGTGGTGGCGCGCCTGCCGGGGCGTATCGCCGCCCTCGCCCATCGCGACGGCGCCACCCGGCTGGAGATGGCGGGCCTGACGGCGGAGTTCGGCCAGTTGCTGGCGCAGCGGCTGAGCGCCCTGCCCTGCGTCGCCGCCCTCCATTACCTGCCGGGTCATGGACCAGCCGACGCCGCGCTGGCTAAGGTCGCGTCATGACGACCAGGACGAGGCCGGTAGGCGAGCATATCCGCGACTGGCGCCAGCGGCGCCGGATGAGCCAGCTCGACCTTGCGCTGGAGGCGGAAATCTCCACCCGGCACCTCAGCTTCGTGGAGACCGGCCGCGCCATGCCCAGCCGCGAGATGGTGCTCCACCTGGCTGATCGTCTGGAGATACCCCGGCGCGAGCGCAACGTGATCCTGATCGCCGCAGGCTTCGCCCCGGTCTTCGCCGAGCGCGGGCTGGACGATCCCGAGTTCGCCGCCGCCCGGCGGGCCGTGGACCTGATCCTGAAGGGTCACGAGCCCTATCCCGCGCTGGCGGTGGATCTGCGCTGGAACCTGGTGGCGGCCAACGCCGCCGTGGCGCCCCTGCTGGAGGGCGTCGCTCCCGAGCTGCTCGTCGGGCCGGTCAACGTTGTGCGGCTGGCGCTTCACCCCGGGGGCCTGGCGGCGCGAACCGCCAACCTGGCGGAATGGCGAGACCATATGCTGGAACGCCTGAGGCGACAGGCCGACCTCACCGCCGATCCCGGCCTCTTGGCCCTCATCGACGAGGTGAAAGGCTATCCGGCCGCGCCGGCCTCGGACCGGCGGCTCGAGGACTACGGCCAGGTCGCCGTGCCCTACCAGCTGTTGCACGGGGAAAGCCTGCTTTCCTTCTATGCGACAACCACGGTATTCGGCACGGCCGTGGACATCACCCTTTCCGAGCTGACCCTCGAGACCTTCTTCCCGGCCGACACGGCGACCGCCGAGGCCCTGGCCCGAATCCACGCAAGCCGCATCGCCGCATGAACGAGGCCATCTTCGAGGTGAAGGGCGTGGCTGCGCGCGCCACGTCCTGGGCCGCCGGTCCCTGGGACCCTGGGCTGATGCATGGCGGGGCGCCCTCGGCGCTCATCGCCTGGGCGGCCGAGCAGGTGGAGAGCCCAACGCCCATGCGCATCGCGCGGCTGACGATCGACCTTCTGCGGCCGGTGCCGGTGGCTGAGCTTACGATCGAGACGCAGGTGCTGCGGCAGGGACGCAAGATTCAGCTGATCGAGGTGCGACTGGCGGCGGGCGGGGTCGAGGTGACCCGCGGCACGGTGCTGAAGGTGCGCGAGACCGACCAGCCGCTGCCCGGCCACTTCCTGCCCGCCCTCGATGAGGCCATGCCTGAGGCGCGCCCGCCCGGGCAGACGCGGCTGGGGTCGGTGAACAACTTCGGCGGCAACTTCGAGATCCGCCCTGCGCGCGGGGTCTTCGGAGAGCCGGGGCCCGCCGCCGTGTGGTTCCGGCAGCACCGGCCGACCGTCCTGGGACAACCGCTCTCGCCGGCCATGCGCGCGGCGGCGGTGGCGGACTTCTCCAATGGCATCTCGTCGGTCCTGCCGTTCGAGGCCTGGACCTTCATCAACGGCGACCTGACCGTGAGCTTCGCCCGTCCGCCCCGGGGCGAGTGGATCCTGTCCAACGCCATGAGCTGGCTGGCGTCCGACGGCGGAGGCCTGGCCATGACGCGCCTGGCCGACTGCGATGGCTATTTCGGGATCGCCCAGCAGAGCCTGGTGGTGGAGCGGCGTCCGGGATCCTAGACGGAGACGCAGGCTTCCTGCGTCACCACCACTGTGTCGCGCTGGAAGCGGGACTTGTAGGCGCCGCGCACCGCCTGCAGCCGGTCGGCCTCGTCGCGCTTTCCGGGCAACACGATCAGCACCACCTTCTGCGCCTCACGGATCAACTGGTTCTCGACACCGCGCCACTGGCGCCCGCCCTCCAGCACGGTCACGGCGTCGGGGAAGCGCGGCGTGACCTCCTGCTCGATGAAGGCGCGGATCTCGGCTTCGGGCGCGGGCGGTCCACCGCCGGGGCCGCCGATGAACAGCTGGGCGGTGCGCATGTGCTCCTCGCCGGCAGGGCAGGACGGCGACGACGGCGCAGTGGCGCAACCGGCCACCACCAGAACCGCGACCATGCCGCCCAGCAGCCTCATCCGCCCACCAGCTCCCGTCCGATCAGATAGCGCCGGATCTCGTTGGTCCCGGCGCCGATATCATACAGCTTCGCGTCCCGGAGGAATCGCTCGACCGGATATTCCTTCGTATAGCCCGCCCCGCCCAGGGCCTGGATCGCTTCAAGCGAAACCTTCACCGCATTTTCGCTGGCCATGAGGATCGCGCCAGCGGCGTCGAACCGGGTGGTCATTCCCGCGTCGCACGCCTTCGCCACCGCATAGACATAGGCCCGCGCCGAGTTCAGGGCGACGTACATGTCGGCCACCTTCGCCTGCATCAGCTGGAAGCTGCCGATCGGCTTGCCGAACTGCTTGCGCTCGCGGACGTAGGGCAGGACCACGTCCATACAGGCCTGCATGATGCCCAGGGGGCCGGCCGACAGCACGGCGCGCTCGTAGTCGAGGCCGCTCATCAGCACGCCGACGCCGCCGTTCAGCGGCCCCATGATGTTCTCTTCTGGGACCTCGCAGTCCTCGAACACCAGCTCTCCCGTATCCGACCCGCGCATGCCCATCTTGTCGAGCTTCTGGGAGACGCGGAAACCCTTGAAGCCCTTCTCGATGATGAAGGCGGTGATGCCGCGGCTGTCGGCCTGGGGATCGGTCTTGGCGTAGACGATCAGGACGTCGGCGTGGGGCGCGTTGGTGATCCAGAACTTTGTGCCGTTCAGGACGTAACGGTCGCCCTTCTTCTCGGCGCGCAGGCGCATGGACACGACGTCCGAGCCGGAGCCCGCCTCGCTCATGGCCAGCGAGCCCACATGCTCCCCCAAGATCAGCTTCGGCAGGTAGCGGCGCTTCTGGTCCTCCGTGCCCCAGCGCCGGAGCTGGTTCACGCAGAGGTTCGAGTGGGCGCCGTAGCTCAGCCCGACCGAGGCCGAGGCCCGCGAAACCTCCTCCATGGCCACAACGTGCTCCAGGTAGCCGAGGCCGAGGCCGCCGAACTCCTCCTCGACGGTGACGCCGTGCAGGCCGAGTTCGCCCATTTCGGGCCACAGGTGGCGCGGGAAATCGTTGGTGCGGTCGATCTCCGCGGCGAGCGGGGCGATCTTGTCGGCCGAGAACCGCGCGGTCGTCTCGCGGATCATGTCCGCCGAGTCGCCGAGGCCAAATTCTAGGGTGGGTCCGTGGTTCGGGATCATGGCCTTGGGTTAGCACGCGCCGCCCATGGCCGCGACCGCCGCCTGTGCCAGATCAGCGCGGCGTCCTACCCGCGGTCCGACATGCGGCCGAGCCGCTCCAGCAGGCGGAACACGGCGAAGACGAAGAAACCGATCCCGGCGACCCCGGCGATCCAGGCCACGAGCAAGGGGCTCGCCATGCCCCCGATGGGGGCGGAGCCGCGGGCGTTCAGGCCCCAGAACAGGCCGAAGCCGAAGAAGGCCAGGCCCAGCAACGCGAGGATGAGGTCGGTCGCCAGGCCGCCATTCTCCGCCTTGCGCGGCAGCGGCGCCACCCGGCTGGGGATGAACTCGTGCACCGCATTGTCGTCGATCAGCACCCGGGGCGAAGCATCCGGCTCCGGTTCAACAGCCAGACGCGCGTCATTGGCCGGCTCCGGCGCCTCGAACGGGGTGTCCTCGAGCCCTTCCGGCGCCGCCGGCAGCTGAGTCCCGAACTCCAGCTCGGCCCTGGGCGCGGGCTCTGGTTCGCGCTCGGGCAAGGCTGCAGCCGCTACTTCCGTCGCGGCGCCTGCCTGGGCCTCGGCCGTGGGCTGCGGTTCCCACTCTGGCGCCGGCTCCGGCGCAGCCTCCTCGGCCACCTCGATCTCGGCGCTGACCGGCGGCGCGAAGTCGGCCTGGGGCCTGACCCCGATGGCTTCCGGCGCTGGCTCGGCGTCGCCGTCGGGGTAGATGGCCTGCAGGCGGGCGGTCACGGCCTCGGCGGCCGCGCGAACCGCCGCGCCCGGCTCCTCGGTGGGCGGCGCGGGCTCAACCGCGGGCTTACCCTCGCGGCCGACCCGGACGACCTCGCCTTCAAGCGAGGCCACAAGCTCGGTGGGCGTCTCCGCAGGGATCAGTTCGGCCGCGTCCCGATCGACCAGCGGTCGCAGCACCGGCGACGGCGCCGTGGGCCAGTCGTCTCCCGAGGGTGTCAGGAACAGGGTCTTTTCCGCCGAACGGCGCCGAACCAGGGCGTCGAGCACGATCCGGTCGCCCTGGAACTCGGTCTTCCGCCAAAGCTCCATGGCGCAGGCCGCCTGCAGCGTCTCACCAGCGTTCAGGCGCGCCAGCACCTGCGAGCCCCGGAAGGCGTCGGTTCCCAGGTTGAAGGCGAAGCTGACCAGGGCGTCGAACTGGTTCTGGGTGATCGGCGCGAAGACGTTCTCGTTCACCGCGTGGGCCACGGCGATCAGGTCGTAGATAAGCAGGGCCTCGGCATCCTCTTCGGACACCTCTGCGCCTTCGCGGGCGGTCAGCGTGTGGCCATAGCCGATCGTCCATCGCCCGTCGGGAAGCCGGGCGGCCTTGCGGCGGTAGCCTTCGAACCGCTTGATCAGCTCGATGGCGTTCCGGGAAACGCGATAGCGCGGACGCATGGCCTACGAAGTTTGACCCAAATCGACACAGCCGGTGGAGGCCTGGGACCTCGGCGGCAACTCTGAGGCCACTTACAGCAGAATGAGCGCCGCGAGTCCCAGGAAGGCGAAAAAGCCTGTGAAGTCGGTAACGAAAGTGACGAAGACCGACGAGGAAACGGCCGGGTCGCGCCCCATGCGCTCGAGCGCCAGGGGAACGACCGCGCCCGCCAGCCCTGCCACGAAGAGGGTTATGATCATGGACAGGCCGAACGCCAGGCTGAGGCGCAGGTCGTGGAACATGGCGAACAGGGCCGCCCCGGTGATCACCGCCAACACCGTGCCGTTGGCCAGGCCCACCACCATCTCGCGGCTGACTGTGCGGATCGCGTTGAAGGCGGACAGTTCGCGATTGGCCAGGGCCCGCACCGCGACGGCCAGGGTCTGGGTGCCGGCGTTGCCGCCCAGCGCCGAGACGATCGGGGTCAGGGCCGCGAGGATGGCCAGCTTCTGAATCTCGCCCTCGAAGGCGCCGATCACGCTGGCCGCCAGGGCGGCGGTGACGGTGTTGACCAGTAGCCACGGCAGCCGCGAGCGCACGATGCCCCAGACCCCGGCGTCACGGCCGGCATCGGACACACCGGCCAGGGCCAGGATGTCTTCCTCGCCCTCCTCCTGGATGACGCCGACGATGTCGTCGACGGTGATCTGGCCCACCAACCGCCCGCCCGGCTCCACCACCGGGGCCGAGATCAGGTGGTACTTGTCGAAGATGTAGGCGACCTCCTCCTGGTCCATGTCGACCGGGATTTCCGTCACCGGCTCCATGATCTGGGCCAGGGGCGAGTCGCGCTTGACCCGCAGCAGATGGCTCACCGGCACCGCGCCCACCGGGCGATAGCTGGGATCGACCACATAGACGTCGAAGAACAGCTCGGGCAGGTCCTCCGACTCGCGGCGGAAGTGGTCGATGGCCTGGCCCACGGTCCAGAACTGCGGCGCGGCCACCACCTCGCGCTGCATGAGGCGTCCGGCGGTCTCGTCGCCATAGGCCAGCGAGGTTTCGATGGCGGCCCTCTCCACCTCGGGCATGGCCGCCAGCACCTGGGCGCGCTTCTCCTCCTCGAGGTCGTCGACCACGTCCACGGCGTCGTCGGAATCCATCTCGCCGATGGCCTTGGCCAGGGTGGCGGACGGAACGTGCTCCAGCACTTCCTCGCGGATCTCGGTGTCCAGTTCCGAGAGGATTTCGGCCAGGGTCTCGGGGTCGAGGTGCGGGATCAACTCTTCCCGCGCGTCGGCGGAAAGGAAGCCCATAAGGTCCGCCACGTCCGCCGGGTGCAGGGCCCCCAGCAGTTCGCGCAGGCGCTCGGCGTCGCCGCGGTCCAGGGCGTCCACCACATTGGAGACGAATTCGGGGTTGAGGGCGTAGTCCTCGCCGAGAGCGAGGTCTTCCAGGTCTTCTTCCGGTTCCAGGAAAGCCTTGTCCTTGAGGTCAGTGAGGTCGTCCGTTTCACGGCTCATGCGGACCTCCCTGGCTATGTTGCGGACGGGCTAGCTCGTACCTCGTTGAAAACCCTGATTCACCGGCGTGGTCGAGGGGCGCTGCCTCCGCCCCTGCCGCCGGCCCACGTCAGTCCGCCAGGCCCCGATGGGCGAAGCAGGATGGTGCGGTCGAGAAGACTCGAACTTCCACGGGTTGCCCCACAGCGACCTCAACGCTGCGCGTCTACCAATTCCGCCACGACCGCTCGTGGTGAGGCGCGGCAGGTAGCAAACGCCGAATGCTTTGTGAAGTGCGACGCGTAACTTAGACGCCGCCGGCCATATAATCGTAGACGTTCGCCTCGCGCGTCACCGCGATGGCGATCTTGTCGTCGGCGATCTGGATCTCGCCCCGGGCCACCGGATGGTTGTTCGCCAGGATCCAGACTTCCTCGTTCACCGTGGCGTCCAGGGGAATCACCGCCCCCCGGCCCATGCGGAGCAGCTGCGCCATCGGCAGCGTGGCGCGGCCGAGGACGACCTGGATCTCGACGTTGACGGCGTTCACCTGCGACACGGGTCGGGATTCTCCGGAGCACCTTGGGCTTTGCGCCACGCGCGCCCGAGGCCCACATTGGACGGAACATGCTTGATCGCGCGTTAAACAGCACCGACGCCCCCCTCTTCGGCCGCCAGGACGGCACGCCCGCCGGCTGGGCGGTGTCGGCGGGCCAGGTGGACTATCCGGCGGCGGTGGCGGCGATGGAGGCCCGGGCCGCGACGATCGCCGACGGGGGTGCAGGCGAACTCGTCTGGCTGCTGGAACACCCGCCGCTCTATACTGCGGGCGTGTCGGCCAAACCGGACGACCTGCTGCAGCCCGACCGATTCCCGGTCTTCCAGAGTGGCCGCGGCGGCCAGTTCACCTATCACGGGCCCGGCCAGCGGGTGGCCTATGTCATGCTGGACCTGACGAAGCGCCGCCGGGACGTGCGCGCGTTCGTGGCGGCGCTAGAGGCCTGGGTGATCGGAGCCCTGGACCACTTCAACGTCACCGGCGAGCTGCGCGAAGGGCGCGTGGGCGTCTGGGTGGAGCGCAAGGCGCCCGGCGCGCCAACCCGCGAGGACAAGATCGCCGCCATCGGCGTGAAGCTGCGCAGGTGGGTCTCGTTCCACGGCGTGTCCCTGAACGTCGAGCCGGACCTCGCCCACTTCTCCGGCATCGTGCCCTGCGGCCAGACGGAGCACGGGGTCACGAGCCTGGTCGACCTCGGCCTGCCGGTGACCATGGACGAGGCCGATGCGGCCTTGAAGGCCAGCTTCCGGTCGGTGTTCGGCGAGGTGCGGGATGCGCAACCGCCGCTTTGACGGCGGCGGCTAGGCCGGCGCCAGCGGCCGCAGCGGATTGAGGCCAAAGCGGTTGGCTCCCGGCTCTCCCGGCATCACGGCCAGCTCCACGGCCGCCCAGACCAGCACCAGGAAGAAGGGGAAGTCGAAGAAGCCCACCGGATGCGGCCAGCAGGCCGCGATGGACAGCAGGATCAGGGCCGCCCACCAGCCCGAGCGGCCGCGGTCATGCAGTCGCTTGGAAAGCACGCAGGCCCCGCAATAGATCAGCGCCGGATAGACCAGCCAGCCGGTCAGAAGCCGCGGCAGCACGCCCTCCACCAAGGCTTCGTAGAAGGCGGCGAGGCTCAGCAGCACCACCGCCCCGATCAGCGACGGCAGGCGCGGGGCCCGGCCGTTGGCCGAGAGGAACAGCTCCGAAAAGCCCATCGGACGCCCCGCCGTGATTCCCTGGTCAGGCGAACTCTACCAGAACCTCGTCGGCCGCGACGCTGTCGCCGGACTTGGCGTTCACCGCCTTAACGGTGCCGTCCCGCTCGGCGCGGATGATGTTCTGCATCTTCATGGCCTCGAGGACGGCCACGACCTCCCCTGTCTTGACCTCCTGACCGGCGGCGACGTCGATGGAGACCACCAGCCCCGGCATGGGCGACAGCACCATCTTCGAGGTGTCGGCGGCCTTCTTGGGCGGCAGCTTCTCGTGCAGCTCGGCCGAGCGGGGCGTCAGCACCAGCACATGGGCCTGGGCGGCCCGGTGGCGGATGACGAAGCCTTCGGCGGCGGGCTTCACCGTCACCGTGAAAGGCTTGCCGTCGAGCTTGGCGCGGAACAGCGCGCGGCCGGGGCGCCAGTCGACCTCGGTGAGACGGTGGGAGCGCCCCTTGCCTTCCACAACCAGCGCCTCGCCTTCGGACGACACGCGGACGGCCCGCTTCTCGTGGCCGATCACCTCAATCCACTCGTTGCGCAGCTGCGCCGGGGCCGTGCGCGCCAGCAGGGTGCGGTGCATCGACAGGGCGGCCGCCCCCATGATGTCCCGCTGCTCCTCGGTCGGCGGCAGCCCGTGGAAGCCCTCCGGGAACTCGTCCTTGATGTAGTTGGTGGAGAGCTTGCCCGACTGGAACCGGGGCTGGTCCATGACCGCCGCCAGGAATGGGATGTTCTGGCCCACGCCCTCGATGTGGAAGTCCTCCAGCGCCCGGCCCATGGCGTCGATGGCGGCCTCGCGGGTCTTCCCCCAGGTGGACAGCTTGGAAATCATCGGGTCGTAGAACATCGAGATCTCGTCGCCCTCGCGGACCCCCGCGTCATTGCGCACCACGGCCGCACCGGCCGGCCCTTCCTCGGGCGGCTCGTAACGCACCAGGCGGCCGATCGACGGCAGGAAGCCGCGGTAGGGATCCTCCGCGTAGATCCGGCTCTCGATGGCCCAGCCGTCGATCCTGAGGTCCTTCTGGCCGAAGGCGAGTTTCTCGCCCGCCGCCACGCGGATCATCTGCTCCACGAGATCGACCCCGGTGATCATCTCGGTGACCGGATGTTCCACCTGCAGGCGGGTATTCATCTCCAGGAAGAAGAAGCTGCGGTCCTGGCCGGCGACGAACTCCACCGTGCCGGCGCTGTCGTAGCCGACGGCCTTGGCCAGGGCGACCGCCTGCTCCCCCATGGCTTGGCGCGTCTTGGCGTCGAGCAGCGGGCTTGGCGCCTCCTCGATGACCTTCTGGTTGCGGCGCTGGATCGAGCACTCGCGCTCGAACAGGTGGACCACATTGCCGTGCTTGTCGCCCAGCACCTGGATCTCCACGTGCCGGGGGCTTTCGATGAACTTCTCGATGAAGATGCGGTCGTCGCCGAAGCTGGCCTTGGCCTCGGCGCGGACGGCGGGGAAGCCCTCCTCCACGTCCTTGCGGTTCCAGGCGACCCGGATGCCCTTGCCGCCGCCGCCGGCGGAGGCCTTGATCATCACCGGATAGCCGATCTCCTCGGCGATCCGGATGGCGTGGTCGGTGTCGTCGATCTCGCCCACATGGCCCGGGACCGTGGAGACCCCCGCCTTGGCCGCGAACTTCTTGGACTCGATCTTGTCGCCCATGGCCTCGATGGCCTTGGGATTGGGGCCGATGAAGACGATGCTCTCGGCGGCGAGCCTGCGGGCGAAGCTGGCGTTCTCGGAGAGGAAGCCGAAGCCAGGATGAATCGCCTCGGCGCCGGTCAGCCGCACCGCCTCGACGATCTTATCCTGCAGCAGATAGCTCTGCGCCGCGGGCGGCGGTCCGATGAACACCGCATCATCGGCCATCTCCACCGCCATCGAGTCGGCGTCGGCTTCGGAGTAGACGACCGCCGTCTTGATGCCCATCCGGCGGGCGGTCTTGATGATCCGGACGGCGATTTCGCCCCGGTTCGCAATCAGGATCTTCGAAAACATTCCGTCCCTTGGGCTTCGTCCGCGCCGGGGCGCTCGCGTCTTTCGCTTGCGAAGCGGCGACCTTAGATTGACGTGCATGAGCACGCCAGCGGTCTCCCCTTCCGGTTTCGACCTCTCTCCGCCTCACGCAGAGGAACGCAAGGGCCTCGAAGCGGGGCTGTCGCGAGAGGAGGCCGATGTCCTCCTGCACCACGGGACCGAGGCCCCGTTCTGCGGCGGCCTGCTGGATCAGAAGGACGACGGCCTCTACTGCTGCCGCCTCTGCGCCCTTCCGCTCTTCCGGCACCAGACAAAATTCGAGAGCGGCACCGGCTGGCCGTCGTTCTGGGCGCCCTTCGACGAGACCCATGTGAAGGCCGTGCGGGACACCTCCTACGGCATGGTGCGAATCGAGACGCTCTGCGCCCGGTGCGGCAGCCACCAGGGCCATGTCTTCCCAGACGGTCCGCCGCCCACACGGCTGCGCTATTGCATCAACTCGGTGTCGCTGGAGTTCGTGCCCACCGGCCAGCCGCTGCGCGATCCGCTGCATCGCGGCGACAACGCCGCGCTCGTGGCCACTCTCGGGAAATAGACCAAACCCAGGCGCCTGCCCGCAAAGCGAAGGGGCCGCGCGGTGCGCGGCCCCTCACCTTCTTCGACCGATGGAAGCCCTAGGTGCGCCGCGTCGTGCTGCGCGTCGCGGCCGAATCGTCGGAGGGCTTGATCCCGCCGTTGGCGTTGCCGTCGCCCGCGTCCTTGCGCATCTGGGCCTCCAGCACACTGTCGCCGTAGCCCGGCGATGCGCTCCTCAGGAACGAGCCGGAGTCGACGCGCAGGTTGTTCTGCACGTGGCGCACGCCCGCGATTTCCTCGACGCAGCGTTCTGCCCGGTGCTTGGCCTCGCGGCTCTCCACCGTCCCCGAAAGCGTGAGTTCGCCGTCTGAGACCGCAACATTGATGTTCGAGGCGTCGAGCCAGGCGTCGTCGGTCAGGCGCTGGTGCGCGTCGTCGCTGATTCGCTCGTCCGAGCGCTTGTAGTCCCGCGGACCGCGGCCGCGATGGCTGCGATCATCGACCCAGCGGGCTTCGCGGGTGTAGTCGCCCGAATAGCGGTCCTGGTCCCCGGAGAAGTCCCGACGGATCTCGTCGACCGCCTCGCCGAACCAGTTCTTGGCCCGCTGCAGGAAGCCGCCGCCGCCCCGATAATCGTCGCGATCCTGGCCGCGCTCCCAGTCGCGGATGCCGCCGCGGGCCTCGGAGCGTCCAGCGTCGCCATAGCCGCGCTCATAGTCGTAGCCGCCAGTCCCGCCGGACGCGCGCCGGCGCATTTCCCGGGCGTAGCGACCTTCCAGTTCGCGATCGGCGTCGTAGCCCCTGGGCACATCGCCATACTCGCGGCCGCCCTGGCCGTATTCGCTGCGGTAGATCCGCTGGCGGCTGTCGTCGCCGTAGTAGCGGCCGCCATGAGTGTAATCCTGGCCTTCGAAGCGCCCGCGGTTGCGCTCCAGGTCGTACTCGCCCTGTTCATAGGCCGGGCTGACGCCCTGATAATAGCGATCCTGCCACTCGGGCTCGCCGCCGCTCCGGCTCCGGAAGTCGTTCCAGCGGTTCTGGCTGCGATACCCGCCGGGGGACGAGCCCTCGCGGTTGTATTCCACGCCGCTGTCCCGTTCGCCGAACACCCGGTCACGGTCGCGGCCTTCCACGCGGGCCTCGAAGCGGTCACGGCTGCTGAAGCCGCTCTCCGAGCCATAGCCGCCGCGGGCGTCGTCGAAGCTGCGATCTTCCTGCCAGATCCGGCCCTGGCGCGCGTCAGCCCTCTGGTCCTGCCGGTCGTCGCCGCCACGCCCGTAGGCCTCGTTGCGCCAGTTGCGTTCCCGCCAGCGCCGTTCGCGCTCCTCGCTCCACCGGTCCGCCATAGGGGATCCTCCTGTTCTGCAGGTCTCACGGGCGTTCGCCCGCCTTGGTGGCAGAACAAGGGACGGCGAGGGTTGTTCCTAAAGCGGGATGTTGTCGTGCTTCTTCCAGGGATTCTGGAGCTGTTTGCCCTTCAGGCTCTTCAACGCCCGCACGATCCGCCGGCGGGTGCCGTGGGGCATGATCACGTCATCGATATAGCCACGTGAGGCCGCCACGAACGGATTGGCGAAGCGCGCCTTGTATTCGGCCTCCCGGGCCGCGATGGCCTCGGGATCACCGATCTCCGCGCGGAAGATGATCTCCACAGCGCCCTTCGAGCCCATCACCGCAATCTCGGCGGTAGGCCAGGCGTAGTTCACATCCCCGCGAATGTGCTTCGAGCTCATCACGTCATAGGCGCCGCCATAGGCCTTGCGAGTGATGAGGGTGATCTTCGGCACGGTCGCCTCGGCATAGGCGAACAGCAGCTTGGCGCCGTGGCGGATCAGGCCGCCCTGCTCCTGGCGCGTCCCCGGCATGAAGCCGGGCACGTCAACGAACGTCACGATCGGAATCTCGAAGGCGTCGCAGAAGCGCACGAACCGGGCGCCCTTGCGGCTGGCGTCGATGTCCAGCACCCCGGCCAGGGTCTGCGGCTGGTTGGCGACGATGCCCACCGTCTGGCCGTCCATGCGGGCGAAGCCGACCACGATGTTCTTGGCGAAGTCCGGGCTGATCTCGAAGAAGTCCGCCTCGTCGACGACCTTCAGGATCAGCTCCTTCATGTCGTAGGGCTTGTTGGGGTTGGCCGGCACCAGGGTGTCCAGCGAGGGCTCCTCGCGGTCGGGGGCGTCGAAGCTCGGCCGCACCGGCGGCTTCTCGCGGTTGGACAGCGGCAGGAAGTCCACCAGCCGGCGGACCTGGGTCAGCGCTTCCAGGTCGTTCTCGAAGGCGCCATCGGCCACGCCGGACTTTAGCGCATGAACCCGGTAGCCGCCCAGCTCCTCGTGGCTGACCTCCTCGTGGGTCACGGTCTTCACCACGTCCGGGCCGGTCACGTACATGTAGGACGTGTCCTTCACCATGAAGATGAAGTCGGTGATGGCCGGCGAATAGACGTCGCCGCCCGCGCACGGGCCCATGATGACGCTGATCTGCGGGATCACCCCCGAGGCCAGGGTGTTCTCCAGGAAGATGTCGGCATAGCCGCCCAGGGCCGCGACCCCTTCCTGGATGCGGGCGCCGCCCGCGTCGAACAGGCCGATGATCGGAGCCCCGACCTTCAGCGCCTGCCTCTGGACCTTGAGGATCTTCTCGGCGTGGGCGCTGGAGAGCGAGCCGCCGAAAACGGTGAAGTCCTTCGAGAAGACATAGACTACGCGGCCGTTGATCGTGCCCCAGCCGGTGACCACGCCGTCGCCCGGGATGCGCTGCTTGTCCATCCCGAACTCGCTCACCCGATGTTCGACGAACATGTCGAACTCCTCGAACGAGCCCTCGTCGAGCAGGAGGTCGATCCGCTCGCGCGCCGTCAGCTTGCCCTTGGCGTGCTGTGCCGCGATGCGCTTCTCGCCGCCGCCCCGCCGGGCTTCCTCACGGCGCTTCTCGAGCTCTTCTAGGATGTGCTTCACGAATGACCTCTTCCAACGCCGCTCAAGGCGTAGTCGGGACCTTCGGGCCACGCAAGCTCACCCGGGGTGAGCCATGCCACGCTTCGCCGGGAGCGCTCGCGCCCCGCCTGCCTTCGCTCAGCGGGCGGCCAGCCCCTTGAACCAACGCTCCAGCATGGCCGCCTCCCCGCGGAGCCGCGCCGTACGTTCGGCGGCCTCGGCGTCGACGCCCCACTTCTCTTCCTGAAACGCCTCATCGACACGTGAGAGGTCGAAGGCCTCTTCTCCGCCGACCCAGCCGCGCAGCAGGGCGATGGCCAGCACGGCCGAGCCGAACAGGGAGACGCCGAACGCGAGCCCCGCCAGCACGAAGTCGTCCAGCTCCAACGCCAGCGCCCGCACCTTGTCCAGGGTTTCCGGCGGCTGGGGCCGATGGACGATGCCGGCGGTCGGCACGAAGCGAAGACCCGCCTCGATCTCGGCGCGCTCGCGCAGCGGCCCCCAGGCGGCTTCCTGCCGCGCCACCAGCGCAGCCGGCTCCTCGGCCAGATAGCAGACCAGGTCCGCCCCGGCGTACTGCATCACCTGGTCGGCCACGGACTCTCGGCTGGCGCCGATGGAATCCAGCGCCGTATTGGCCAGGCGATTGGCGTGCATGTCGGCGAGCTCGAGGTGCTCTCCCTGGGCCGCCCACTCCTCGGCCACCTGCTCGGCCACGGCCCGGGTCGGCGCCTGGAAGATGCGCCCGCCGGGCGTGCGCAGGTTGCGCCCGTCCAGCAGGATGCCGAACCCGCCGCCGTCGGCGGCCTGGACCGCCACCTCCTTGTAGAACCGCCTGGGCTTCTCGCCCGGCTCCACGAAGCCCTTCACCGACACCTTCTACTCCTGGATCTCGAGCTAGCGCTTGCGGCCGAACGGCTCGGGATCGGCCTCATGCTCGTCGAAGCCGAAACGCTCAAAGCCGGCCTTCATCTCCTTGCCGATGGGCGCTTCCAGCAGCAGCGTCCCGCGCGAGGGATGCGGCAGCACCAGCCGGCGCGCGTGCAACTGCAGCCTCAGCTCGCCGGAAATCTCCGCGGAGGCGTCGGTCCGGTACTTGGGATCACCCAGGATCGGGTGGCCCATGGCCAGCATGTGCGCCCGCAACTGATGGGTGCGCCCGGTGTGCGGCCACAGCGCCATCCACGCCACCTTGTCCGCCGCTCTGGCGAGGGTGACGAACTCGGTCTCGGCGCTCTCCGCCCTGGGGTCCTTGGGGTCGGCCGGGACCATCATCTCCCGATCGCCGACGCCCTTCTTGACCAGCGGTAGGTCCAGGACCCCTTCACCCGGCTTGGGCAAGCCCGCCACCAGCGCCCAGTAGATCTT
This sequence comes from Pseudomonadota bacterium, assembly GCA_023412655.1. Taxonomy (GTDB): domain Bacteria; phylum Pseudomonadota; class Alphaproteobacteria; order Caulobacterales; family Caulobacteraceae; genus Phenylobacterium. The sequence continues at coordinate 24,799 of JAEYNH010000034.1, read as the reverse complement.
CTGCGTGCGGCGCTTGGCGAACGCCCCAGCCAGCTTGGCCGCCGCCGCCGGCGACTTGCCAAGCACCAGGACCCCCGAGGTGTCCCGATCCAGCCGGTGGACCAGCCGCGGGCGCTCCAGACCCTCGCCCCAGGCCGATAGTAACCCGTCGATGTGCCGGGTCGTCTTGGTGCCGCCCTGCACGGCGAGGCCCGAGGGCTTATTCAGGGCGAGGACATCCTCGTCCTCGTAGATCACCAGGCTCTTGGCATAGGCGATGTCACGGGGATCAAGCTCCCCTTTCGCCCGCGGCGGCGGCGCCTCCGGGAGCGGCGGCACGCGGACCTGGGCCCCCGCCGTCAGCCGGGTGTCCGGCTTTGCCCGCGCTCCGTCCACGCGGATCTGCCCCGACCGGGTGAGCTTCTGCAGCTGCACATGGTTCAGGTGCGGCCAGCGGCGCTTGAACCACCGGTCCAGCCGCACGCCGTCCTCGGCCTTGTCCACCCAGAGGGTCTTCACCTCCCTCATGCGAATACCCGCCGGGCCAGCATGAGCCCGAGGAAAAGGGCGCTCACCGACAGGACTGCGGAGCCCAGTCCATAGCCGAAGGCCTGGCCGAAGGCGCGCCGCTCGATCATCAGCGCCACCTCCAGCGAAAAGGCCGAAAAGGTGGTGAAGCCGCCCAGGACGCCGACGCCCAGGAGCAGGCGCCACGTCTCCCCGCCTTCACCGCGATAGGCGAGGACGCCGGCCAGCAGCCCCATCAGGAAGCCGCCCAGGACGTTGGCGATGAGGGTGCCCGACGGCCAACCGGGGCCGAACCAGCGAAGGGCTTGGACGCCCAGGAGATAGCGCGCCACGGCGCCGGCTGCGCCGCCCGCCCCGACCAGCATGAGAGCTTGCATCGCGCCCTTATGCGCCGGGCCTGCTCCGGACGGAAGGCCCCCTTATCCTCACACCCGCGGCGCGAGGTTCTGGCGCAGCGAGCGGGCGTCATAGACGGCTGGTCCGCGCGGCCGCTCACCCCGGCCCATCAGGACCTCGAGCGTGGCGGTGACCGATGGACCGCCTCCCAGGCTGAACCCGGTGCCAAGTCCCACGCCCACACTCGAACGGCGGCCGAAATCCACACCGCCGACGCCGAGGCCGATGCGCGGGCCGCTGTCGCCGCGCCCCTGGAGGAACCTGTCGGTCACCTGGAACCAGTCATAGCCGTTGGCCAGGGCGAGGTCGGCGGCTCGCAGCAGGGCGAGGTCGGTGACGTACTGCGGCGAGGCGCCGGGCCCACCCTGGAACGTCACCCGGAAGCGGTCCGCGTCGATGCGATAGTCGGAATAGCCGATGGCGTCGCCCGCCATCGCAGGCTGATAGGTGGTCGGCTGGGTGGCGCAGGCGGAGAGGGCGAGACCGGCCAGGCAGAGCCCCGCGAGGGCGGGCGCGAAGGCGGGAAGGATCGGGCGTTTCATTGTCGGCCTCTGGGCGCGAAAAGCTTTGCGGTTCCGTCGTTTGTAGGCGGAAACAGATGAACCGCAGGCGCCGTTCCGTCGCTCAGCCCAGACCCAGGGTCTCGATCAGCCCGGCCATGTCGGCGGGCGGTTCGGCCTCCAGCCGCTTGATGCCGCCCGCGGGATGCGGGAACGCCAGCGCCCGGGCGTGGAGCATCAGGCGGGGAACGGGATGACCTCCCACCATCAGCGCGCCGCCGTACCTGGCGTCCCCCGCTATGGGTCGGCCGATGGCCGCCAGATGCACCCGCAGCTGGTGCATGCGGCCAGTCTCCGGCTGCAGCTCCAGCAAGGCCGCGCCCTCCGCCGCGGCCAGCGTCTGATAGCGGGAAACCGCCGCCTCGGCGTCAGGGTGGTCGGCGGGACAGACGCGCATATAGGCCTCCCGCCCCTGCTCCTCGCGGCGCATCGGCAGGCTGATCACACCCTTCGGCGGCTCGGGCGCCGCCGGTGTGATGATGGCGTTGTAGGTCTTGGAAAAGCTTCGTTTCATCAGGGCCTTGCCCAGGAAGCTTGCCGCCGGCTTGGTCTTGGCCGTCAGGATCACCCCGGAGGTGTCGCGGTCCAGGCGATGGATCAGGCGCGGCCGCGCCTTGCCGGGCTTGGCGAAAGCCCAGAGCAGTTCGTCGAGGGTGTTCGCCTGGCCGCGGCCGCCCTGGCTGGACAGGCCCGCAGGCTTGTTCAGCGCCAGGACGTCGGCGTCCTCATAGAGCACCAGGCTCCTGACGAGGGCCACCTCGTCGGACGTGAGTTGGATCGGTTTGACGGGCTTCACACGGCCATCTAGCGGAGGACGCCGCGCTTCGCCATGGCCCAGGCGTAGACGACGAACAGGACACAGACGGCCAGGATGACTCCCTGCGCCACCAGGCTGACCTTGCCCATCACCTTGAGGCTGTCGCTCAGGACATAATAATAGGCGAGGCTGACGAAGACGGCGGCCAATGAGACGGCGAAGGCCAAGACCGCCCAGCTTGAACGCGCCAGGAGCAGCAGGGCGCCCAGCACGCCGCCCCAGACCTCCACCGCCCAGACCGCGGTCATCCAGCTGGGCATGGCGTTGAAGTAGCTGATCTGCGCCTCTGTCAGGTTCATCTGACGCAAATAGTCCACGCCCTGCAGGCGGATGCAGACGTAATCGTACGCGCCAAACCCGCTCCAGAGCAGGGCGACGATGCCAACGACGCGGGCGTGCCGAGGCGTGGCGGCGGGCGTGCTTGGGCTGCCCCCCATAGCCGCTTCCTCCCAGAGTCTTGGAAGCAGCCTAAGCCCCGCATTTTTGAATAACAACGATCAGTCTTGATCGCCCTGCTGGCGGCGCATCGCCGCCCAGCGCTCCAGCCGCTCCTTGATGCGGCCTTCCGAACCGTCGCCGCGTGGCCGGTAGAACTGCCGCCGCTCCATCCCGTCCGGGAAATAATTCTGGCCCGAGAACCCCTCAGCCGTGTCGTGGTCGTAGGCGTAGCCCTTGCCGTAGCCCAGGTCCTTCATCAGCCGCGTGGGCGCGTTCAGGATATGGCTCGGCGGCATCAGCGAGCCCGTCTCCTTGGCCGCCCGCATGGCTTCATTGTAGGCCACGTACACGGCGTTGGACTTGGGGGCGGCGGCCAGGTGAACCACCAGCTGCGCCAGGGCCAGTTCGCCCTCGGGAGAGCCCAGGAAGTCGTAGGTGTCCTTGGCCGCGTTGGCGAGGACCAGGGACATCGGATCGGCCTCCCCGATGTCCTCGGCGGCCGCGCGGATGAGCCGGCGGGCAATGAACAGCGGGTCCTCCCCGCCCTGCAGCATCCGCGCCAGCCAGTAGAGCGCCGCGTCAGGGTCCGAACCACGGATCGACTTATTGAGCGCGGAGATGAGGTTGTAGTGCCCCTCCCGGTCCTTGTCGTAGGCCGGACTGCGCTTCTGCAGGATCTGGCCCAGCTCCTTGGTGGTGAGCGGCTTGGCCGAGGCGATGTTGAACAGGGTCTCTGACAAAGTCAGCAGATAGCGGCCATCGCCGTCCGCGAGGGCGATGAGAGCGGCGCGGGCCTCCGGCTCCAACGGCAGGGGCCGCTCCTCGTGCGCTTCAGCCTTGGCGAGCAGGGCCTCGAGGGCCTCCTCGTCCAGCCGCTTCAGCACATAGACCTGGGAGCGGGAGAGCAGCGCCCCGTTCAGCTCGAAGGACGGGTTCTCGGTGGTCGCCCCCACCAGGGTGACGATCCCCTCCTCCACGAACGGCAGGAAACCGTCCTGCTGGGCGCGGTTGAACCGGTGGATCTCGTCCACGAACAGCAGGGTCGCCTGACCCGCCAGCCGCCGCGTCCGCGCCTGTTCGAAGGCCTTCTTCAGGTCGGCGACACCCGAGAACACCGCCGAAAGCTGCTGGAACTCATAGCCGGCCTCCCGGGCGAGCAGCCGGGCGATCGTCGTCTTTCCGGTGCCGGGCGGCCCCCAGAGGATCATCGACGACAGCCGCTTGGCCTCGGCCATCCGGCGGATCGGCCCATCGGGCCCGAGGAGGTGGTCCTGGCCCACCACCTCGTCCAGGCGCTGGGGGCGCAGGCGATCGGCCAGCGGCGACGGCTGCTGAGGCGTCAGGCCTGCGGCTTCGAACAGATCGGCCATGCGCGGCGGCTTAGCACACCTGCGTCAGAAGTTGGCCGTGATCGTCTGCCCGCCGCGTTCCAGGGTGATCTGCCAGCCCCGCGCCGGGGCCTCCAGCGCGCTCACCAGATCCCGGACGCTGTCGATCCGTCGGCCGTTGACCGAGCGGATGATATCCCCCGGCCGGAAGCCCGAGCCCAGGGCGAAACCCCGGCCAACGCCAGAGATCAGCACCCCTGGCCCGAGGAACGGATCAACGCCCAGTTCGTCCGCGGCCGCCGGCGACAGGTTGATCACCGTGGCCCCGCTGAGCGGGTTCTGGCCCTGGATGGTACGCTGGTCGCGCGCCGGCGAGCCGGATGGCGCCTCGGCCCTCACCGTCAGAGTCTGCTCGCCACCACCATCGCGGCGAACGACCAGCCGCACGGTGTCGCCCGGCCGCTTGTTCGCGAAGAGATAGTTGAGGCTTGCGGCGTCGACCACGGGCCTGCCGTCGGCGCTCACCACGACGTCGCCCTGGCGCAGGCCCGCGCGATCTGCGGGACCGCCATCCCACACGTCGGCCACCAGAGCGCCCTGCGGCAGGGCCATGCCCAGCGACCGGGCGATCTCGGAGGTGACGCTCTGGGTGCGCGCCCCCAGCCATGGGCGAACCACGGCGCGGCCGCCGCCGACGGCGGTTTCAACCACCCGACGCACCACGGGCGCCGGAACGGCGAAGCCGACGCCGGACGAGCCGCCAGAGCGCGAGAGGATGAAACTGTTCACCCCGATCAGGTCGCCGTCCATGTCCACCAGCGCGCCGCCGGAATTGCCCGGGTTGATGGCGGCGTCGGTCTGGATGTACGCCGCCGCGCCCTCGTCGTCGGGTGTTCGATTGAGCGCCGAAACGATGCCGTTCGTCACGGTCTGCCCGACGCCAAAGGGATTGCCGATGGCCAGCACCAGATCGCCCACCTGGATGTCCTCGGCATCATCGATCGGCAGCACGGGCAAGCGCTCGCCAGCCGGCAGGTCGATCTTCAGGACCGCCAGGTCGGTGCGCGGATCGGCGAGCAGGATTCGCGCCGGGAACTCGCGCCTGTCGGCCAGCGAGACGGTGATCTCCTGGCCGTTCTCGACCACGTGGTTGTTGGTCACGATGACGCCTTCCGGCCGGACGATGACGCCCGAGCCCAGGGAATTGGCGACGCGGGCGCGCGGCGCCCCCAGTCCGAACAACTGCCAGAACGGGTCCGTCTGCTGGCGCACCAGGCGCCGGGCCGAGATGTTCACCACGGCGGGCGCCGCGCGGCTGACGACGGGAGCGAATGAACTTTTCATGGCCAGCACATTGGCTGGCGGCGCTCGATTGGGCGCATAGGCCGGAGCTTGCTGGGCCGCGGCCGGCGCGGCCCCCAGCGAGGCGGCGGCCAGGACGGAAAGCAGGATGCGGTCGGCGCGCATGAAGTCTCCGAAACACTGAGAACAAGCGGTAATCGCCCGAGGTTTCAGGCGCAAAAATGGCGATGGATCAAGCCGGTTGCGGCGCAGGCCCGCCCGCCCTAGCCGTCCCCAGGGCGATCAGGAAGGCCATCCCGAGCAGGGCCGACGCCACGAAGATCGCAAGCCCGGGCATGTGGAGCGCCTCGTGCCGCAGGGACCAGGCGAACACTTCGCCGAAGATGATCGGCCCAAAAATGGCCGCCAGGCCGGTCAGGCTCTGGTTCGCACCTTGCAGCTGCCCCTGTTCGTGCGGGGCCACGCGGCGGGTCATAAGTCCCTGGAGACCCGGCATCAGGAACCCGGTCAGGGCGAAGATCGGCACGCCCACCAGGTACATGGCCCCGGTAGGGGCCGCGCCGTACCACAGAAAGCCGATGGCGCCGCCCAAGGCGCCCAGCAGCACCGCGTTCCGCTCACCTATGCGTTTCACGACCGGTCCCACCAGCACGCTCTGCACCACCAGGCCGGCGAGGCCGGTGAGCATGAAGGTCAGCCCCATCACCGACGGCGTCCAACCGTAGCGGTGCCCCATGTAGAGGACGAAGATCGTCGGCAGCACCATGTGCGACAGCTGGAACAGGAAGCCGACACTGGCGAGGCCCAACAGCCCCGTCCGCGAACTCAGCAGCCTGAGGGAGCCGACAGGGTTGGCGCGGCGCCAGTCGAAGGTCTTGGCGCGCTTCTCCGGCGCGAGGGATTCCGGCAGCACGAACACGCCATACAGCCAGTTCAGCATGGTGAGCGCGCCGGCTGCGTAGAACGGCGCCCGCAGTCCGAACTCGTCGGCCAGCAACCCGCCCAGGGCGGGACCGAAGATGAAGCCGACGCTGAACGCCGACCCGAGCAGGCCGAACATCCGCGCCCGTTGTTCCGGCGCCGTCACGTCGGCGAGATAGGCATTGGCGGTGGAGAAGCTGGCCGCGGTCAGCCCGTTCAGGATCCGGCCCAGGAACAGCCACCACAGGTCCGGCGCCAGGGCCATAAAGAAGAAGTCCACGCCCAGGCCGAAGAGCGAGATCAGCAGCACCGGCCTGCGCCCCCAGCGGTCGGACATCAGTCCGAGGACCGGCCCGGCGAAGAACTGCATCACGCCCCAGGCGGCGGCGAAGACCAGGTTCCACTCGGAGGCCGAAGCCGTGTCGCCGCCGGCGAACTGCTTGATGAGGTTGGGCAGGATCGGGATCATGATCCCGAACGAGATCGAGTTCATCAGCGCCAGGGCGAAGATGAAGCCGAAACTGGCCCTGCGCCCCGTGATCCCAAAGCCCATACGCTCTCCCCTTCCTGCAGAATAGGCGGGCGGCGAGCCCGCGCAACATCGCTACTCGAGGCGGCCGGCCACCGACCGCAACTGCGCCTGCCACCACTCCGCCAGGCGCAGTTGCAGAGCCTGATCCGGGAAGCCGTGGCGGGCGGCGCTGTCGGCCGGAACCTGCGTGAAGCCCCGATGCTCGATGCTGACGCGGGTCTCGGCGCCCACCGGCTCGAACCTCACCTCGACCTCGGTGAAGAGGTCAGGCGGGAAGTTCGCCTGTCGCCACGAGAACACCAGCCGTTCCGGCGGCTCCCAGACGCGGATGCGGCCGATCTCGAAGACCTTGTTCCCAGCGAGGGTCTCGGTGATGCGGCCACCCTCCCCACGTTCGAACGCGAGGCGCCCGGGGGCGCGGGGCGTTGTCCGGAACAGCCCATTCGGACGCCACCAGTCGTCGATCTCGTCCACGAAGGCCGCGAAGACCCGCTCGGGAGAGGCCTTCACCCTGAGCGCGACGAACACCTTCGACGTCATGGCTCGCGCTCGACGTGGGCCTTCAAAGCGGCCAGTTGGACGCTCCAGAGCCGTTCGCTCTCTTCAAGCCATCGCAGCAGATGAACCATGGGCTCGGGCCTCAGGGCGTAAATGCGCACGCGGGCGTCGAACTCGGGATGCGATTCCTCCACCAGGCCGCTGGCGCGCAAGGCCTTCAGGTGCCGGCTCATGGCCGGAGCCGACAGGCCCAGCTCGCGGGCCAATTCCCCCGCCGGACGCGGGCGATCCGCCAGCAGCTCCACCGCACGGCGCCGGTGAGGGTCGGCCAGGGCCGCGATGGTGCGGTCGACCGCCGCCTCGCTCACACCCAGCCTTCGATCTTAAGCCCGCTGGCCGCCTCGGCGTCTTCGCGGCTCACCGCACGCACCGATTGGCCGACGGTCCAATAGTGGCCCTCGGGATCACGGCAGCGGTAGGTGCGGTCGCCATAGAACTGGTCCGCCGGCTCCATCAGGATCTCGAAGCCGGCCGCCCTGGCGCGCTGGCAATGTCCGTCGATGTCCTGCTCCACGTGGATATGGACGCTCTGGGTGTTCCGGCCCCCGATCGAGGCGGGACTCTGATGGTCCGCGGTCCATTCCCCGCCGATCATGATCAGGCTATCGCCACAGCGCATCTCCGAATGCACGAGGTTCCCCTGGTCATCCTCGATGATCATGACGACCTCGAAGCCGAAGGCGGCCTCAAGCGCCTTCAGCGCCGCCTTGGGATCACGGTAGCAGAGAGCCGAAGTCAGCGAATTGCGGCCAGCCATGGACGGGGCTCCATTCCGGATATCCGCAATATTTAATTCATAACGCAACTATCTCGCAAGGGCGGCGAACCCCTCCTCGTCCCAGTCGCCGCGGATCGCACGCACGCGGACCAGCTTGGCCAGCAGCGGATAGACATCCACGGTGTCGAACTGCGGGAGGACCGCTCCCTTCCGAAAGGCCGGACCGTGGGCCACGAACATGGCGGCCATGTCCGGATCGGCGGGATCGTAGCCGTGCTCGCCCACTGAGATCCTCCTGGCGTTGGCGACCCACTCCCGCGTGGTGATCGTCCATCCGGTCTTGGGCAGGCAGAAGAACGGCGCGACCCGGGGGTTGCGCCCGTACCGGAAGCGTCCGGGGATGTTCTCCTTTCGCCAGCAGGCCATCTGATCGTGCGGTCGGATCAGCGCCGCTTCCACCTCCGCCTCGCGGCCTGCGGCCGGGTACAGCGTCATCATCGGCCCCATCGTCAGGGTGCGGACCGCCTCCAGCGGCAGCAGGTCCTCGAGGAAGATGCGCTTGTCCGGATAGACCCTCGCCATGCCGTGGTCCGAGACCACGAGAAGGTTCACGGCCATCCGCCGCGTCTTCAGCCCCTCGACCAGCAAGCCGATGGCGGCGTCGATATCCGCAAGGGCGGCGTTCACCTCCGCGGAGTCCGGGCCGAAGTGATGACCGGCGGTGTCCACCTGATGGAAGTAGAGCGTGAGGAAGCCCGGGCGTTCGGCGGCGGGAAGGTCGAGCCAGGCGAGCAGCCGATCTATCCGCTCGCGGTTCGGCATCGGCTCGTCATAGGCCGTCGGATAGGTCGGCTGGACACCGCGGACCGGCGCTTCCGAGCCAGGCCAGAACATCGGCGCGGTGCGGATCCCGGCCCGCTCCGCCGTCACCCAGATGGGCTCGGCCTGATCCCACCAGCGCCGGTCCGCCACGGCAGTCCGGTTCGACATCCTGAAGGTCACGCCCGGGATGGCGGGATCCTCCATGTTGTTCTCCACGATGCCGTTCCGGTCCGGGTCCATCCCCGTGACCAGGGCGTAGTGGTTCGGGAAGGTCCTGCTGGGGAAGCCGGGGCGGAGGCTGCCGCGCGTCCCATCCGCCGCCAGGGCGGAGAGAACCGGTGTCACGCCGCGGTCCAGATAGTCGGGCCGCGCTCCGTCGATCGAGATCAGAAGGACCGGGGGAGCGAATGCGCCGTCCGTCGCCGGGCGGGTGGCGCAGGCGGCGAGCAGCAGGCACAGAAGCAGGGAGATCATACGCATGGCGCCCCCCTATTCGCGTGCTGCGGCGCCTGCGCAAAGGAAAAGCCCCGGAAGTCGCCTTCCGGGGCCGAGCGTCAGGCGGCGACGGGCTCCAGCAAGGCCGCCAGGGGGACATGCCCCCGGAAGGCGCCGCTGCCGGGCACGAGCGTCCCCTCTTCCAGCGCCGATGCGAATCGGACGGCGGGGTCTGCGTGGAGCCGCGCCTTCAGCGCCGCGATCTTCGGATAGGCGGTCGGATCCACCGCCTCGTGGAAGTCGGCCCAGCGGGCCACCCCCACGAACACCGCGTCGGCAAGGCCCGGCGTGTCGCCAAGCAGATAGGGCGTCTCGCCGATCATCGCTTCCAGCTTCGCATGGCGCTCGTTGACGAGCCGCCGGCCAAGGCGGCGCCAGCTGTCGAGGTCCGCCGGATCGGCGTCCCCCGCCTCCATGGCCATCCAGTACGGCGTGAAGGCCGCGGTGAAGCCGGTGTTCAGGAAGGCGATGGACTGGCGCATCAGGTCGGCCTGGCGGCTCCCCGGCGGGAAGCTGATGCGCCGCTCGGTGTCCCGGGCCTCGAGCCAGAGGGCGATCGCAACGGTTTCCGTCAGCGCTTCGCCTTCGTCGGTGATCAACACGGGCGCTTCGCCGCGCCCGTTCAGGACCCTCCTGAACGCGTCTGTCTGCACGTCCGTGAACAGGTCGACGCGGGTGGCCCGATAGGGCTGGCCGAGCCACTCCAAGGCGGCGAGGAGCCCCATCGAGCTGCCCAGAGGATGTCCGTAAACGAGGGTGGGTTCCATAATCAGCGCTCCAGGCTGGTTGAACGGAACACCCAAGTAACCACCTGGAATCCAGGCCCCAAGAACGCAGAAATTTCTGACCTGGGTCATCAAAATAGGACGAGTGGAGATTTGGCGCGATGCAGACCACCGTGTCGGAGTGCCCAGTGGAGGGAGCGATGGTGCTGCTCAGCGGCCGCTGGCGGGCCCTGATCCTCTACTACCTCAGCCAGGGGCCCATGCGGTTCAACGCCTTGCGACGGGCGCTGGCCGGCATCTCGCAGCAGATGCTGACCCGGGAGTTGCGCGCCCTCGAGGAGGCCGGCGTCATCACCCGCACCATCTATCCCGAGGTGCCGCCGCGGGTGGACTATGCCCTGAGCGAGGCGGGACAGCGGCTGATGCCGGTGATTGACGCCCTCGGAGACTGGTGGGCGGAAACCCAGGATGCCCGCCAGTCTGTGGCGGCCTGACAAGGCAAAAGCCCCGGAAGTCGCCTTCCGGGGCTCTCGATTTCAGTCTTGCGGAGGCTCTTAGGCTTCGCCGAAGGCCGCCTCGGCCACCGGGCCCGAGTCCTTGCCCTTCTCGGCCGGATCGCGGTCCACGAACTCGATGACGGCCATCGGGGCGTTGTCGCCGTGACGATAGCCGGCCTTCAGCACGCGGATGTAACCGCCATTGCGGTCCTTGTAGCGCGGGCCCAGCACCGCGAAGAGCTTGCCGACCTGCTCCACGTCACGGACGTGGCTGATGGCCTGACGGCGGGCGTGCAGGTCGCCGCGCTTCGCCAGCGTCACCAGCTTCTCGACGAACGGACGCAGTTCCTTCGCCTTGGGCAGCGTCGTGACGATCTGCTCGTGCTTGATCAGGCTGGCCGACATGTTGGCGAACATGGCGGTGCGGTGGGCGGTCGTACGACCCAGTTTGCGGTGGGCTTTGCCGTGACGCATCTCTTGTATCTCCTGGGCTGTGTTTCGCCCGCTAACCTGACCAATCCCGGCCTGCTCCCGCCCGGGTCATCACGAAGCGCCGGGGCCCTCCACCGCTGTTGCGGCTTCACAGGGCCCGGACCGCGGAAGCGGCCCGGAGTCGGCGCGGTAGCCTCTTACATCTGGTCTTCGAACTTCTTCGCCAGCTCTTCGATGTTCTCCGGCGGCCAGTTCGGCACGTCCATGCCGAGGTGAAGGCCCATACCGGCGAGCACTTCCTTGATCTCGTTGAGAGACTTCCGGCCGAAGTTCGGCGTGCGCAGCATCTCGGCTTCCGTCTTCTGGATCAGGTCGCCGATGTAGACGATGTTGTCGTTCTTCAGGCAGTTGGCCGAACGGACCGAGAGCTCCAGCTCGTCGACCTTCTTCAGCAGCGCCGGGTTGAACGGCAGTTCCGGCTTGGCCTCGCCTTCGACCTTCTTCTTCGGCTCTTCGAAGGTGATGAAGATCTGCAGTTGGTCCTGGAGGATGCGCGCGGCATAGGCCACGGCGTCAACCGGGCTGACCGCCCCGTTGGTCTCCACTTCCATGATCAGCTTGTCACGGTCCAGGCGCTGCCCTTCCCGGGTCGGCTCGACGCGGTAGGCGACGCGCTTGACCGGCGAGAACAGGCTGTCGACGGCGATCAGGCCGATCGGCGCATCCTCGGGGCGGTTCTCTTCGGCCGGCACATAGCCTTTGCCGGTGTTGACCGTGAACTCCATCCGCACCGAGGCGCCGTCGTCCAGCGTGCAGAGCACGTGGTCGCCGTTCAGGATCTCGATGTCGGCCGGAGCCTCGATCTGGCTTGCGGTCACCGCGCCGGGGCCGGTGGCGCGGAGCGTCATGCGCTTCGGGCCTTCGGCGTGCATCCGCAGCGCCAGCTGCTTGATGTTCAGGACGATGTCGACGACGTCCTCACGCACCCCCTCCAACGAGGAGAACTCGTGGACCACACCGTCGATCTGGACGGCGGTCACGGCCGCGCCTTGCAGCGACGACAGCAGCACGCGGCGCAGGCTGTTGCCCAGCGTCACGCCGAAGCCGCGCTCGAGCGGTTCGGCGACCAGACGCGCCTTGCGGCTGGCGTCGGCGCCGGTCTCGATCTGCGGCTTCTCGGGACGGATGAGCTCGTTCCAGTTTCTTTCGATCACAGGGTGTCCCTCGGAACGCAGGATCGCCGGCCGCAAACGCGGTCCGGCGCCTTGAATTGCAGTACGATGTTACTCAGACCCGACGGCGCTTCGGCGGCCGGCAGCCGTTGTGCGGGATCGGGGTCACATCGCGAATGGTGGTGATCGTCATGCCGACGGCCTGCAGAGCCCGCAGCGCCGACTCGCGGCCCGAACCCGGGCCCGAGACGTTCACTTCGAGAGTGCGGACGCCGTGCTCGGCAGCCTTGCGGCCCGCATCCTCGGCGGCCATCTGGGCGGCGTAAGGGGTCGACTTCCGCGAACCCTTGAAGCCCATGAGGCCGGCGCTGGACCAGGAGATGGTGTTCCCCTGGGCGTCGGTGATGGTCACCATCGTGTTGTTGAACGAAGCATTCACGTGGGCGACGCCCGACGTGATGTTCTTGCGCTCGCGGCGTTTGACGCGCGCCGGTTCCTTGGCCATCGGAGCTAGACTCTCTTACTTCTTCTTGCCGGCGATCGGCTTGGCGGGCCCCTTGCGGGTCCGGGCGTTGGTGTGCGTGCGCTGACCGCGGACCGGCAGGCCCTTCCGGTGACGCAGGCCGCGGTAGCAGGCCAGGTCCATCAGGCGCTTGATGTTGACCGCCGTCTCGCGACGCAGGTCGCCTTCGACGAGGTAGTCGCGGTCGATCGTCTCGCGGATCTGCAGGACTTCCTGGTCGGTCAGCTGATTGACGCGCCGGGCGTCCTCGATGCCGACCTTCTGGACGATCTCGCGGGCCTTAGCCGCGCCGATGCCATGGATGTACTGCAGCGCGATGACGACGCGCTTGTTGGTGGGAATATTGACGCCAGCGATACGGGCCACGTGGGAAGATCTCCTGATCACGCAAGAGAAGCGCGAACGGCGCCCCGGCCCCTCACTGCCATAGGCATAGGCCGGCGCGTCTTTCGCGCTCTTTCGCGGAAGCGCTTCGTTATAGGGATCGGCGCGTCTCCGTCAATGGCGGAAACGCCCAAAAGTGAATGATTTCCTGCGCGCGCAAGGGGGCGACCCCTTCCCGCGCTGGCAAAGCTCGCTGCTGGGGAACTTGCCCGCAGGTGTTCGAGGAAAGCATGGGCCGCAGGAACTGGCAACTTGGCCCTCCCTGCGACAAAGGCGACCATCAGGATGTGACGGTCGAAGGTCACGCGTCGGCCAGCGCCGAATCGATCGCGGCGGCGACCTCCTGGATCGAGCCCATGCCGTCTACCTGCACCAGCTTGCCCTGCCGTTCGTAGTACGGCAGCAGCGGCGCGGTCTGACGGTTGTAGGCATCCAGGCGGACCTTGAAGCTCTCCGGGTTGTCGTCGGGCCGGCCGGATTCGGCGTAGCGGCCGGCGATGCGCTCGGTCAGCACCTCGTCGTCCACCTTGAGCCGCACCACCAGGTCGATCTGACGCCCCCGCCCCTTCAGCATGGCGTCCAGCGCCTCGGCCTGGGCGATGGTGCGCGGAAAGCCGTCGAAGATGGCCCCGCCGGCGGCCTCGGCCTCGGGCAGCCGGCTTTCGATCAGTTCGATGACGATCTCGTCCGAGACCAGCTCGCCCCGCTGCATGATGCCCTCGACCCGCTTGCCGAGCTCCGAGCCCGAGGCGATCGCAGCCCGCAGCATGTCGCCGGTGGAGAGCTGCACCATGCGGCGCTCGTCGACCAGGCGCTTGGCCTGGGTTCCCTTCCCCGCTGCCGGCGGTCCGAACAGGATCAGGTTCATCGGCTTCCCTTCCAGCCGGCGCTCTTCGCGGCGCCGGCTGCTCTCCCCATTAGTCTTGGATTAGCGCTGCCGTCCGCCGCGCAGCTTCGACTTCTTGATCAGCCCCTCGTACTGGTGCGCCAGCAGGTGCGACTGGATCTGCGCCACCGTATCCATGGTGACGCTCACCACGATCAGCAGGCTGGTGCCGCCCATGTAGAACTGCACGTTGTAGAAGCCGATCATCGCCTCAGGCAGCAGGCAGACGAGGGTGATGTAGGCCGCGCCGATCACCGTCAGCCGGGTCAGCACGTAGTCGAGATACTCAGCGGTTCGCTTGCCCGGACGGATGCCCGGCAGGAAGCCGCCGTACTTGCGGAGGTTCTCCGCCGTGTCGTCCGGATTGAAGACGATCGACGTGTAGAAGAAGCAGAAGAAGACGATCAGCAGGCCGTACAGCACCATGAACAGGGGCTGGCCGTGCTGCAGCTGCCCCGTCAGGCCGGGCAGCCACTGCATCGACTCCGGCAGGTTCGCGTTGGCCGCGAAGCCCATCACCGTCGTGGGCAGCAGCAGCAGCGACGACGCGAAGATCGGCGGGATCACCCCCGCGGTGTTGATCTTCAGCGGCAGGAACGAGGTCTCGCCCCCGAACATACGGTTGCCCATCTGGCGCTTGGGATACTGCACCAGCAGGCGACGCTGCGAGCGTTCCATGAACACGATGGCCACCGTGACCCCGATCACGAGGACCGCGATCAGCAGCAGGGCGCCGCCGCTCATGGCGCCGGTCCGCGCCATTTCGAACGCCTGGGCCACATAGCGCGGCAGGACCGCCACGATACCGGCGAAGATGATCAGGCTGATGCCGTTGCCGACGCCGCGGCTGGTGATCTGCTCACCCAGCCACATCAGGAACATGGTGCCGCCCGTCAGCGTGACGACCGTCGAGATGATGAAAAACAGGCCGGGGTTCTCGACCAGGCCGGGGCTCTGCGACAGGCCCATGGCGATGCCGAAGGACTGGAACAGCGCCAGCACCACGGTGAGATAGCGGGTATACTGGTTGAGCTGCTTGCGGCCGGCTTCGCCGCCTTCCTTGCGCAGCTTCTCCCACGGCGGATACACGCTGCCGAGCAGCTGAACGATGATCGACGCCGAGATGTACGGCATCACGTTCAGGGCGAAGAGCGCCATCCGCTCCACCGCGCCGCCCGAGAACATGTTGAACATGCCCAGGATGCCCTGGGCCTGGCCCTGAACCGCCTGCTGCAGCGCGGCGGCGTCGATGCCGGGGATCGGAATATAACATCCCGCCCGGTAGACGATCATCGCCCAGAGCGTGAACCAGATGCGCTTGTGAAGCTCCGTGGCCTTCGAGAAGGCCTGGAAGTTCATGTTCGCTGCGAGCTGTTCGGCGGCCGAAGCCATTCAGCAAATCCCCTGACTCGTGTGCCGATCACATAGGGCGCGCCGGCCTCGGAAGCGAGGCCGGCGTCGTCCAATTCGGATCAGGCCTCCGCCGCAGCGTCCTGGGCAGCTTCCGGCTTGGTCGTGGTCAGCTTGCCGCCGGCCTTTTCCACGGCCGCGCGGGCCGAGGCGGTGGCGGCATAGACGTTGAGCTCGAGCTTCGACTTCAGTTCGCCCTTGCCCAGCAGCTTCACGCCGTCCTTCACCCGGCGGATCACGCCGGCCTTCAGCAGGGCTTCGGCGTCGATGGCGGCCTTGGCGTCGAGCTTGCCGGCGGCGATCGCCTGCTCGATGCGCCACAGGTTCACCTCGGCGAAGTCCTTCCGGTTCAGGCTGTTGAAGCCGCGCTTGGGCATGCGCATGTGCAGCGGCATCTGGCCGCCTTCGAACCCGGCGATCGCCACGCCCGACCGCGCCTTCTGGCCCTTCACGCCGCGACCGGCGGTCTTGCCCTTGCCCGAGCCCGGGCCGCGGCCGACGCGCATGCGGTTCTTGGTGGAGCCTTCGCGCGGCGCAAGTTCGTTCAGCTTCGTCATATGGCCTCTCCTCGGAGATCTGCGCCGGGGCCCTGCCCCGACTCGGCGATGAAATGGGTTGGCGTAGAAACGCCGACGGGCGAGGCTCGCGCCCCGCCCTCAACGTCCGTGCCTATGGCACGAAACCGGTAGCTATTCCACCACCTCGATGAGGTGGGCCACCTTGGCCACCATGCCGCGGACGGCAGGGGTATCTTCCAGGGTGGAGACGCGGCCGACCCGGTTCAGGCCGAGCCCGATGAGCGTGGCGCGTTGGTCCTTGGTCCGACGGATCGGGCTGCCGGTCTGGCGAACGGTGATCTTGGCCATGTGCTTAACCTTCCGCATCCGCGGCGGGCTGAGCCGCCGAGGCGCCATCGGCCCTGCGGCCGATCACGTCGGAGACCTTCTTGCCGCGCTTGGCGGCGACCTGGCGGGGCGAGGACTGGGCCTTCAGCGCCTCGAAGGTCGCGCGCACCATGTTGTAGGGGTTGGACGAGCCGACCGACTTGCCGACCACGTCCTGGACGCCCAGGGTTTCCAGCACCGCGCGCATCGGACCGCCGGCGATGACGCCGGTGCCGGGAGGCGCCGCGCGGACCATCACCTTGCCCGCGCCCCAACGGCCAGCGCCGTCGTGGTGCAGGGTGCGGCTCTCGCGGAGCGGCACGCGGATCATCGACTTCTTGGCCTCCTCGGTCGCCTTGCGGATGGCTTCCGGCACTTCACGCGCCTTGCCATGACCGAAGCCAACGCGGCCCTTCTGGTCGCCCACCACCATCAGGGCGGCGAACGAGAACCGGCGGCCGCCCTTCACGGTGGCCGCGACCCGGTTGATGTGGACCAGCTTCTCGACGAGTTCGCTGTCGCGCTCTTCTTCGCGATTGCGACGGTCGCCGCGCTGTTCGTCTCTGCGAGCCATGCGATCGTTCCTCAGAAATTCAGGCCGGCTTCGCGCGCGGCGTCGGCCAGGGCCTTGACCCGACCATGGTACAGGTAGCCGCCACGGTCGAAGACGACGTCCTTGACGCCCTTTTCGATCGCACGCTGGGCCACGAGGGCGCCGACGCGGGCGGCGGCGTCCTTGTCCGAGCCCTTGTCCTTCTTCTCGCCTTCCAGCGAGGAGGCGGCCGCGAGGGTCACGCCGCGCTCATCATCGATGACCTGGGCGTAGATGTTCTTGGCCGAGCGGAAGACCGACAGGCGCGGACGGCCGTTCGCCACCTTGCGGAGGCGGGTGCGGACGCGCTGGGCGCGGCGCTGGGTGGTGTCGCGGGGAGAGAGCGCCATGGCTTACTTCTTCTTGCCTTCCTTGCGCCGGACCGTCTCGCCGGCATAGCGCACGCCCTTGCCCTTGTAGGGTTCCGGCGGACGGATGCGGCGGATCCGGGCGGCGGTTTCGCCGACCAGCTGCTTGTCGATGCCCGAGATCTTGATCTCGGTCTGCTTGGGCGTCGCGAAGGTGATGCCCGTCGGCGGCGCAATGTCCACGTCGTGGCTGAAGCCGAGCTGCATCGACAGGGCCTGGCCCTTCATCGCGGCGCGGTAGCCGACGCCGACGAGTTCGAGGGTCTGCTCATAGCCCTGCGTGACGCCGGTGACCATGTTGTTCACCAGAGTGCGCGAGAGGCCCCACATCGCTTGCGCGCGGGTGGTGTCCTGGCGCTTGGCGATGATCAGCTCGGCGCCTTCCTGGCGGACTTCGATCTCTTCGGCCACGGTCCAGGCGAGTTGCCCCTTGGGGCCCTTCACCGTCACCGTCTGGCCGTCGATGGTCACCGTCACCCCACTGGGGACAGCGACCGCCTTCTTACCGATACGAGACATCTTAGTAGACCCGGCAGAGCACTTCGCCGCCAACATTGGCCTCACGGGCCGCGTTGTCGGACATGACACCCTTGGGCGTCGACAGGATCGAGATCCCGAGGCCGTTCTTCACGGGCTTCAGGTCCTTGATCGACGAATAGACGCGCCGGCCGGGCTTCGAGACGCGGCTGATTTCCACGATGACCGGCTGGCCGTCGAAGTACTTCAGCTCGATCTCGAACTCGGGGAAGGCGCCGGGCTTTTCCACCAGCTGGTAGCCGCGGATGTAGCCCTCCTCGGCCAGAACATCGAGGACGCGCGCGCGCATCTTCGACGCGGGCGTCGTCAGCTTGGACCGGCCGCGCGAGGCGGCGTTCTTGATGCGGGCGATCAGATCGCCGATGGGGTCGTTGACCATCTGAAAGACCCTCCTACCAGCTCGACTTGACGAGGCCGGGGATCAGACCGTGGGAGCCGAGCTCCCGCAGCGAGATCCGGCTCATCTTCAGCTTGCGGTAATAGGCGCGCGGACGACCCGTCACCTCGCAGCGATTGCGGATGCGGACCGGAGCCGAGTTGCGCGGCAGTTCGGCAAGCTTCAGCCGGGCTTCGAAACGTTCTTCGAGCGGGAGGCTCTCGTTGTTCGCGATATCCTTCAGCGCCTGGCGCTTGGCGGAATATTGCTTGACGAGTTTCTTGACCCGTTCGTTGCGGTTGACGGCGCTCTTCTTGGCCATGGTGTGCTTTCCTTCCCGCCGCTTATTGCTGAACGAACGGGAACTGGAATTCCTTGAGAAGCTCGCGAGCTTCGTCGTCGGTCTTCGCAGTCGTGGTGACGATGATGTCCATGCCCCAGATCTGGTCGATCTGGTCGTAGTTGATCTCCGGGAACACGATGTGCTCCTTCAGACCCATGGCGTAGTTGCCGCGGCCGTCGAACGACGTGGGCTTCAGGCCCCGGAAGTCCTTCACGCGCGGCAGCGCGATGGTGATCAGCCGGTCAAGGAACTCGTACATCTGGTCCTTGCGCAGCGTGACCTTGCAGCCCACCGTCATGCCTTCGCGCAGCTTGAAGCCGGCGATCGAGTTCCGGGCCTTGGTCGGCACGGGCTTCTGACCGGCGATCTTCGCCAGGTCGGTCATGGCGGACTGGATCTTCTTGGAGTCGGCGACAGCTTCGCCCACGCCCATGTTGATCACGATCTTTTCCAGCTTCGGGATCTGCATCTCGTTGCTGTAGCCGAAGCGCTCCTTGAGCGTCTTGCGGATGCGCTCGCGGTACTCGGTCTTCAGCCGCGGTTCGTAAGCTTGATCAGCCATTGATCACCTCGCCGGTCGTCTTGGCGATCCGCACCTTCTTGTCGCCTTCCACGCGGAAGCCGACGCGGGTCGCCTTGCCGTTGGAGTCGACCAGAGCCACGTTCGACAGGTGGATCGGCGCTTCCTTGTTCTTGATCCCGCCCTGGGGGTCGAGCTGCGAGGGGCGCGTATGCCGCTGGACGATGTTGATGCCTTCGACCAGGACGCGTTGCTCCTTCGGGAACACCTTGGTGACGGCGCCCTGGCGGCCCTTGTCCTTGCCGGCGAGGACCACAACGCGGTCCCCCTTCTTGATCTTCGCGGCCATTACAGCACCTCAGGCGCGAGCGAGATGATCTTCATGTGGTTCTTGGCGCGCAGTTCGCGGGGAACCGGGCCGAAGATCCGCGTGCCGATCGGCTCGGATTGCTTGTTGACGATCACGGCGGCGTTCTTGTCGAAGCGGATCACCGAGCCGTCCTTGCGCTTGATGCCCTGGCTGGTGCGCACGACGATCGCCTGCAGCACGTCGCCCTTCTTCACGCGGCCGCGCGGAATGGCTTCCTTCACGGAGACGACGATCTTGTCGCCCACACCGGCGTAGCGGCGCTTGGCGCCGCCGAGCACCTTGATGCACATGACCCGGCGGGCGCCGGAGTTGTCGGCGACGTCCAGGTTAGTTTGCATCTGGATCATAGGTTTCGATCCTTAGGCTTGGGCCGCGCCGCCCTTAGGCAGCACTTCCCAGGTTTTGAGCTTCGACTTGGGCGCGCATTCGATGATGCGGGCGACCTCGCCGACCTTGTACGTATTGGCTTCGTCGTGCGCGTGGTACTTCTTCGACCGACGGACGGTCTTCTTAAGCACCGGGTGCAGGAAGGTCCGTTCGACCTTCACCACGACGGTCTTGTCGCCCTTATCGGAGACGACAACGCCCTCGAGAATTCGTTTCGGCATGTCCTAGTCTCCTCAGGCCTTGGCCTTGGCGCGCAGAACGGTCTGAATCCGCGCGATATCCTTGCGCAGCTCGTTCACGCGGTGGGTCTTCTCGAGCTGACCCGTGGCCTTCTGGAAGCGCAGGTTGAACTGCTCCTTCTTCAGCGACACGAGTTGCTCGCTCAGCTGGTCGGCCGTCAGGCCGCGAACTTCGTCCATCTTCATCACGCGTGCTCCACGGCGGCGTCGATGCGGGTGACGATGCGCGTCTTGACCGGAAGCTTGGCCGCGCCGAGGCGCAGGGCTTCACGGGCGACGTCATCCGGCACGCCGTCGATTTCGAACATGATGCGGCCAGGGTGAACGCGGGCGGCCCAGTACTCGACCGAACCCTTGCCCGAGCCCATCCGGACTTCCGCCGGCTTGCCGGTCACCGGCACGTCGGGGAACACCCGGATCCACACCCTGCCCTGACGCTTCATCTGGCGGGTGATCGCGCGGCGGGCCGCTTCGATCTGCCGGGCCGTGATGCGCTCGGGCTCCATCGACTTCAGGCCATAGGAGCCGAAGTTCAGCGTGAACCCGCCCTTGGCCGTGCCGTGGATGCGGCCCTTGAACTGCTTACGATACTTGGTCTTCTTCGGAGACAGCATGGTTCAGGTCCTTAGGCGTTCGCCGGCTCGCGGCGATCGCGACGGGGGCCACGATCCGGACGGTCGCCACGTTCACGGCCGCCACCCTCGCCGGCCGGGCCGCTTTCGCCGGCCAGGCGCTTGTCGAGAGCCATCGGGTCGTGCTCGAGCACTTCGCCCTTGAACACCCACACCTTCACGCCGATGACGCCATAGGTGGTCTTGGCTTCGGTGAAGCCGTAGTCCACGTCGGCGCGCAGGGTGTGCAGCGGCACGCGACCTTCGCGGTACCACTCCATGCGGGCGATTTCGGCGCCGCCGAGGCGGCCCGAGACGTTGATCCGGACGCCCTTGGCGCCCAGGCGCATCGCCGACTGCATCGAACGCTTCATGGCGCGGCGGAAGGCCACGCGGCGCTCGAGCTGCTGGGCGATGTTCTCGGCGACCAGCTGGGCGTCGGTCTCGGGCTTGCGGATCTCGACGATGTTCAGGTGAACCTCGCCGTCCGTCATCGCCGCGATGTCCTTGCGCAGCTTCTCGATGTCCGCGCCCTTCTTGCCGATGATCACGCCGGGGCGCGCGGCATAGATGGTGATGCGGCACTTCTTGTGCGGACGCTCGATGATGATCCGCGACACGCCGGCCTGGTACAGGCGCTTCTTAAGCGCGCGGCGGACCTTGATGTCTTCGTGCAGCAGGCGGCCGTACTCGGGGCCGTCGGCGAACCAGCGGCTGTCCCAGGTGCGGTTGATGCCGAGGCGCAGCCCGACCGGATTGATCTTCTGACCCATTAGGCGGCCTCACCTTGCTCGCGGACCACGATGGTGATCTCGCTGAACGGCTTCTCGATGCGCGAGGCGCGACCGCGCGCACGGGCGTGGAAGCGCTTCATGATCAGGTTCTTGCCCACGAAGGCCTCGGCGACGACCAGGTTGTCGATGTCGAGGTTGTGGTTGTTCTCGGCGTTCGAGATGGCCGAGTAGAGCGCCTTGCGCACATCCTTGGCGATGCGCTTGTGGCTGAACTCCAGCTCGTTGAGGGCGCGCTGAACCTTGAGGCCGCGGATCGACTGGGCCACCAGGTTGAGCTTGCGCGGGCTGGTGCGGAGGGTCCGCACCTTGGCCATCGCCTCAGCGCCGGTAAGACGGCGGGCTTTAGCTTGCTTGGCCATCTTACTTCCTCTTGGCCTTCTTGTCGGCCGCGTGGCCGGGGAAGAAGCGGGTCGGCGCGAATTCGCCGAGCTTCATGCCGACCATGTCTTCCGAGATCAGCACCGGGACGTGCTTCAGGCCGTTGTGGACGCCGAACGTCAGGCCCACGAACTGGGGCATGATGGTCGAGCGGCGCGACCAGGTCTTGATCACGTCCTTCCGGCCCGAGGACTGCGCAGCCTCGGCCTTCTTGAGCAGGTACCCGTCTACGAACGGGCCTTTCCAGACGGAGCGGGTCATCGGTTAGCGAGCCTTCCGAGCGTGGCGCGAGCGGATGATGAACTTGTCCGTCGCCTTGTTCTTGCGGGTCTTCCGGCCCTTCGTGGGCTTGCCCCACGGAGTGACCGGGTGACGGCCGCCCGAGGTGCGGCCTTCACCGCCGCCGTGCGGGTGGTCGATCGGGTTCATGGCGACGCCGCGGACGTGCGGACGACGGCCCTTGTGACGCGAGCGGCCGGCCTTGCCGAGGCTCTCGTTCATGTGGTCCGGGTTCGACACGGCGCCGACGGTGGCCATGCAGCTGTCCTGCACCATCCGCAGTTCGCCCGAGTTCAGGCGGATCTGGGCGTAGCCGGCGTCGCGGCCGACCAGCTGGGCGTAGGCGCCGGCCGAACGGGCGATCTGCCCGCCCTTCATCGGCTTCAGCTCGACGTTGTGGATGATCGTGCCGATCGGCATGCCGCGCAGCGGCATGGCGTTGCCCGGCTTCACGTCGGCCTTTTCCGACGCGATGATCGTGTCGCCGGCCTTCAGGCGCTGCGGCGCCAGGACGTAGGCCAGCTCGCCGTCCTCGTACTTCACCAGGGCGATGAAGGCCGAACGGTTCGGATCGTATTCCAGGCGCTCGACCGTGGCGGGCACGTCGAACTTGCGGCGCTTGAAGTCGATCACGCGATAGAGGCGCTTGGCGCCGCCGCCGCGGAAGCGGACGGCGATGCGGCCGTTGCCGCCGCGGCCGCCCGACTTCGTCAGGCCTTCCACCAGCGACTTCTCCGGCCGGCCCTTGTGGAGCTCGGACTTGTCCACCAGCACCAGCTGGCGGCGACCCGGCGACGTCGGATTGAATTGCTTCAGAGCCATCGGATCAGAGCCCCGTGGTGATGTCGATCGACTGGCCGTCGGCCAGCGTCACGATCGCTTTCTTGACGTCGGAACGACGGCCGACAATGCCGCGGAAGCGCTTGGTCTTGCCCTTCACGTTGAGGGTGTTGACCTTGGTCACATTGACCTTGAACAGCGCCTCGACCGCAGCGGCGATCTCGTCCTTCGTCGCATCGCCGGCGACCCGGAAGACCACCTTGTTCTGCTCGGAGAGCACGGTGGCCTTTTCGGTGATGATCGGCGACAGGATGGTGTCGTAATGGCGGGCGGTGGGCTCGACGGCCATCACGCGGCCTCCTCAGGCTGGAAGCGCGCCTGGATCGCTTCGACCGCGTCCTTCGTCAGGACGAGGGTGCGGCGACGCAGCACGTCGTAGACGTTCAGGCCGGCGTTCGGCAGCACGTCCACGTTCGGGATGTTCCGAGCGGCGAGCTTCAGGTTGTTGTCGACCTCGGCGCCGGCGATCACCAGGGCGTTGGTCACGCCGATCTTGCCCAGCTGCTCACGCAGCGCAGCGGTCTTGGCTTCCGGCAGCACGGCCGAGTCGAGGACGATCAGCGAGCCTTCCTTGGCCTTCGACGACAGCGCGTGGCGCAGGGCCAGGGCGCGGACCTTCTTGGGCAGGTCGAAGGCGTGGCTGCGGACCACGGGACCGTGGGCCTTGGCGCCGCCGACGAACTGGGCCGCCCGGCGCGAGCCGTGACGGGCGCCGCCGGTGCCCTTCTGCTTGTACATCTTCTTCGAGGTCCGGGAGACCTCGTTGCGGACCTGGATCTTGTGGGTCCCGGCCCGGCGCTTGGCCAGCTGCCAGGTGACGACGCGCTGCAGGATGTCGCCGCGGATCTCTTCGATGCCGAAGATTTCGTCGGCCAGCTCGATCGAGCCGCCCTTCCCGCCGTCCAGTTTGATGACGTCGAGTTTCATTACGCTTGATCCCCAGCTTCAGTCGCCTCGGCGGCCGGCGCTTCGGTCACGGCGGGCTCTTGAGCCGGCGCAGCCTCCTCGGCGGCGGCTTCGACCGGGGTCGGAGCGCCAGCGCCGCGGAACGCACCCGGCTTCGGCGCGTCGGCCGGCAGCGGGCTCTTCACCGCGTCGCGGATCTTCACGAACGAGCCTTCCGAGCCCGGGACAGCGCCCTTGACCAGGATGAGGCCGCGCTCGGCGTCCACGCGCCAGACGGTGAGATTGAGGGTGGTGACGGTTTCCTGGCCGTAGTGGCCAGCCATCTTCTTGCCCTTGAAGGTGCGGCCCGGGTCCTGACGCTGACCGGTCGAACCGTGCGAACGGTGCGACACGGACACGCCGTGGGTGGCCCGCAGACCGCCGAAGTTCCAGCGCTTCATAGCGCCGGCGAAGCCCTTACCCACCGTGGTGCCGGTGACGTCGATCTTCTGACCCGGCACGAAGTGGTCGGCGGTGATTTCCGCGCCCACGTCGATGAGGTTGTCTTCCGACACCCGGAACTCGACCAGCTTGGCCTTCGGCTCAACCTGGCCCTTCGCGAAATGACCGCGTAGGCCCTTCGAAGTGTTCTTCGGCTTCTTGGTGCCCGCGCCCAGCTGCAGGGCGACATAGCCGTCCTTGTCAGTGGTGCGGTGGGCGACGACCTGGCAGCCTTCGAGGCTGAGGACCGTCACGGGCACATGGGCTCCCGCTTCATCAAAGAAGCGCGCCATACCCAGCTTCTTGGCGATCACGCCGGTACGCATCGGACCGATCCCCTTAGAGCTTGATCTCGACGTCCACGCCGGCGGACAGGTCGAGCTTCATGAGCGCGTCCACGGTCTGCGGGGTGGGGTCGACGATGTCGAGCACGCGCTTGTGCGTGCGGATTTCGAACTGCTCGCGCGACTTC